>CAMBSL010000174.1 GCA_945870455.1 Pirellula staleyi DSM 6068 | reverse complement strand
TCAATGGTCGCCATCTTATCTTCGCCGCTCCCAAAGTAGAGACGACTTCCGTAGTGGCTTTCGTAACCTCTGCCCGCGATCGCAGCCTGCACTTGCTTCTTGCCAGACGCGGTAGTCACCCAAACGGTACTCCCCACCGCATCTCGATTGCCTGTCGTTCCGATGAGTCTAATCGACAGCCGATCATTGCCGGTGCTGGACTCCGTACGCCCTAAGCTAGGTGCTGCGTTTACGTTGAGGACCACAAGGTCAACATCACCATCGTTGTCGAGATCATCGAATCCGGCTCCCCGACTGCTCTCGACCACTTGCAAAGCACTACCCGCTTCTTTGGATGCGTTGCGAAACCGACCTTTGCCGTCGTTGACCAACAGATAGTTGGCGACCTTGACACTCGTTCGATCGTCAATGAATCGAATATTATCGAGGAAGTGCCCGCATGCGAAAAACAGATCGCGATCTCCATCATTGTCGAAATCCACTGCGCCAACTCCCCAGGTGACATGCGCGGTCAGAGTCGTGTCGAGTCGAGCAAGGTTCGTTGCATCCGTGAAAAGCCCAGGTTGGTTGCGTCGATAGTAAACGGGCATTTCTTCCTGGTAGGTCGTTGTTATCAAGTCGAGTTGCAAGTCGCCGTCTAAGTCTGCGCACTCGACGCCCATGTTGCCGTTCGCCTTACCCGTGCGGTCAAAAGCGACACCTGCCAGCAACTCATCGAATTGAAAGTGGCCCGTTCCATCGTTGGTCAACAGGAAGTTTGGCTGTTGATCATTTGCAACAAAAAGGTCAATGTCGTTGTCGTCGTCGAAGTCTGCGGCGAGCACGCCCATTCCAGGTGCGATTTGCTTGGTAATACCGGACGATTCGGATACATCCGTAAATTTGCCATCGCCATCGTTTCGGTAAAGGAAGTCGGCAGCAGGTCGGTAGTCATTGGGGCCCGTATGAAATTCGTAGCCATTGATGATGCGAACCTTGTGCTCATCGTACTGGAAATGAACATAACTCGCGCAATAGAGATCGAGATCGCCGTCATTGTCCATATCGAAGAAGCTGTTTCCTGCTCCCACACGAATTTTTCCCAATATCCCACAAGTCGACGCTTGTTCCGAAAACGTTCCGTCCCCATGATTGACATAAAATGCATTGTGCCCGAAGTTGCTCAGGAAAACGTCGGCGTCCCCATCTTGGTCATAGTCCCCAACCACAACTCCCATTCCGTAACCTGTGTCGCCGAGTCCGCTTTGTTTGGTGACGTCAACGAACCGCCAATCACCAAGGTTGCGATAAAGTCGATTGGACGGCACGTAGTCAAGATTTGAGCCTGGCAGGGGTGCACCATCTACGAAATAGATGTCGACCAGACCATCGTTGTCATAATCAAATAGTGCTAAGGATCCGGTAACCGTTTCGACCATGTAGCGTTTGCCACTTTGCCCGTCAGTATGGTTGAAATCGATTCCACATTCCGCAGCCACTACGTCGGCAATCTTCGCTCCGAATTTGGTTTGGCCGCTCACCATTGGAGTTGGGATCCAAATGCAAAGCACAAATAGCCCCAACTCCAAAACGGGTCTTTTCTGCCACTGCCTAACGAACCACTGCCTAACGAACCACTGCATAACGAATTCTCCCGTTCTCCCGATCAAAATTTGAATTGCGTTAGCTGCGGGTCGTCGGGTGCAATCTTGATGGCTTGTTTGTACGCGGCCATCGCGGATGCCATGTCGCCGTTGGCTTTTAATGCGGAAATCCAAAGTAGATACGCATCGACGTTTCCTTGTTTGTCGACAGCTTGCTTTGCGAATTTCGCGGCCTCTTGGCTGCGATCGGTCGCGAGCAGGAAGCGGGCGAGTTGCATGTTCACAAAGCCAATGCTATCCACTCGAGCCCCATTGCGGAGCACCCGTTCGGCGTGAACGACATCCCCTGTTGCGACCAATAAACTAGCTAAATTCGTATGGTTGACTGGGTTTTCAGGCTGAAGTTGGAGCAGTCGTTCCTGAACAAGAACGCAATCCTTGAGCCGTCCATTTCGTCGGCAAAGATCGGCCAGCATGGTCGTCCCGACGATTGATTTGGGATCCAGTTCCAGCGATCGCGTGAGCGCCTCGCTGGCATTTTGCAATCGATTGTGGCTTGCGTAGACTCCGGCGATCATTTCGTAGGTATGGCTTGCAAATCCTCTAAACGAGTCGTGATACTTTTCGTCTGTTTGTTTTTCTGGAGTGGAGGTTGGTGCCATTTTACTTCGAATGGTCTGTGCTTCTTCGCTCGCGCCCCGTCGCAACAATGCGGTCGACAAAACCAAATAGGTTGCACGATCGGTATTACCTAGCGAGATCGCAGCCCGAGCATTCTCTTCGGCTGCGTCGAATTTTTCGAGTTGCAGTTGAGCTTGCGCGAGACTTAGACGCAGGGCACCATCCTTAGGAAATCGAGTGAGACCTTTCTCCAAAATCTCTTGAGCGTCCTCGGGTTGACCGACCTGCGTGTAGGCATTACCGAGGGCTGTTAGCAACGGCAATGCATCCATGCCGTCGTCATAGGCTTTCTGCAAGTCTCGACAGACATCGTCGTCGCGACCCACCTGGCGCAATAGATCTCCTCGGCGAACGATGACGTCCAAGTTTCGAGGATCAGCAACTAACGCGCGATCGAAGTAGGAAATGGCTTTCTCGGTTTGCAGAAGTTCGCCATAGGTCAAGGCTGCTGCGTGCAACAATTGAGCATCGTTTGGGAAGTCCCGAAGCCCAATATCTAAACAAGCTAACAGTCGTTCTTGCTCTTCTTTCGTTTCGAATGCGATTGGTTCGGTCGGTAACACGATCGACGGCAATGGGACCTGTGACCTTGCGGGCTCACCCGAGGATCGATCGCTAATCGGATTCGAATTACCCGCTTTTTTATTCTCATCGGACAAAGGCTCGCTGAAATCGGGCCAAAAATAGACACCCGTCAAGACGATGGCGACCAAGGCCAAACTTACGCCAGCGAGAGCGGCAGACCGGCTTGCGCTCGAACGACTTGCCGTTTGGGAAATTGTGCTCCGAGGGGATTTTCGTTTATTCATCTCTAGCTTTCCAATCGCGTCCAGTTCCTAAGGCGTTCTATCCTATTCCACCGCTGGCCAGCCACCAAGTCTACTTGGATGTAACGCGGCCATTTGCTGGGGTGGGAAATTCAGAGAATGTCACCAATCCCTATGAATCTTGTTAGAATAACGAGGTTGAGGCAGTTGCCGGTATTTGAGTTCATGGAGCCAAGGGGGGGAGCTAAGGCGTCTAACTGAAACCGATCGATGAAACATAGAATTTCGTTATTGTGCTATTGCAGTTTATTTATAATCGCCGCAATTGGTTTTACGGAGCTTAGAGCCCAGTCTCCTTTTTATTTCGTGGATAGTGCCAATCTTGCTGGATTAACGGTACCCCACTTCGACGGAGGAAGCAAAGAGCCGTACCTTCCAGCCTTGATGGTGACTGGATTGGCGCTTTTTGACTACGACGGAGATGGGTGGACAGATGTCTATTTGCTTGGCTCGTCCGAGCTTTTTCCAAGTCCGAAACAGCCCGCGCAGAGACTTTATCCATGCGGAAACACGTTGTATCGGAACCAAGGAGACGGCAGCTTTGCCGACGTGACGGACGCTGCAGGTGTTCGAAGTGGCGGGTTTGCGTTAGGAGTCGTAGCGGCGGATATCGACAATGATGGCGATCAAGATTTAGCAACCAGCAATTTTGGGGCTACCGAGCTCTACATCAACAATGGAGATGGGACGTTTCAACGCGTCTATCTGGAAGCGAGTGAATCCAAAAGAACAACGCCGTTTGGAGCTGGGATCGCTTGTTTGGATATCGACAACGACGGGTTTCTAGACTTGTTTGTGAGCCAATACGTAGACTTTTCCATAGAAAGGTACAACGAAGTTGCTCCAAAGTCTTTTCCATATCCGCCAGGTCCAAAAGATTTCAATCCATCCATTGACACTTTGTATCGTAGTCTTGGGGATGGAACCTTTTCGGATGTAAGCGAAACGTCGGGGATTTCGAGATTTCCAGGTCCGAGCATGGGTGTGGTATGCGGTGACTTGGATGGAGACAACGATGCAGACATTTTTGTTTGCAGCGACGCCAATCTCAACCAGTTCTTTGTGAATGATGGATCGGGGAAGTTTGAGGATCGAGCGTTGCATGCGGGCTTGGCGTTCGATGTCAACGGAAATGCGAACGGAAGCATGGGGGTTGAAGCGGGGGACTACGACAACGATGGTCAGATCGACCTACTCATTACGAATTACACCCAACAGTTGCCTGTGCTTTATCGGAATTTAGGGAGTGGTTTGTTCGAAGACGTCAGCCGTCGCACACGTGTGGGGAGAGAAGTTTTCGCGCACACAAACTGGGGTGTTGGTCTGGTGGATTTCGACAACGATCGCGATCTCGATGTCTTCTTTGCAAATGGCCATTTCTTAAAAAACATTAAGAGCATTGACGATCGAAGCGCATACCGAGTCGCGAACACGCTGATGGCTAACGATGGTCGTGGGCGATTCAGCGATGTTTCCAAATCTTCCGGCCCAGGGCTGGAAGTCGTGGAAAGCAGTCGAGGTGCGGCGTTTGGTGACCTAGATCAAGACGGCGATATCGACTGCATCCTACTGAATGCCAATGCCAGACCTACGTATCTCGAGAATCGCTCGCCAGCTCTCGCATCCTGGATCGATATTCGGCTGGTTGGCACGCTTGTCAATCGCGATGCAGTTGGTGCGAAAGTTCAAATTTCGGCCGGAGGCCAGAAGCAGGTTGCGATGGTTCATGCGGGACGAGGCTATCAGAGTCATTATGGCACGATTCTACATTTCGGATTAGGCACGGCCGCCTCTGTGGATCAAATCGAAGTCACCTGGCCTGGAGGAGTCGTCGAGTCGTTCGCATTGCATGCGACCAAGGGGACGTTGATCTTGGTGCAAGGCAAGGGCCTATGAGGTAATCGATTGCGTCCTTCGTTGTGCAACGCCCTTCGTTGTGCGACGCCCTTCGTTGTGCGACGCTCCGAGTCGCAAGAATCACGACGGCGGAGCGTCGTGCAACTTAGTTCAACGAGCCCAAGTTACTCCTTTTTGGCGTAGCTTAGCACTTGCCCTTGGGAATCCAACAATGTCTTTAGCTCCTCATATTGAACGTCTTGGATCGCCTGTTGATTCTTCATCGCAAGGTGAATTGCATCTGCCGCGCTTTGCCCAAGCACCATGAAAACGGGTTCCATACGAATGGAGCCATACGCAATGTGTGAGGCGGATAGGCAGACCGGCACAACGAGGTTCGTACATTGTTCGCGTTTTGGAACAATACTTCGGTAACTTATTGCGAAAGGGGGGAATCCGCCCACTTGTACATCTCCTTCATTTTGAACAAATCCGTCTACGCCGACAATTCGTTGAACGTTGTGTGAATCCATGGTGTAAGCCGCCATGCCGACGCTGTCGTCCACGCGTTGTGTTCCGCGACAATGCTGTTCGTTCATGACTGCTGCACCGATCATGCGACGCGCCTCGCGGACATACAGTTGTGGCGACCATCCTCTGTTTTGCATAAATTCGTCGCGGCTTAGTCCCCATTTTGCAGCCTCCGCTCGAATGTCCGTGGGTACACGCTGGTGATTGGCGAGTGTCCAGCAGAGTCCTTGCTGGTAGCGCAAATGTTGTTGATAGAGATCTTTACGATCGGCGTCGCTGGCTTCTGGCCAGCGGTCACTCATGCCGATGAAGTCGGTTGAGAAGCCGGTATTGTTGTTGGTGTCTGTCTTGCGATTTGGCATGCCGATGCTGTGCCAAGGAATTTGCCGCAAGCCCGCTTCAAAATTCCGGAACAACAGTTCGAAGTCTTCTTCGCGATAGCCGGTCGGTTTTTCGAAGGGGATTCGGTTCTCTGGAGAATCGGTCAGAGTCATTCGCAAACAATACGCCTGCACATGTGAATCCATCGAACCGTCTGGCTTCTGAGGTTCGTTGCTGATGCCTGGCAGAAGTCCACTTTTAGGGTCGTGCGCCGTTCGGTAGGGAGAGACCGCAGGGAAAAATTGATGCTTTTTGGATTGGGCAAACTGAACCCCATTGAGTGTTTCCGAGTACATCGCGTTTGCTTCTCGGCCGATCGTATAGCTGACCTCGGCCATCGCCATCAAGTCTCCCTCATAGGACGCATCGATAAAGTACTCAGCGGCGATCCACTTTCCACCCATCAACGGAATCTTCATGATTCGTTGCGATGTCTTGTCGAGCGACTTGCTTCGGTCGAGAGGAGTGTTTAAACGCAGTTCGACTTTGCTCGTCTCGATCCAATTGCGATAAATACTGTCAGCGGCCCGCGGTTCAAACGTCCATTGGCTAGTCTCACCAGGTTTTTGATGAGCGCCTTTGTAATCGTTGCGTTTCTGGAATCGCCATGCAGATTCGGACTCATAGTAACGTAGGACCCTTTGATAGAACTCGCGAGCCATGCCTCCGATGACCTGTTTGTTTCCTATGTCGGTTGCCCCTAAGCCGCCCGTCGTCATGCCTCCCAAGTGTCCGCTCGGTTCCAATAGCAAAACGTTGCGACCGAGTTCACGCAACTGAATGGCGGCGACGATACCCGCCGGAGTCGAACCGTAAACGACCACATCGCACGATTCAAACTGTGCTCGACTGGAGGTTGTGAAGCAAAACGCCAGAAGCAAACAGGCGAGCGCACCAGGATTTGCTGTGAGAACATTCGTTGATCCTAGACGCATCTTTCGTCATCACTTTCTGTGCCATTGAGGCCGTACCATAAAGGCGAGCGACAGGTAGAAAAACTGCCAATCTTAACCCGACGCATAAGCGAGGCACAGTCCCTCGCTCTCGCGTCGGATCGGGATATTCCAAGTGTTTTTGTAGCGGAGCGGCACTAGTCGCCCGGTGAATTCCGAAGTGAGTTGCGAACAGTAATCCCAACAAATTCAAACTATTTGCAAAATTCCATTGAAATTCATTCAAGGAAACTTGACCGTAGCACTCAAAAAACTGTATTCAACGGATGGAATGCCTAGTGACAAGGGGCTGACGGTTCGAAAAACTTGGAATTGCTTCGTGAATGCACATCTGTTTCAACAAACTATTCGGTTACTAGTCCAAGCGTTGGTTGGAATCGCGTCATCGATTTGCTTGGGCCAAACCGTTGTTCAACTGCCGACTAGCAACTACTCCCCTCCAACTGGTAGCTACCCTACGGGGGGTACGACAGCACCACCAGGTGGGTACGGCCTGACTCCGCCTCCCCAAACTTTTGGCTCCCAGACATCCTATTTTCAAAGTCCTTACCAAGCTCCGCCTCCAACGTATGGTGCCCCAACGTATGGTGCCCCAACGTACGGTGCCCCAACGTACGGTGCCCCAACGTACGGTGCCCCAACATACCCACCCACAACTTACCCGCCCACAACATACCCACCCAGTACATTCTCAACCGGCACATATCCGCCCAGCACATACCCACCTGGCATGTATCCGCCCGGCGTGTATCCGCCCGGCGTGTATCCTAACTCGACCCCTAACGTGATGGTTCCAGGGATGTATGGTCAAGGCATGTATGGTCAGCCGCCTACCAATTGGTGGGACACCACGGCAACTACGATGACTACGACCACGAATGAGGTTGTTCGATTGTGCCAAGGACCTCGATTCCAACAGACTTGGCTTACCGGCAATGACAATTTCGACGGCAAATCACCCGACTCGATTCAGATCCTTGACACGGATGTCTCGCTCGTTTTTGCCTGTCCTAATTTTTTGGGCAGTGGAAGTCCGCTTTATATTATCCCTTCCTATTCGCATCATGTTTGGGACGGTCCTTCAGCGACGGGGTTCAATCTACCTGGCTCAGCCTTCAGCGCCTTTCTGGACTCAGGCTGGGGCTCCAACCCCGAAAAAACGTTTGGAGTCGATCTTGGCGTCCGAATTGGTGTGTTTTCCGCTTTCGATGCCATCGACGAGGAAAGCATTCGCTATCAGGGCAAGGCGATGGGACGGGTTCGCTTGACGCCCACGACCTCGTTGCGGTTAGGTGTTGCCTACCTTGACCGAGTGAAATACAAGTTGTTGCCTATAGGGGGTGTTCTTTGTTTTCCAACTCCTAACACGCGTTTGGACCTGTTCTTCCCAGAACCGAAGCTATCGCATTACTGTTCAACCTACGGAAATACAGACGTATGGTGGTATTTGTTCGGTTACTATGGCGGTGGATCATGGACCATCCTAAATCCCTACAATTCCCCGGACCAAATTGATCTCAACAATCCGGACGGTACCCCGGATCAAATTGACCTCAACAACATTCGAGTCATGATGGGTTTCGAGTTCGGCAGGTCCGAGCAAATTCGAAATGGTCTACGACTGGGATTCGTTGAATTCGGTTATGCATTCAATCAAGAATTGATCTATCGGATACAAACACCGGGCAATCTTGATCTGGCAAATAGTTTTGTGATCCGAGCAGGATGTTCCTATTAGGTGAGCGGTAGCCAGACGGTTGCCAGACTAATTCTCCTTTGACCGATGGTAGGAAAGTCCCATTCGATGATAATGGGAGTCTGTGCAACACGAATAGGGATCCTCTCCCCGAGCCGAGTTCAGAGCCAGGGGGGCAAACTATTCGTTCCGCTATCCGAAGAAATCGACCAGCAAGGGAATATCGCCGACCACATTCATGATCAATACGCTGTTCCTGCCTGAACTTCGAGAGATGCTTGCCGATAGGCAATCCGAGGAACTGCGCGAGTTTTGCATCGCCCTGCATCCAGCCCGTACCGCCGAGTTCATGGAAGGACTCGAAAACACGGAAACTTGGGAAGTGCTGCAACACGCTGACCACGGTCTTCAAGCAGAAATATTTCAATATTTTGACTGGGACCGACAAGTTGAACTGCTTGCCACCCAGGATGAAAAGCAAGTGGCCTCGCTGGTCACGCATTTGCCCGCCGACGACGCCGTCGATTTGCTGCGTGAGGTAGCGACCGATCGAGTCGATCAGATCTTGGCATTGGTGCCGGCGACCGACCGCCGCGACATTCGCCGCTTGCAAACGTTTGCTGAAGGAACGGCGGGAGCATTGATGACGACCGAAGCGGCTTGCTTGTCGGAGTCATTGACTCTGAGGCAAGCCCTCGATCAATTGAGCCGACAAGCCGAACGGCTTGAGACGATTTACTACATCTATGTCACGGATGATACCAATCATTTGCAAGGAGTCGTGAGCACGCGTTCCCTCGTGTCGGCCATCGGTCGTCCCGAGACTAAACTCGTGGATCTGATGAAGCGAGATTTGGTAACTGCCAACGTCCAAGATGATCAGGAGCAAGTGGCGCAAAAGGTTGCGTTCTACAACTTGCTTGCCATCCCCGTCGTGGACGATCAGCGTCACATGCTTGGGATCATCACACACGACGACGTGATCGACGTGGTCCGGGAGGAGGCGACCGAGGACGTACAACGTATCGCGGCCGTGGAACCGCTCCGCGATTCGTACATTCGAATGCCTTTGACTACGCTTACTTGGAAGCGAGGAATATGGTTAACCATTCTATTCTTCGCGGCACTTTCGACAGCGGTCTTGCTCAAGAGCTATAGTGATGAGCTGGAACGCTACGAATGGTTAGTGCTGTTCATTCCACTGATTATTAGTAGCGGTGGAAATTCTGGCAGCCAGTCCTCATCGCTGGTCATTTCCGCGTTAACGACAAAAGACGTTCGGGGGCGAGATTGGTCGACCGTGCTAAAGAGGGAAGCCCTCATGGGTTTATTTTTAGGGAGTTTCATGGGTTTGATCGGGTTCGCGTGTGCGGTCGTATTGGCACCATCCATTTATGCTGCGACGGTGATTCCGATCACCGTTTTAGGAGTCGTGGTGTGCGGAACATGCACAGGGAGCATGCTGCCACTGTTGTTCCAAAGGTTGGGGTTGGATCCCGCCATGATGAGCAATCCGTTCGTTGCGGGTCTTAGCGATATCTTAGGGATTTTGATTTATGTCAACGTAGCCATGTTGATCCTGCAGTAGCCAATTTTTTAACCCCGTGAATGTAGCTTTCTTCCACCGGACCAACATGTTTCGCATCCTTGTAAAGAAATACGTCACCGAAGCGTTGTTGCTTTGGTGCGCTTGTGCTCTTGTCCTGTTTTTCTTTCCGTGGGTCCGAATCTGGACGGTCAGTCAATTCGAACTCAGCGGTTTCGAACCCCTTTTGAAACAGTTTCGTGCTTTCGAAAAATTCTCACCGGTTCCGTTGGAACAGTTTCTTACTTACCACGGCGTGATCGGATTCACGTTTGATGAGCCCGTCTTGCTTCTATGCATTTTAGTATGGAGCATCGCTCGGGGCTCCGACGTGGTGAGCGGTGAATTGGGGCGTGGCACGATGGAAATGCTGCTTGCACAGCCCATTAGCCGAGGACAAGTCTACGGGGCTCACGCCTTGGTCACGATCACCGGCCTCGCGTTGCTGTGTTTGTTGGTATACGCAGGTGTTTACTTGGGAATCCATACCAATGCGACGCCCGTTCGCGACTCGCTCGGGATTCAAATCCCGTTCGTGAACTGGAGTGTTGCGAACCCATTTGTCGAATCGACAACCAGCTTGGTTCCTCTATCGGAATTGGTCGATTCAAGCATCTATGTGGTGCCAACCATGAATCTGTTTTCACTCGGTTTCATGATGCTCGGTTTGAGCGCGATGGTCAGTGCCTTTGATCAGTATCGATGGCGCACCATCGGCGCGGTAATCAGCGTATACGTGTTGCAGTTGTTGCTATTCATCCTGGCCAAGTCGACGCCGTCGCTGAGCGCCCTCAAGCCGTTTAGTTTTCTATCTGCCTATCAACCCGACTGGATTGTACAAGCGGTTCACCGAGTGCCAGCTTCCGCCTGGGCTTGGACCATCGTGGCTGACCAAGCGTCATCGAACAAGCCTGCAAGTTGGTCGGATAGTCTGGGGCCGATGTCGTATGTGTCCATGCTGCTCGGGCTTGGCTGCATGTGCTTCCTGGTCGGGTATCTGCGATTTCGAACACGCGATCTTCCAGCCCCCCAGTAGATTTTTTTGTAGCGGCCGGGGGGTGAGAGCAATCCGGTTCCGCTGTGTTCATCAGGCACCCAGCGGATGGCTTTCGCCGTTCCGCCAAAAAAGTGAGTACCAGTCGGGTTTCTATTCCGCAGCCGACTTTTTCGCCTTGCGACGACGATAGCTTGCCGCCAAGCCGGCGACGCCAGCGACACTTAGAAGGGCAATGGAGGTTGGTTCGGGCACGGCAGTAGTACCATTAATCGAGATATTATCGAGTCGAAACGTTCCACCCGTACTGTATGCAGCGGTCGTGCCAGCGAATGACGAAACATAATTTGAACCATTTACGGGGTCAAACACGGCAAGCAATCTAAAGCCAAAATTCGCATTGTTTTCTAATAGGGAGTTCGTTGCAAAGGTATATCGGAAGCCCTCTGCAAATTGTTGACTAACAGATGCTGCCTGAATTTGAATCAGTCCCGACGACGACATTGTTGCTGATGCATTGTTGTTCAACACAGTAGGTCCTGTTGCCACACCACCGGAAACATCGCTGTAGGTCGATCCGTCTGAAGTCGCTTGCAACTGGAAAAAACGACTGACGGTTCCCGACATTCGAAGATCCATATCAAGCGTAATGTTTGTGAATCCAGCAGTGCTTCCCGTAAACTGAACGCCTCGGGTCCCGGAACCCGTCCCTTGAGCCGCCCAGGTTGTAACATTCCATCCTGAGTTATCTGTGCCGCCTATTGTGCCGGCACCCGTCGCGAACGTCGCGGACGTGCCACCTATCAAGGATGCCGTTCCGCTGCCGACACTAGCCGCAGTTGTGCCGGTTGTAAGTGTAGCGTCCGGGATAACGCTGTTGAAATTCCAACCTGTAATGACATCCGCGTCTGATTTATTGACACTTACAAGAATCAAACAAGCCACTAAACACATACGCTTCAACATCAACAACTCTCCCCAAAACTCATGAAGTACATCGTCTCAGAGCTTCGATTGCGGAT
>CAMBSL010000173.1 GCA_945870455.1 Pirellula staleyi DSM 6068 | reverse complement strand
CAAGAAAAAAAAGACTCACTGGCTCCCCTCGCCCCTGAGGTACGAAGGGGAGAGGGGCTGGGGGAGAGGGGCATATGAGCATTAAACGCAGCCGTGAACGCCAACCCGATCGCATTGAGTTCGCTCGCTCACAACGCAAACAAGCCAACGAGTTCAGTCATGACGTTTGGCAAATGATTCGCGCTGGACGAATGCTCAGCGCGAAATTCAAGCGAGAATATCCGATCGGTCCGTATACGCTCGATTTCGTCTGTATCGAATTGAAGTTGAACATCGAAGTTGATGGTCAGGATCATCTGACGGAAGAGGGCAAGAAGCACGATGCAGATCGTGATGCTTATTTGAGAAGCTTAGGGTATTCCGTCTTACGCATCCCTGGTTTTCGAGTGACGCAAGATCCAATACGTGTAAGGAATGAGATCGAAAGCTTTGTGCGCCAACTGCGGGATCGAAATAAGACAAGCCCCTCTCCCCCAGCCCCTCTCCCCGAAGCGGGGCGAGGGGAGCAAGAAAAAAAAGACGACTAGCGACGCGCCTTAACCGAACTGTTTGCCCATCGCGTCGGCGATAACCTTGCAGCGTTTCATCATGCCATCGAATTGGCTAAAGTCGAGCGACTGGTATCCGTCGCTTAATGCCTTCTCGGGATTCGGATGCATCTCCACGATCAAGCCATCCGCACCAACTGCAACGCTCGCTGCCGCCATGTCCGTCACCAAGTACGAATGACCTGTTCCGTGACTCGGGTCTACAATCACTGGCAAATGCGTCTTGCGATGCAAGTAAGGGACGGTTGCAAGAGGCAATGTGAAGCGTGTGTGCGCTTCGAAGGTGCGAATACCGCGCTCGCAAAGCATCACGTCAGGGTTCCCTTCATTGAGGATGTATTCGGCCGCAAGAAGCCATTCTTCGATCGTTGCGCTTGGCCCTCGTTTGAGTAGGACAGCTCGTCCAGAACGCCCGGCGGCTTCCAGCAATCGATAGTTTTGCATATTCCTCGCACCGATCTGCAGGATGTCGGCGTACTTCGCGACCAGTTCCACATCCTCAGGGCTCATGACTTCGGTCACGACGGCCAAGCCGGTTTCTTGGCGAGCCAGAGCGAGTAATTTCAAGCCATCCTCTTTCATTCCTTGGAACGCATAGGGGCTCGTTCGAGGCTTGTAGGCCCCTCCTCGCAATGCGGTTGCGCCGCTCGCCTTGACTGCCCGCGCACACGACACGATTTGCTCCTCGCTTTCTACGGAACAGGGACCGCCCATTACACCCACAGCCCCATTGCCCGCCTTAAAATTTAACACTTGGATTTGAGTTTGGTCTGTGCGAACTTCGCGCGAGGCCATCTTGTAGGGCGCCAAGATCGGCAGCACTTCTGCAACGCCCGGAAAGCTCTCAAAAGATTCTACTTTGATTTTGCGTTCATCTCCCACAGCAGCGATGACGGTGCGTTCCGTACCCCGGATGACGTGCGCTTTGAGCCCCAACTCAGTGATTTGGTTAGCGATATGCTCGATTTGTGGATCTAACGACGATTTTTCCATCACGATGATCATGGGACTGACTGCTCCAAAGGAAGGAGAACGAGGCGAGCTCGTTCGGTGCAAAAAAAAACCTCAAGGCGGAGGGCCTTGAGGTTGGAAAGCTTGTTATTCGATTCGATTAGCGAACGAAAAAACTCCCACGGCCCGAGTCTGCCCCGGTAAAGTAATAAAACGGAAAGTTTGCCCTTCGAAATCGATTCATGGGCAAGAGTATGATTCCCGCAAGCGAAATAAGCAAGAGACCCATCCCTACGGATCCTCTACTTTGGATAATGCAAAGAGGATAGAATGGAGCATCAATCCCAATGGAAAATAGGGCAAGTCATGTTAGATCCACTTAGAAAACTGCATCGAAAAAATAGGCTGGCATTTCGTTTCCTACTTTTCATTTGTCTATGCACGCCTGCGCTTCGCCTGAATGCCCAGCCCAAGCCAGCAACCGATCATCCAGAAACTCGATTTCAACGTTGGCTTCCTATTCCATCCAGTCGAGCCTCCCAAGATTCCCCTTTTGCAGAGGCGTTGCAGCAATCGCCTAGCCCCCAAACGCAATCGCCAAACGTCAGTGAATCGGACGTCAAGCAATTACAGGAATTGATCAAACAATTCGGGGATCAATTGCCTTCGGATTTCAAGGCTCCGAATCTGGATGG
Source organism: Pirellula staleyi DSM 6068 (assembly GCA_945870455.1). Taxonomy (GTDB): domain Bacteria; phylum Planctomycetota; class Planctomycetia; order Pirellulales; family Pirellulaceae; genus JBKCUI01. The sequence goes on along the minus strand of CAMBSL010000173.1, from coordinate 9,937 downwards.
ACTTTCGGCGGAGACATTGTCGAAAGCCATGGCTGATCCTGAAGTGCGTGAGAAAGCCGAGCGACTGATCGAGCAGTACACTCGCAACAACGAAGATCAATCTAAATCCTCTGCATCAACACCTTCCTCAACACGTAAGACACCACCGCAGTCAACCCAAAGTCCAAAGCCAAAAAACCAACCTCGTTCGCAAACTCAGACCGAAAAGAATGGGAATTCATCCGACAATCCAACAGGGGATGCAACACCCGATCCCGAGCAATCCGAGGAGGATCCATTTCAATCCCTAGCTCAGCCAAAAAATGAAAACACAAATCAAAAAACCGATCGATTACAACAGAAGCGTGAAATGGCTCAATCCATCGAAGATTTTTTAAAACAAGTCGATGAATCGGAGTTGAAAGCACGCGAAAAATCGAAAGAGACATCCCCCAACTCACAAACCAGCCAGAACGCATCCGAGGCTATTCGGAAACAATTGGATGAGAAAGGATTTGGCCCAACTCTCCAACGCATCGTCGAAGAAGCGAACCAAGCTAGCCGCAAGGAATCCAATGCGATTGCAACTCCAGGGCCGCAGCCCAAGGTCGAAAATAGCGAAGCATCCAAGTCGGGGGAGGTCAAAGCTCCTGCTCAACTCCCCAAACCGAAAGGAAGCCCACCTGCCGAGCAACCCAATCGCTCAAGTCCGCCAAGCCCATCGGCGAATCCTTCGAAACCATCTTCACCGCCAACAACGAATTTCAACACTAACAGCGTTAATTCTTGGAGCAATTGGTTTGCGAAGATCGCCAAGGAGATAAATGCAACGCCTGCCGCAAAGCCACCCCAAGTGCCTAGGCCAGAAATTGACGCAACTCCAAGTCAGTCGCTCGAAATAGCACTCCCCAGCCCTTGGCTATTACTACCAACAGCATTGGTTGGCTTAGCGTTGGCTAGCTTTATTCTTTATTCACGTCGACGTCGTGTTCAAGCCAATGCCTACCGCGATCCTTTCAAGAACCAGATCGACCTGTTGAAAACGCCTAGCAGCATCCAAACGCGGGCCGACGTGATTCTCGCTTTTCATCAACTTGCTGATCGAATTGTGCATCCCTTGGAGTCGTGGTGGACGCATCGTAATATCGCGAGTCAAGTATGTCGGACGATGCCCTCCGCTCAGTCCCCAGTGAACGTCGTCGTCGATATCTACGAACAAGCCCGCTACCTGCCATCGGAAGTAAGGCTGACCGACAATCAAATCGACGAAGTGCGTCGTGCGTTAAAGGAATGCGAGACATCCAAGAATTGATCGGATTCATTTTGTCGTTCAAGCCCGTTCCACCACCGCCAGTAACTGGTTCCAAGGCTTTGCCGCAGCCTCAGGCGATCGGCACCAACATCTGTAATCGCGCATACCGAATCCCGCAGGCTTGTCAGGGTAGACCTGCGAGATTCCTGGTGGCTCTCGGCTCTCAAGGTGGAGCGAGGCAGAGCCTCGGGAGCCGTGCGTTCCCAGGCAGAGCCAGGGAACGAGGACTAAGCGCTGCATTCCTTGTGTTCGCGATGTGCGGAATGGTTGGACTCTCTGGCTTCGCGCAAGAACCCTCTATGGTGCCGACCGATCCAGACTGGCATTTTCGTTATGAGCTCTTTCAGTCTCTCCTCGAAAAACGTGGACTGAAAGTGTCGACCGTTTTGAATGAAGCGATCGCACAGCCGGAGGAATCCGTTGTCGTTCTTTTGGGCGACCTTCAAAAAGTTTCGTCCGTGACGTGGAGCAACCTGCGCGGGTTTTTGCTTCGCGGCGGTAACCTGCTGATCGCTACGGATCGTACGCCACTCGCCTTGGGCATGGGGATTTTGGAAATCGGGACCGTGAATGCCGGACCTCTGTTATCCTCTGCTCAAGAGGATTGTTACGAAGGCTTTTCCGATTGCCTGCGCGTTCGAAACCTCGACGCATCGCATCCCATAACCAAGGGACTAAACGAGATTGTGACCAACCGCTCTGGATGGCTGTCGAGGCCTACCTCGTCTCGTAGCGAGTTGTCCAAGTGGGTGGTGATTGCGTCGTTGCCAGAGGATAGTCAACCTAGTGTGAACACGCGTGGCCGCACCGTTGTTGGATCGAACATTCGAACGAAAGCATTGATTGCCGTTTTCCGCGACGCGACACCGCGATCAGGAACAGCCATCCTCGTAGCGGATGCGAGCCTTGTTACCAATGGAATGCTATGGCATGCCGACAATGGATTGCTGTCCATTCGCATGGCAGACGCCTTGAGCAACATCAATCGAAATCGGCTGGTCTACATGGTCGACGGTGTTGCATTGCCAAGCCTCCAAAGGGTACTTGAGAATAAGAGCAAGAGTGAGGAGGCGATGTCGAAGATGCGAAGCCAGGCGCCTGCGAATCAACCAACGCCCGAGTCGTTGCTGAGGTTTGCGAACTTGGCGATCAAGCGAGTGGCTGAATCGAATATTGTCAACGAAGCACTCCGAAATCAGCCGAGAAATGTATCTCCGACAAGCTACTTTCGATGGATCTGGGGCATGTTGGCAGTCGTGCTCATCAGCTTGCTTGTTTTGCTATGGATGCGACGAAGACCTTGGATACTACCGTTCCTTAGTCCGAGGCGAATGCGATCTTGGCACGAACTACAGACCAATGCAATACACCCTTTGGATCAAAACAGTTTTGCAGCGGAGTGTCTTGCTCGGGATTTTTGCAGAAAATGGATCGGCAAAGATTTTGTTCCAGATTGGAAGCTTTATCTACAGGATTTGGATCTCGAATCCCGACCTGTCGCCATGTCAAAACAAGAGAGAGCGACCGTAAGAACCATTGTGGAATTGGCCGTCTATGGAAAGAAATCCATGTTCTCGGACGAACAACTCCAGAATCTTGGTGTCGCAACAAATCATTTGCTCCTAAAATTATCGACCGCTTAGAACCAAGAAACTGTTCACGAGCATTCACTACCAACTCTACAATAGAAATTCTATACGTGCATCCAGCATCCTCCGGCGAAATTGCCCTGCGTGTCAAAGAGCTTCGCAACCGCGCCCAGCAGGCAATCGAGAAAGTAGTTGTTGGCCTCAGTGGCGTTACGGATCAATTGCTCATCGCACTTCTAGCAGGGGGACATGTGCTACTGGAAGGTGTGCCTGGAACCGCCAAGACGACGATGTGTCGAACTTTTTCAACCGTTCTCGGAATCCATTTCGAACGCGTTCAGTTCACACCGGATCTCTTGCCATCCGATGTAACCGGCACTCAAGTGCTCGATCGCCAGACAAGTAACTTTGTGATGCGAAAAGGACCCATTTTTTGTCAACTGATGCTGGCGGATGAACTCAATCGAGCACCGGCGCGGACACAGTCCTCTTTGTTGGAAGCGATGCAGGAACGGCAGGTTACGATTGAGGGCAAGACACTTCCGCTACCCGAACCGTTCATGGTGCTAGCTACCCAAAACCCGATCGAACAAGAAGGCGTCTATCGATTACCTGAAGCCCAGTTGGATCGATTTCTTTTTCGCATTCAAGTTGGCTACCCTGAGCGCGAGCAAGAGGTCGCAATGCTGGATTTGCACAGTAGGCCTCCGGTTAAAACTCAACCGATCAGTAGTCCAGAGGAGATCCTTTCGATCCAGCGAGAGGTAGACTCGGTGTTTTGTTCTCAAGAGCTCAAGGGCTATATCGTTGACTTGGCTCGAAGAAGCCGATTGCATGCGGATCTCGCTTTGGGAGCAAGCCCCCGAGCTGCAATCTACTTGATGAAAGCCGGTCGGGCCCATGCTCTGCTGCGGGGGCGTGAGTACATGACCCACGAAGATGTTCAATCGATCGCTTTGCCTGTGCTCGGGCATCGCTTGATCATGCGGCCTGAATCGGAAATGGATGGCCAAACGGTAGAAACAGTTGTTCAGCAATTAATCAAAATGGTTCCAGTGGTTGTGGATGCTCAGCCATGACGAGTTGGTCGCGACAGCTAGCTCTGATTGGACTCATAGGACTCATCGTAGGGGTGACGCTTGGCCAAATGAGTGTTGCGATTCTCTGTCTCGCTTGGTTGTTGTGGATGCTTTGGGAATGGGTCCAGTTTTCGATTTGCAGCGAACGTGAGCTAGGCCGTTTTCAGTTGGAAAGGTCGATCAACGGGCGAAGCGATGCAACAGGCGTCTTGTGGGCCGGTCGAACACTCGACATACGCGTACGCATCTTCTGCAAATCCATTCGAGTTTTTCCGGATCGTATCTTTCGGGATGTCGTACCCGAGAACCTCGAGATTATCTCGTCCACGATCCCATCCTCATCAACGCATTCTGCGATCAATGCTTCGTCGTGGCTTCGGCAGCGGATTGGACGTTGGGCATCCGTTTTCAAGATTGTCGACGAGATTTGCCCCAGCAATCAAGTTGTGGTTCGGACGCCTCAGCATGAGGTTGAGATACACTACACGGCTCGTGTTCGGGCTGCAGGCGAGGTCGTCTTTCCGGGGATTCGAATGGAGTTTCATGATCCGCGCAAGTTTTTTCGGCTTGACCGTTTCGTGTCGCTTCGGCAGACCTTTCGCGTGCTTCCCAGTTTCACGGAATCGGCGGATGCGAGTCCGCTTTTGAAACGAAGGAACGCGATTCCTAGGCATGGGATTCATCGGCAGCAACGGCCAGGTATCGGTTTCGAATTGCTTGAACTGCGAGAGTATGTCGATGGCGATCCACCAAAAACGATAGCCTGGAAAGCGTCCGCGAGACGCGACAAGCTGATGACGAGGCAGTATGAATCCGAAGTGCCTATTCGTGTTCAACTGATAATCGATGGAACGGCAAGCACGCGCATGGGTGGCTTTGGTCGCCGGTTGATCGACCAAATGACACACGTTGGCGCTAGTATTGCACATTCGGTGACATCCGCCGGTGACGCCATCGGGTGCTATTTGATTGACGAGGCAGCGACCAAACGGACAATCGCCGCATCGGGCACGATTGGCTTCTATTCGCAGTTGCGAGCCATGGGAGCCTTCTCCGTAAATCGGTCACCAGGAAACGCGCGATTCTCGCTGCGAATGCTGGAGACCGCCTATGCCGTTTGCAGTGAGCGCTATCCGGAGTTGCTGGATCCGCAGGTCAATCCGTATTCGCTCGTCCCATTTGCGTTGTTTAGCACTCAAAGGGGCCGGCAACGCATCCAGTTGGCGGCAGTCATGGCCGAACTCTATAATCTCTCGATAACAACCCAAGTCGAAATGGTATTGGATGAGAACGAGTTGGCCAAATATCTCTTAAAATTCTTGTGCGAATCGGGGATGCCGTGGATGGCCCCGATCGTATCTATTTCCAACGTAGCCATCCAACATTCCCCAGTTCGAGTTCGGTTATTGACACAAGCCTTAACGGCTGCAATCTCGCATGCGCACGACAACGAAGTCTTCGTCCTCGTGGCGGATCTTCTGGGCGACACAGCCTCGCTGGAGGAGCTTTTAAGTGCTATCCGAATCGCAAAGTCCAAGCATCATCGCGTTGCCGTGATTTGTCCTTCGCCGACGCTGCATCGCCCGAAATCTAAGTCGCCAACTGTCTCTGCAAAAACTGTCTCAGCAACTGTCTCTGCAAAGACAGTCGCTGAGCTGCGTTTGTTGGCTGAAGGTATCCGGTTGGGCGAACTTGCTCTGCCTTTAAAACGCAGCTTAACCAAACTCGGTGTACCAATGTCCATCGCTGGCGAGCCCAAGGCGACCGGGTTGGTCTTGTCGGAAATCGCAATGGCCAAATCGGGTCGGCTGACGACGCAAGGATCAGGCCGATGAGCGAAACATCGAACCGATCCGAAAGCGGTCGCTCCGAACAGCCCACGGCGGTTGTTTCGAGCATGGATCCGATGCGCAACACAATTGTTTTTTGGTGTAGTTTGATGTTGATGTTGGGAATGGGCTGCGCGATCGATTTTGTTTATGTAGGCTCGGCGCCCATTCCCAGAATCGTACGAATTGCAATCGTTATTTTGCTACTGTGGTTAGTCAACCATGCGAACATCGTACTCTTATTCGGCTTAATGGTGACCAGCTTGATATTGCGGGAACCAACCCGTCTTGAGAACTTTAATTTATTTGTCAGCGTCATCACCGTTTTGGTGTCGTTAGGGTTGCTGTACTGGATGGTCCGTTACCAATCGATACGTAAAACCGTTTGTGAAGTGGCATGTGATTTGTGCAATGTGAATCGTGAGAGCCAGAGCAACCGTGAGTCAACAAACAAACTCATGTTCGCGATAAAAAACGGCATCGAGGTGGGATTGAAACTCATCTGTGTCGTTCTGCTGGCGATGGCGATCCTATTCAATCAGCCTTGGACGACAAACTCGAACGCGTGGCTGCAATGGTCGTTGACCAACAAGCAAGTGCTATGGCCTAGTCCGCTTTTGATCGTGATCGTGATCGGATTGATCGTTGTGGTCAACGAGTTTGGCTGGCGACGAAAAACGGCTGGTCAGAAGAAATTATTCCTGCGTTGCAATTCGGTACGAATCCTGTACCCAGACATGCAAAGAATCGTCCGTCATCGAATCAAGCGGCGAGCTAAGCCAACTTGAGAGCAACCAGGGCATCGAAACTTGGCTCGCTGGCAGTTATGACCTTTTCGCAGCCAAGGTCGACTAGGAGCGAGGTGATGGACGGCGAAAGACTTAGCCACGTTTGCGTTCGGCTTTCATTGCCAAGCAATGCTACCGTTTGCCTAGCAATGTTTTTGCTGGTTGCGGTTATGGCGTCGAGCTTGCCCAATCGAAGACACTCCGCTACTTTTGGAGGCAATTGCTGCACGAGGCTTTGGCGGTAGACATCTAAGGTTTCTACTATCGCTTGAGAAGTTGAAAGTCGGCTCATTGCAGTTGTTTCACCATCCGGATTGCGAACGAACAGGAATCGCTTACCCACACACTCTTGAACAAGGAGATCCACCAAAGTCTCGGAACCGTGTGCCTCTGGAAAAACATCGCAAATCAGTGAGTGTTTGGCGATTGCTGCCGCCGTACCGCTACCGACTGCCGCAATTTTCGTACGATAAAGCGAACGTCCATCTTTTCCCAGAAACCACAAGCGATCGAAGAAGCTCTCGACTCCAACCATACTGCTAAATACAACCCAATCGAATTGGTCCAAGGATCGGATTTTTAAATCGACGTCATGCCAGTCCTCCGGAGGTTCGATACTCATAACCGGTTGATGAATGACTTGTGCGCCTAGCTCGATAAATTTCTTACCTAGTAGTCTTCCAGTATGATCTGGACTTGTTACCCAGACTTGTTTTCCAAACCAGGGCCTGATGGAAAACCAATCCATGGCTTTTGCCATTCGAATTACGTCACCGACAATACTGATAATGGGTGGCCTCAAACGCGGCATGGTTGCAATGGTCGCAGCGACCGTTCCAAGTTCGCAGCGAATCACTTCTTGGTCGGGCCACGAACATCGTCGGACTATAACCACCGGAGTCGAAGGAGCTTTGCCTGCCTCGATTAGCTTGCTGCTCCAGTGACCAGCCGTTGTGACTCCCATATAAAGCACCAGCGTGCCGGGGAAAAGTGCCAATGCATTCCAATCTTGCGACTCTTCGGATTCAACGCTGCCATCTGCCGGTTGCAACTGTCCTGTGATCAATGCAACTGCGGAAGACCAATCACGGTGCGTAATCGGACTACCGGTAAATGCGCTTGCCGCTAAGGCGACTGTGATACCCGGAACGATTTCGTACGGGATTCCTTCCTCGATGAGCCGATCCACCTCTTCTGCGGTGCGCGCGAAGACGGCGGTATCTCCACCTTTGAGCCTTGCGACCGACTTTCCCAATTTAGCAAATTCGACGACCAAGTCATCGATTTGCTTCTGACTCCACATGCCGCCGTGGCCATGTTTGCCAACACAGATGATTTCGGCATGCTTGGATGCGTATGCGAGCAAGGCTTCGTTGGCTAGCCCATCGTACAGAACAACGTCTGCCCTGCCTATTAGTTCCGCACCGCGAACCGTGATCAAACCTGGATCGCCTGGTCCTGCTCCGATTAGGAATACCTTGCCGGATTCTATTGCGGCCATAGATCCACTACGACGCGTCGCGTCGCACGACGAGTACCATTATCGCGCAAGGAAGGGTTCATTTGTCGCTCACACTCAACTTTCCGCTAGCTTGCGCAGAACAGTCGGCAGAATACCGCCATTGCGATAGTAGTCGATCTCGACCGGCGTATCGATGCGAACGAGTGCTTCAAACGTTTTCTTGGTTCCGTCAGGCTTCGTAGCAACAACTCCAATTCGAGTGCGTGGCTGGAGGTCATCCCCAAGCGATGGGATGTCGAACGTTTCGTCGCCAGCCAACGCAAGACTTGCGGCACTCTGCCCTTCCAGGAATTGCAGGGGCAACACGCCCATGCCCACCAAGTTGCTCCGGTGAATGCGTTCGTACGAGACAGCAATCACAGCTCGGATGCCAAGCTGGAGCGTTCCCTTGGCGGCCCAATCGCGGGACGAGCCAGTACCATATTCCGCACCTGCTAGAATGATCAATGGAGTCTTCGAGGCTTGGTATAAGATGGATGCGTCGTAGATACTCATCTGTTCGCCAGTCGGAATGTATTTCGTGACGCCTCCCTCGATACCAGGTGTTAGCGCGTTGCGAATTCGGATGTTCGCAAACGTACCTCGCACCATCACGCGATCGTTTCCTCTGCGAGCTCCGTAACTATTGAAGTCGCGCGGATGCACTCCGTTCGCTACCAAGAATCGTCCGGCGGGTCCGTCTTTGGTGATGGAACCCGCTGGCGAAATATGGTCCGTCGTAACTGAGTCTCCGAGCATGGCGAGAACACTCGCTCCTCGAATCGGCGAAATCGTGCAAGTGCCATGAGTGATCCCTTCGAGAAATGGGGGCCGCTGGATGTAGGTGCTCTTCTCGTCCCATTTGTAGAGATCACCTGGCGTGATTGGGATGGCATTCCAGGTTGCATTGTCTGTGAACGCACTTGAGTATTGCTTCACAAACATTTCCGGTTGAACACTCTCGTTCATTGCCTTGGCAATCTCTTCATGCGTGGGCCAAATTTCGCGGAAGAAAACCGGCTGGCCACTTTCGTCATGCCCGATGGGCTCGGTTTCAAAATCGATTTCGATGGTACCGGCGATGGCGTAGGCGACAACCAGGGCCGGGCTTGCAAGGTAGTTTGCACGCGTGTGTGGATTGACGCGTCCTTCGAAGTTTCGGTTGCCGCTTAGCACGGCCGCTGCAACTAAGTTTCCTTCATTGATGGCGTTCGAAACCGCTTCGGGCAACGGCCCACTGTTGCCAATGCATGTCGTGCAGCCATAGCCAACGACAAAGAAGCCGAGTTGCTCCAACGAACCGAGGACATCGGCTTTGGTTAGATAATCGGTAACAACACGTGAGCCAGGCGCTAGGCTTGTCTTGACAAATGATTTCACCTTGAGGCCGCGTGCAACCGCTTTCTTGGCCAACAGACCAGCACCGAGCATGACGGAGGGATTGCTGGTGTTGGTGCATGATGTGATGGACGCGATTACGACCGACCCGTGGCTGATGGTGGTCGAATGACCATTGTTCTCGACAGCGGCGGTCGAACCGATCTGGTCCGTTGTAAGTCCGAAGCCCCGCTCTGCGATGGGTGCCGAGAGTGCTTTGGCGAACGACGATTTAATCGACTTCAGTGCAACCCGATCTTGTGGTCGTTTTGGACCTGCCATCGACGGCTCGATCGTTTCAAGATCCAGAGTTAGGATCTTGGTGTAGTTTAATTCAGGACTACCATCGACACGAAAGAGTCCCTGTTCTTTGCAATAGCGTTCTACCAATTCGATTTCATCCGATGTTCGGCCGGTGCGGCGCATGTACACAAGCGTTTCGCTATCGACCGGAAAGAACCCCATCGTCGCTCCGTACTCTGG
>CAMBSL010000172.1 GCA_945870455.1 Pirellula staleyi DSM 6068 | reverse complement strand
GTTCGATTCGGCCAAGACGTACTTTGACCAGCGCGAACTCGGCGGCGACGAAGAAACCGTTGACAAGAACAAGAAGCAAAGCGATCAGGATCGTGATCAGATCCGGAAACCAGTCAGGCATTAGGAAGAAACGTTAACCCCAGCTCATTGGAACAATTTGTGCTGCTGGTGGGAACATGCACCAGATCCGTCAGCATTGATGTTCGTAGAGTGTAACTGATTCATGCTTGATTGTGTTGCCAAAACAAGTTGTTTATGAATCCTCTAGCACGGTTTTTCGGCAAATGAAATCGCGTACGTCGGCCAAAAGCCTTGCGCAACCGTCAAACGACGGCTAGCCTAACTCTTCGTTAAATCCATAATTCTGACGATGATTTTCTTGGAAAGCGCGGTGCTACCATCTCTAAAAGGAAAGTTCAAGTGAATTGTCGGTAAGACTTTGACTCGCACCGCCCTCACCCGCGATTCTTGGAATTTGAAGGATGATGAATATGCAGATTGGACCACTTTTGCATCGAATTGACTCGACGATCCGTGATAATACGTTCGGTGTACGTGGACATGTTTTCTTGGAGAGTCAGCCAGGCAAAATCATCCTTCGAGGCAAAGTTGATTCCTTCTATCAAAAGCAGATGGTCCAAGAATCACTCCGCAGAATCGTCGGCGTTCCCGAAATTTCAAACTTACTGGAAGTTGAATACGGCCGCTAAGGTTTGTTCGACAAAGGAGTAGTTTGCGCTTCCAGCTTGCGAGGCTAAAAACGCAAGCTGCCTGCTTACGCCACACTCGTATCGCATGTGTCCTATCGGCAATGTCGAATTTTTGTTAGTCTCAAAAGCTGTGGTTTGTCCTCTCGACTTGCTCATGGTGCACTGGGCCCTGATCGCAGTGTCAACCTTGATCGCAGTGTCAACCTTGATCGCAGTGTCAACAAGTGTGTGTCTCTCGTGTTCCTTGATCGGGACTAAAGGTGGAAAGCGCTCATGGTTGATCACGAAACGAAAACACCCGCTGTGACAAAGAAGTTAACGTCCAGCCGCGATGCGATTTCATTGATCATGAAGCAAGCCGGTCGTTCTGCCGAGGAAGTTGCTTCGCTTGCGACCTTGGACGATGCAGATCGGGCTGCTGAGAATCAGTTCTCCGGCGAAGCCCCAACGCTGTCTTCTCTCTTTGGACAAGGTAAAGCAATCGAATTCGATGCGGGTCGTTTTAGCCCGTCAGCGGAAGTTGCTAAAACGATGGCCTCGTGCCTTGAGTTCCTTCTCGAACGCAAGAAAGCAGGTTCGCTTCTTGACCACCAGAAAATGTTGTTTCAGGAACAAACGATTGAGGGGCTCGCATCGCTCGGTTTTTTTGGATTGGCAATTCCTAAGCAATATGGTGGCAGTGGAGCAAAGCTTGGTGATCTCGGTCCGTTGCTCAGAGCGTTAACCTTGGTACACGCAGATTTAGCTGTCCTATTTGAAGTGCATAATTTCCTCGGACCCGTGACTCCGATTTTAGACTTCGGCACTAACGCGCAAAAGGAGTACTATCTCCCACGCATGGCTCGGGGTGAATTGCTTGGTTCCTTTGCATTGACCGAACCAGGAGTTGGAGCCGACCCGAGCAAGTTGGCGCTTACCGCACGTCGCGTTGGTGACAAGTACGTTATCTCTGGTGTGAAATGGCCAATTACCAATGTCATCTATGGTGGTATCTGTATTCTCGTCCTCAAGATCGAGGGCGAGGGACTTGCCAAAGGCCGCGATTCCGGCATGGTGATCTTCGAAGTTCCTAAAGCGGACACGGAACAATTCCGCATGGTGCGCAATCGATTGACAGCCTTCGATTATTTATGGAATGCGAGATTTCGATTGATGAATTACGAGGTACCCTGCGGACAACTTTTAGGACCGCCAGGCAAAGGACTCGCGCAAGCCTTTAGTTCCCTTGCAAAAGGACGCGGCGGAATCTGTGTGAACAGCGCTGCCAAGATTTTCAAGCTGCTCGCTCAGATCGTGCTTGATCCAAACGCGGTCGAAGCGACGAATGGCTTAACGACTCGTTATAAGCCAGGTGGTTGGACTTCGTTTCGCAGTACATTTGGCAAACCGATCGGGGATGCACCTCGCATTCAAACGTGGATGGGACGCGCAACGACCCACGCGGTCGCCAGCCGAGTCCTCGGCGATGTCTGCTTTCGTCTTGGCGCTAACGGAATTCGGGACGAAACACTAGGTATGATTGCGAAAGTCTATGCAACCAAGGCATTGCTTCAGACCGCTATCCACGTCTACCAGATTCAAGGTGGACGTTCGGTTCACAAAGACGAGCGACGTGAGACCCTTCGAACGGGCGGAGCGTCGATCACCGAAACTGGCCATATGATCGAAAACTACATTGGCGAGAACATGCATGAATTCACGATTGCTACCGTTTACGAAGGCCCGAATCCGGTTCTTGCAGATATCGGTGCCCCAAACGCCATGACTCGCGGGATTCGAGCAAAGTACCTTGAGCCGATCGGCTTAGCGGAAGTCGATGGTAAGTTCGGATTGGCCACGAAATCCAAGTTTGCTTGGTTTGTCGCTCGAACGGTTCTCGGCTCTTTTAATCCTTGGACGGGTTCCACCGAAGGAATCAACGATGCATTTCCGGAGAAACTGCGACTGATTCAAAAGGCACTCCGACGAAATCGAATTCTCGGTCGCCGCATTTTGTTCATCATTGCGCGGTACCAAAAAAGTTTCATCGATCAAAGTTTTTTGCTAGGTGACGAAGGCGGAATTTTCGACCAATTGTGCCACTCGGTTGCCTCACTTTGTTTCGCGATCACGTTGCAAAAACAACAGCAAGAGTACCTTGCGATTGCGCAAGCTTTGGATCGGGAAGCCGATTTGAGGCTCAATGGAAAGGCGGATTCGCCAAGACTTCAAACTGCCTGGGCGGATATCGGAAAGCAACTCATGAATCCAAAATCGGCACTGTTTGTTGACCTCATTTCGGATATCGAAGTAAGTGATATTCCGCTGGATCCTCGATTCGTTGAGCGTTTTATCTGACCAGTGCGTTGTTCCGGCCACGTCTCAATTCAGCCAATATCGGAACCGGGGGCTAATGCCCAATGGCTGAGACAGTGTATTGTTCTGGCACCATCTCAATTCAACCCGCCTGAACTTTGTCGTTTTCAATTGAGACTCTTTCGAGGAAGCATCCAGCCAACGCTTTCGGCTTCTTGTTCCTCATGTTGTTCTAGTGTGTCCAGAATGAGATAGAGTTCGTCCATGCCTGCCTTCCACGCGTCGCACTCCGCTTCCGCATCCTGCATTCGATCCGACAAATGCTTGAGCCGCTTCATAATGTTGGAATGATCCCGTTCCGCTTGTCGCTTGAGCGATTCCGCTTCGGGTGACAGATGGCGTTGCGCTGCGACGATCTCTTCGCCAATTTCTTGCTCCCGATCAAAGTGAGATGCTAGCCTTGCGGACAAGTCAGCGAGCCGCTCAACAGCTTCTCTAAACTGCAAATTCCTTTGCTTGGATTGTTGATGGATCCAGCTCGCTAATTCCATTGCATAATCGTCAAGCTCGCAGTGTTCGGCTTTCCATTGATCAAAGAGACTGTTCACGCTCGGATTGTTTTCTATTTCCATCTGGACACCTGTCAACTTTTTGGATCCGAAAAGTAATGGCAAAAAGCAAATTGAACAAACCATTCCAGCACAGTCGCAAACGCCGTGCCATGATCAGCGCTTGGGTCGATCCGCTTTGGATGCAGCGGCGCGAATCGAATCAACGAGACTGGCCATCGGCATCGGCTTTACGAAACAGGCAAAGACTCGTAACCGGTGCATGATTGGGTTTTGTCGAGTCAGTATCACAAGCCCCGGACGATCCGATTCAGGCATTCGCGTTAACTCATCCACGCAGCGATCTCCCCAACCATCAGGCAATTCAGGTTCAAGAACCACCACCTTGGGTTTCCATGCGTACAGCTTTTCGACGAATACTAAGCCTGAGGAAGCCAACGCGACCTTCAAACCGGAACGAGCCAAGTAGGCTCGATACAACTCAAGCAGCGATTCATCAGGATCAACGATCAGAACATGCAGATTCACCACTTTGTCTCAATGATGAGGGTGTCGATTAGGAGATCGATGTTCGTTGTACCGAGACTCCTAGCACGCGAACTTCCGGAAGCGGGCATTCAAACGCAAAAATCATTCCAAATAGACAGCTAGCCTGGAGTTAAGTGGCGAAAGCTCCTGCTATCGAGGTGAATGACGCAAGCTGGAAGCTTTCGCCACATTTCAAATCAGACATTGACTTGTCGAACGGTCCTAAACTCTTTCACCAAGGTCAACGGCATTTGTGCGCTCGCCAACTCTAGATAAACACAGCCTACCAAAGTCAAAGTAGTAGGCACATTCCATGTGCCGTCCACCTAGAATCCTGGCAAAAGCTTGACCGCGAACGGCACGGCGGAGCGTGCCGGCTACCTTTGTGTGCTGTGTTTAGATACCCATGTCGGACAGGCGTTCCGCAATCGTAGCCAACGTTGTCGTGAGCTTGGGGTGCCGCATTTCAAAATCCGCAACCAAATCGCTTACCCTTTCCGAGAGCGTCGGACCTGAAGACAATTCCGTTGGTTGGTCGCTTCCAGATCGCGCGAGCACCACTTGGATCTCGTCGATCAGCGAATGCAAGGATTGAGAGGTCTTTTCATCTAGCTGTGGATTTTTGGCCAAATCCAAATGAAGCTTTTGGAGAGTTTGAGACAAATCGTCGTTGGTCATATTATTCTTTTCTAAAGCAGTGGAAAGGTTGTTGATCGATCTCAGTTTAGCCTACATGGCACACTTGATGTGCGGTTCTGGCAATTTCGGCACGGTCATCATTGGACTGTCCCAATTGTGCCGTTGCGCACTTGCTGGGTGCGATCCGCCGAGCCAAAAAAACCGATAAAAAGGGCGACTGGACAAAATTTCGCCACACTAGAAAACAAGAAGGATCTGATTTATCGTGAACCAAACAAGTCGAGACCGCGCGAACACAACGCAAGGCTTGACCGCGCGCCAACACAAGACAAGGCGTGACCGTGCGCCAACACAAGACAAGGCGTGACCGTGTGCCAAATTAGGGCGAGACATAAGCCGACCGTCGCCAAACGTTTCGACACCCGAGCAGGATCGATAGACAATGCAGAAAGTAAGAATCAAGTCAAATGGCTTTACGCTCGTTGAGTTGCTCGTGGTTATTGCGATCATTGGAGTGCTGGTATCGCTCTTGTTGCCGGCCGTTCAGGCGGCCCGCGAAGCAGCTCGCCGGATGCAATGCAGCAATAATCTGAAACAAATCGGTCTAGCAACTCTCAACTACGAGAGCGCAATGCGTCGACTCCCACCGGGTGTGGCGATCAACTATGATGCGACAAACGTGAACAACAACCTTGGCTGGGGCGTTCATGGACGCATTTTGGTCTACTTGGAACAATCGTCCTTGGGTAGCCAGATCAATCTCTCGGCTGGCTGGGACTTTCAAATGGTGATCGACGGAATTGGTATCCCCACTTTTTCCTGCCCAAGCGATGTTAAGGGCTCCGTGATTCGTGATCCGGGGCCATCCAATGGATTGGCTCGTCCGAGATTAGTCCCGACGAGCTATGGGTTCAATTACGGTCCGTGGTTTGTCTACAATCCGGTGTCGGGGCAGCGTGGCAACGGGCTGTTTTTTCCAAACAGCTTTCTTCGAATGTCAGAAATTACCGACGGAACCAGCGGCACGTTGCTCGTCTCGGATGTCAAAGCTTGGACACCTTATTATCGCAACGGCGGTCCGAGCAACACAACCATTCCGAACACCGCAGCGGCGGTAGCGAGTATTGCCACCGTAGGCACATCGTTTCGAGATACGGGCCACACGGAATGGCCGGATGGGCGAGTCCACCACACAGGATTCACCACAACGCTCGCTCCCAATACGAAAGTGCTCGTCGTAGTCGGCGGAGTCGAACTTGACATCGATTACAACTCTTGGCAAGAGGGACTTAACGGACGAAGTGGAACGCCAACCTATGCATCGATCACTTCTCGCAGTTACCATATAGGCTTAGTTAACTCAGCCTACGCAGATGGCAGCGTACGCGCAACGGCAAATAGTGTGGAATTGCCAGTTTGGCGAGCCATGAGTACGCCAAATGGATACGAGGTGATTGGTGGGGTAGAGTAGCAAATGAGGGGGGGCCTGTTCCATTCGGCACTTTGTGCGGAACGTGAGTGCCGCAAAAAAAGGGGAAACGCTATGCCGATCGGTTGAATTCCATTAGGATTTAGCGGATGGATTCGTATTCCCAATAGTTATTTCTACGAACCTTACTTCACACTAACCCCTCGCCTTTAAGCCATGAGCGTCGCTCTCGAACCGCTTGGATTTCCGCCTTACCGAGAACTTAGCAATGAATTGCTTAACGAGCGAATCATTGCGGCCAAGCGAGAGCTTGGGAAAAAGCTACTTATTCTCGGACATCATTATCAGCAGGATGAAGTGATCCAACATGCGGATCTCAATGGAGATTCGTATCAACTCAGCAAACTTGCGGCGGACAGCCAGGACTGCCGTTCGATCGTGTTTTGTGGCGTCCACTTCATGGCCGAAACGGCCGATATCTTAGCAAATCGTCCCGAGAAACTAGATGCACGTCATGGTGAGCGGGTGGCAGTCGTCTTACCCGACATGGCAGCGGGTTGCTCGATGGCGGACATGGCAGCCATTCGGCAAGTGGAGTCTGCATGGAAACAACTTGGCGAAGTCATCGACACAAACGATTTGACACCCGTCACGTACATCAACAGTGCGGCTAGCCTAAAAGGCTTCTGCGGTCGGCATGGCGGTATCGTTTGCACGAGCAGCAATGCCAAGGCAGTTCTCGATTGGTCCTTTGCTCAACGCAAGCGAGTCTTCTTTTTTCCTGACCAGCATTTGGGTCGCAACACTTCGCTCAAAATGGGAATCGGAAACAATGCCATGCCGGTTTGGAACCCCCATGAGCCAGAACTTGGGGGCAACACGTTGCAAGCCATCCAAGACTCACGCGTCATTCTTTGGAAAGGGCATTGCTCCGTTCACCAGATGTTTCAGGCGGAGCACGTCCATTCCTTTCGAAAGAACCACCCAGGCATTAAGATCCTAGTTCATCCGGAATGCCCACAAGAGGTGAACGATATTGCTGATATCTCCGGATCGACGAGCAAAATTATCGATACGGTGCGCAAGGCACCCGTCGGCACAAAATGGGCGATTGGCACCGAGCTTCACCTCGTCAATCGCTTGAAAAAGGAGCATCCAGAGCAGGAGATTCACTTCTTATCCCCCTTGGTCTGCATGTGCGCTACAATGTACCGTATCGACTTGGCCCACGTATGCTGGAGCTTGGAAAATCTGGTGAACGACACGATCGTAAACCAGATTGTCGTTCGCGAGGACATCGCAAAGTGGTCTTTGGTTGCGCTCGAGCGAATGCTCACTGTCTCTTGATTCACACCTGTTCCTAAAACATCGTTTGGCTTTTAGCCTCATCCGATTCACCCTTAACTGTTCAGTAGATTGTAATCATCCATGTTGAAATTGCCTTTGGTTTTGTTGTTTACCGCGATGACCGCGATCTTTTGGGGTGTCTACGGGATCCTCTTGCATCAAGGGACAGAACGTCTGGGGCACAGTTCGATTCGAGCCTTTATAGGCGTTGGGATTGCCTATTTCTTAATCGCAGTTTTGGTCCCAGTAGGAGTGTTGAGCAGCAAGAAAGAAAAAGGGTTTTGGTCACTCGGTGGCACGCTTTTGTCCTTGTTTGCGGGGACGGTCGGAGCGCTCGGGGCACTCGGCGTCATACTGGCAGTCGCCTTTAAGGGGCAACCCATTTACGTGATGCCGATTGTTTTCGGTTGTGCACCAGTGGTAAATACATTGGTGACCTCTTGGCTGAACAAATCGTTTTCACAGATCAAACCGCTTTTCATTTTGGGGCTGGTGCTGGTGGCCGTCGGGGCGGTAGGCGTCTTGATCAATAAGCCGGCAGCACCTGCCAAAGCTACGGCAGCGAGCACGGAAACGGCAGCGAGCACGGAAACGGCAGCGAGTAACAACAAAAAAGAAGAACAGGTTGCGCGGGCTGCAATCAATCCCGTTGCCATCGGCCTATCCATTTGCTTAGCGGTAGTATGCTGGGGTGCATATGGTCCATTTTTACACATGGGACAAATGAAAATGGGGGGCTCGCGGCTTCGTCCCTTTTGCTGTGTCGGTATCGCGTACTTCATCATTGCGGTCGCTGTGCCAGTCATGATTTTGAGGGTTGCACCGGACGACGTCAAACTAGACTGGGGGCAAATCAGCAACGGACTGATGTGGTCCATTTTCGCTGGTAGTGCAGGTGCAATAGGTGCGCTCGGCATTATCTTGGCGTTCAACTATGGTGGTAAGCCAATTTTTGTCATGCCACTGGTGTTTGGCTTTGCTCCCGTGATCAATACATTGACGTCGATGTTCGTAGGCGGCTCGCTCGATAAGATCAGCAGCTACTTTATTGGTTCTATGTTGATAGGCATTGGCGGTGCGGTAACGGTTTTGGTGTTTGCGCCCAAGGCCAAGCCGCACGCAGCGCCCTCTTCAGAACCGAAAAAGGTGGAACTGCCTTCCACGGTCAGTGCTGGCAGTACTGGGAGCTAACGTACAGGAGTAATTTACTGTGGGGGCGTCATGAACGAAGATACCAACTCTCGCAATCTTCTGATTTCTCTGATTGCGTTGCAACTTAACTTCATCAATGGCGCCCAATTTTGTTCAGCTCTGGCTGAGTGGGCCAAGGACAAGTCCCGCTCGATCGACTCTATCTTAGTTTGCAACCAAGCGATCGATGAATCCACTGCCGAATTGCTGTTGAGTATCGCCGATAAACAGCAACAGCAAAATAACGATGACGCAACTCAAAGTATCGCTAATCTTTCGGCAATCGATAGTTCGCTGATGCGATCGATTGCATTATTGTCCGACCCAGCATTGGATCAAACATTGTCTGCTGTCCAAAGTTTGCGAAACGCGACGGTTCGGGTGGATTCGGACAAGAATGCATTAAAAATCGAACGAGATTCAACGACTGGACGATTCACGATTCTTAGGTCCCATGCGAAGGGTGGCTTGGGCGAAGTTTATGTAGCCTATGACCGCGAATTGAATCGCGAGGTAGCTGTCAAAGAGATACAAGATAAGTATGCGTTTGACGAGGGTAGCCGAAGTCGGTTTTTACTAGAAGCAGAAATAACGGTTGGGTTAGAGCACCCTGGAATTGTGCCGGTCTATGGACTTGGGACTCATGCCGACGGACGTCCCTTTTATGCAATGCGGTTTATCAAAGGGAGTAGCTTGACTGAGGCCGCCAGCAAATTCCATAACACTTCCCCACTGACTTCCGATAGCTTTCGAGGAGTCGATTTTCGAAATCTGCTGAGACGATTTGTGGATGGTGATGGCTACCAAATCATCATCTGTTAAATCTCCTTCATCGACCTCAGATTGTTCCTCCTTAATCGCTGTAAGCGTTACGTTTACGCGACCGACAGTTTTCGCCCGATTAACGTTACGGATGTTCCCTTTCCAAACATGAGAACCACCACTTATCACAACTTCATCAGTCGTCGCTAAATCAGACCCAAAAACGCCAATAGGCGAAGATCCGTTTTTCTTCAAAACGATTACAATTCCGTCAACTTTTTTCAGCATCAGTAGACCTCATCAAAAATGGGTTCGAAACTTGAACTTCAACGTTAACGTTAGCAAGTTGCAGCTCTGGACTATGCGGCACGCGTTTCTAAGCTCGACCATTGTGGCGTACCTGCTATTCGATCGGAGATACGAATCCGTCTGGTTTCACCGTTAGAATACTACAGTCGCAGGTATCAAGTACCTTTTCGGCGGTATTTCCGAGCAGCATCCCCTTAACACCGCTTCGCCCTACCGTTCCTATGGCAATCAAATCGGCGTTTAGTTGTTGAGCCATGCGTCCAATTTCCTTCCACGCAACGCCTTGAGTCACGTGGCAATGAATGCGTCCAGCGGTTTCAAGTGGACTCAGAAACTCCTGCAATTGTCGCATCGCTTCCGCATCGATCTCTTGTTGCGAAGAACTGGATGGTGGCTGTTCCGAGGCTTCCTCTTCACGGACTTTTTGCGAGTCGACCACGTGCAACACATGAAATTCAGCACCGGATTGTTCGGCTAGCCACAAGCCTTCTCGTATGGCTTTGCGGCTCACGTCGGATAGGTCCGTTGGAGCGAGAATAACTTTCGGCGGCCCAACGTCCTCCGATTTGACTATCCAAACCGAAACGGGACATTTGCGAACTAGTCGTTTGGCGGTGCTACCGACTAAGAACTGCGTCCAGTCCCCGTGGCCACGAGAGCCGGCCAGAACAAGATCGAAACCACTTTGTTGTACGGCATGAATGATCACAACAATCGGTTGTCCGATTCGTGTTTGCAACGGAACATCCAAATCGGCTGCAGCGAGATCTTCCATTATTTCTTTCATTTTGACCGCTGATTCTTGCCGAATCTCATGCGCCGTTTTGAAACTCTGCATTGAGTCAGGGGCAGCATAAGTCATCGCAAGTTTCGCACCTGAAGTACGGGCAAGCCAGATGGCTTGTTGCACAGCGGCCTTAGCGGCGGGCGAGAAGTCTGTCGCAACGATTGCTTGCAGGTAGCCTGGATGTTTCGTCATTTCGATGGTCCTCTTGGGAAGTGTTGGATCGACTATTCTACTGCTGCAAGGGTTCAATGGGAGAGACAAATCCATCCGGTTTCGTGGTCAAGATACTGCAATCGCAATTGTCGAGCACTTTCTCTGCCGTACTGCCCAAAAAAAGGCCCTTTACGCCACTTCGGCCCACCGTCCCCATCGCAATCAAATCGACCTTGTGATGATGGACCATTTGGTAAATTTCTTTCCAAGGAGTACCGAAGGATAAATGGGAGTGAATACGGCTTCGATCCATTTCGAACGATTTCAGAAACTCGACGAGACGTTGGGAGGCTATTTCGTTGACTTCATGCCTTGATCGAGCCGCATGGGAAGTTACATCGTCGTCATCGTGCTGAATGTCATTGGAGTCGATCACGTGCAGCAAATGCAGCTCAGCATCGGCATGTTTAGCCAGTCTTAATGCCTCGCGTATTGCTTTGCGACTGACGTCCGAAAAGTCTGTTGGAGCGAGTATGATTCCGGGGGGGCCAACATGCTCGGCCTTCGCGATCCATACCGATGAGGGGCATTTGCGAATGAGCCGTTTGGCAGTACTTCCAACAAAAAAATGCTCCCAGTTGCTGTGCCCTCGGGTGCCAGCAAGAACAAGTTCGTAGCCGTCCTGTTGCACCGCATGCGTAACCTCAACAAAGACTTCGCCAAGTCGAGTCTCGAATTTCACTTCCAAGCTAGAAACGTCTAGTCCCTTCAGCATGCGGCGCATTTTGCTCTCGGAGTCTTGGCGAATCTCGCGTTCAAAGCGTTCTCCGTGACCAGAAAGCAAATCGATCTTCGCCATGTAGGACGATAAATGCTCCGCTCTCTGCGACTCCGGCAACATGTGTACCAAAACGAGCGATGCACCGGACTGACGTGACAACCAAATAGCTTGTTTTAAAGCTGCTTCGGAAGAAGGAGAAAAGTCGATCGCAACCAAAATGCTCTGGTAATTTAATTGATCCTTCATTTCTCGCATCCCTCAACATAGTTAGGTCTGTGACTGTATCTGACGTGCTACACTATAGCGGTGTCCCGAGCAACTATACATACGGCGAACCTGAACCTGATTCTGCGAAGCGGATTCCTCACATACCGTGACTGGAAGAATCACTTTGTTTGTTCGATATCGCCAGCGCCATCGCACGGAACCTGATTGCGAGCGAACGAAAACATGATCTAATCTCTAGCAACAATTTCCATTCCATCTATCGAGAAGTGTCCAAACTGTGAACTTAGTCTGCTCGAAGTGCCTCGCCGTGAATCGGGTACTTGATGCGAAACTGACCGACAAACCCATTTGCGGCAAGTGCAAACAGCAGTTGCTACCGACACATCCGATCGACTTGACGGACAAATCTTTTGCGAAGTTCATCGCGCGAACGGAGTTGCCAGTCCTCGTCGATTTTTGGGCGCCTTGGTGCGGT
>CAMBSL010000171.1 GCA_945870455.1 Pirellula staleyi DSM 6068 | reverse complement strand
GACCTTGAGTCGTTGGACAGCGAGTTTGGTCAGCTAAACCTGGTTCAACCGCGAAGCGGTCACGGCCCCCATGTGCTTGCCACATGGGTGAGCAAGTTCCCTCGACCCCGCGACGCTAAAAACTTAAGCGACCCACGACACTACGCGTCAGGTTGGTATTAATGCGGATTAAATCAGCAGTCTCCGAAGCGGGGCGAGGGGGAGAAAACGCGGTGGGGCCACCTAAATCCATTTGGATTTCAAGTCTGGCGTGCTGCGAAATGTGGGTAAAGATGATGAGCAAGCCCACATTGTCGTTGAAACAAAATGCTCGGGGCGAGACTTCGCGAGATTGCGATCTTGTACCGCAATTCGTATGATCTAAGACGTTGCGATTCAATGCGCTACCGAACGGACCGATTGTCGTTCAGGGCCGAACGCAACGCAAACACTCTCCAAACAATGACATTCTTACCAACACTTGCGATATGGCTTCCACCGAAAACTCTCTCCTTTGCTGGCAATTGAGGAAATCGAACTCGCGTGACTCGATGACTCGTGAAGCAAAACCGGAAAGTCATGTTACGGAACTGCCGGAACGCGTCACGGCTGGTAATGGGCGGTTTTCTTTGAGCTACAAGCAGCTCGATTCGGGCCGCTCCGCTGGAATGCATTGTTTGACCATCGACACGGGAGCGGTGGTGACAACCATTCTTCCTGATCGAGGGATGGGGATTTGGAAGTGTTGGTCAGGTGACTTGGAGTTTGGTTGGCAGAGTCCTGTCCAAGGCCCCGTCCACCCAAGCCTTGTTCCCGTCCATGATGCGAGCGGCATCGGATGGCTTGAGGGATTCGATGAGTTGCTGGTTCGATGCGGTTTGCATAGCAATGGCGCGCCGGAATTTGCGGAAAACGGAACCGTACGCTACCCGCTGCATGGCCGGATTGCCAATTTGCCCGCCCATCGACTTGACGTACAAGTCGATGTCGAGAATGGAATCCTCGATGTGATAGGTGTCGTTAGCGAATCGAGGTTTCTGGTCTATTCGCTTGAGTTGCAAACGCGTTATCGATTCCGCGTTGGCAACCCAGTCGTCGAAGTTTTTGATACCGTGACCAACCAATCGACCCAAGCCGGTTCGATGCAGATGCTCTACCACATCAACCTTGGGCAACCCATCGTTCAATCCGGTGCCAAAATCTATTCCCCATTTCGAATCCTGACCCCACGCGATTCACGTGCGACGACTGAGATCGATCGTTGGAATCAATGCGATGGTCCGATGAGCGGATATCAAGAGCAAGTCTACTTTATGGTTCCGCTCGCGGACGAACAACACTGGACCGAAAGTATGTTAGCGTCGCTAGACGAATCGTACGGATTCGCGGTGCATTACGACACTCGCACGCTCCCTTTCTTGAACATTTGGAAGAACACGTCGGCGGTCGAAGATGGATATGTCGTCGGTCTTGAACCTGCGACGGGATATCCCAACACGCGATCGGTTGAGCAAAAAGGGGGAAGGATAATCCATTTGCAAGGCGGTGAATCCAAATCGTTTCGACTGAAACTTCAGCCTCTAGCAACTCTCAACGAAGTCACTCAATCCCGAAGTCGCATCGAACGGCTTCAATCGATTCCAGGAGTGGTGTCGGACGTGCCGTTCGGTTCGTAGCAAGCACGGTGGAGGGCGGCACGCTCAGAGCATTAGCGATGGGCGTGCCACCTGCATCGAAATCCCAGTGGATCTCCGTAATCTCCGTGCGTTTTCTCCCCCTCTCCCCGAGACCAGGGCGAGGGGAGCAAGATCAAAAGATGTGGGTAAAGCACAGGCTAGCAGCGCTAGCAGCCTGTGCTACGGGACTATCTCATGCTGCCGCTCGGCTTACATGCCTTGCTGTTGCTGTGCACCGACAATCAAAACCTGGGCAGCAATTGCAATCACGTTTACGACTATGCCAATACCCAGTGAAATCCAGCACCAAAGCTTTGCGTTGTTGGAACTTTTGAGAGCGCCATCATAGTCGCCCGCTGAAAGCTTGGAATTGACTTGTGCCGCGTAAACAATTGCCACAATGCCACCTGGAATACAGCAGCAAAGTGTCACGAGGATGGACTGCACTAGGTAATTGGGAACGCTGGGCGAAGCCCCGCCTTGCATCGTTGAAGTACCGTACGGATTGGGTTGCATTCCAGTCGACATCGCTTTTGATCCTTGTTGAGTTGAAAAACTTCGGGGATACGACGGCTGAAATTATAGCATTGGAACGGTTGCTCGTGTGTATCACCCAACGCAGCGCTGGAAAAGCTGGAAAATAGTTGTGCCAACTCAATGCACCATGTGCCAACTCAATGCACCACAGGGACGGGAACCAAGTCCACTAGAATACGAAGCTGCTTGGAGTCTCGCATTAAAACGACTTCAACCGATCGGTCCATTGTGGTCAGTCCGACAAGTTGCACAAGATGCTCGTCATTGTCTACGCTTGTACCATCAAGCTGAAGAATGACATCGCCGTATTTGATACCGGCGAGTTCGGCAGGACTGTTCGGCTTAATGACTTTTACAAAAGCCCCTCGTGGACGAGTGTCACCTGATTGTGAATTAGATTCCGATTTGAAGGCTCGCTCAACACTTACTCCCAAGTACGATCGTTGCAGCTCTCCCTTCTCGACCAATTGTCGGGAGACCGCCATGGCAACGTTGATCGGTATCGAAAAACCAATTCCTTCATTTCCTCCCGAGTTGCTTGCGATCGCCGTATTGATCCCAATCACTTCGCCACGCAAATTCATCAGTGGCCCGCCGCTGTTCCCTGGGTTGATCGCAGCATCGGTTTGAATAAAGTCCTGATAGACAATCGCCTTGGATCCGAGTTCAAGATTGCGACGTCCTTTGGCGCTCACAATTCCGTAACTAACCGAATGATTCAAACCAAACGGGCTTCCAACGGCAAACACAAAGTCGCCCATTTCAATTTGACGACTGTCCGCCAGTTTCGCACTGGACAAATTGTTTCGATTGATATCGATCACTGCGATATCCGTCGATGGATCTTCCCACACGCGAACGGGTTTTAGCGAAACTCCTTCGTTGGTTTCCACTTTCAAGTTTGGAAGAGTCGCAGAATGAATCACGTGCCGATTGGTAATGACATAATTGCGATTACCGATTTGAACGATAACTCCCGAACCCGCTTCTTCGACCTTTCTCGTATCGGATTTTGAGTTTCGAGATTCTTGTTTGCTACCACTGTTGCTTCGATCGGCTACCGCTTCATCCTTAATCGCTTCGATATGAACGACGGTCGGTGCCACCAATCGAACGACACGACGCAGAAGCGAGTGCTGACGCTCAATCAGGTCTACTTCTTGTGCGATTTGCGCATACTGATCGTCTCGCTGCTTGGAGCTATTGGCAAAGTCGCCTGCAGTGTTGATTGAGACGGGCAAGTTTCCACGCCCCGAAAACATCGGCGGTTGGCCAAGTGCAGAATTCTCTACCATACAACAAAATGTGGCGACCGCAGGCGTTGCAACTGTCAAAGTCCACAACCAATGAAACGACTTTCTACTGGCTTGTTTTGAAGTTTTGCGTCGGCTCATTTTTGGTTGAGACATTCGATAGATGTTAAAGATAGGCAAATAGATCTGTAACGATACTATTCGGAACGGATCTCGAACTTTTTTAACACCAAACAGAGACGAACGGTGCAAGAACGTAATTTATGTGGCAGATATGCCGTAATGGCTCGACCTGCGGATTGTACCGAATCTAAGATCTACCGGCCAAACGACACTTTTTCGAGGGCAACTTCGATGGCTTTTCGCTTGGCTAAATCTGGTTTTTCAGCCTTTGTGGTTGAGACAAAGCGTTTTGAGTCTGACTCAGGTTTGAATGCAACGACATCCGTGCCAAAGCTTGCGACGGGCTCTTCATCGACAACGATATGAGGTTGAACTCCGCGAGCACTGATCGGTGTTCCCTTGGGCGAAAAGAACTTCGACACAGTCAATCGAAGCCCGCCGTTTCCGTTCTCGTTGTGAAACACACCTTGAACGCTACCTTTGCCGTAGGAAGTCAGCCCGACGATTGTTCCACGGTTGTGATCGAGAATTGCTCCGGCAAAGATCTCGCTTGCACTTGCGCTGTCTCCATCGATCAACACGACCAGCGGAATGTCCCAGGCTGGTTCCGTGGCTGTGAAATTGTGGTTCTCTTGCCCGTTTCGTCCCTTTGTCGACACGATCGAACCGCGTTTCAAGAATTGATCGGCCAATTCAACGGCCGAATCAAGCAGGCCACCTGGATTACGTCGCAAATCAATAATAACGCTTCGCATTCCTGCTTGGCTGAGGGTCCACATGGACTGGCTCACTTCCGAAGCCGTTGTCTTCTGAAAGTTGGTGATCCGAATGTATCCAACACCTGGACCAGCCATTTCGGATACCGAAACACTGGGCACGTCCACTCGTTTTCGCTGGACCTCAAGCTCCAACGTTTTATCCTCGATCGTTCGCAAGACCAATCTAACTTTGCTGCCTTCGGGACCACGCAGCAAGTCGGCCGCTTTCTTGGCCCCGATTTCTAGAACGGAAGACCCATCCACTTGAAGGATGTATTGATTGGCGGTCATTCCCGCAAGCTGAGCCGGGCCGCCACGAAACACATCGACAATCCGCAATTCCGAACCTTCTGCCCAGAGCTCGACCCCCAAGCCGATCAAGTTGCCCTCGATCTGCGACATAACTTCGCGATACTCGCCAGGCGTTAGCAATGCCGAATAGGGATCAAGCAGTCCGACAGAACCGGCAATATACTCATAGATTACCGCAGACGACATCAGACCCAACTGTTGGCTGGCGATGTTCGCCACCATGGCAACCGTGCCCTTCAATTCCTCTGCCGATTGAATCTTTCGACCAAAAACGACTTTGTGTATGGACTGGCGAAAATTCTCAACGTTCGCTGCATCTGCATTTTGAAGGTGTTTGCCCAAAAAATCTTGCTCGGTCAGGGCCACCTCCAAAAAGGCAGTTCCGTGCAGTGCGAGCTTGTAGTAGTCGATCGGCTCCACGTAATAAACGTCCAACTTGGCGAGCACTTCGCTTAACACTTGGAAGGCTTGGGTCGCGGACGAGGAGTCGACGGTTTGCATAAAGGATCGATCCGAGTATCGCCGTGTTACGTCAAAATGAACACGGCAAATTTGAAGTCGCTCGCTATACTCACGCTGTCTTGCATCTTTTTTGAGGGACTTCTCGTAGTGCAGAATTGCCTCTTGCCAGCGACGTTCTTGTTCTAGACGCTTCCCTTCCGTTAGTGGTGTACGAAGCGGGTCGTTCACCGCTCCCAGAGTTTGGGGCCCCAGATTGGGTGCGAACTGACCGTGTGCAATACGCAAGCTACCACTAGCAACCAAGCAAAGGGCGAACGCCAAGCGTGCTAATCGTAGAAACAAGTATTGCATGCGAAGATGTGGGGCTGGGTGCATATTGGTAGACACAAAAACCGCTAAAGGAGTATGCAACCCCAATTGTGTTGGTCAAAAAATTCGAGCAACAATCTCGAATAGAATCCCTTCCGCAACCGTTAAGGTTCGCGGGCGACGATCTCGATATGACACAAAAGGGGATGGTAGGGACGGGTGATGAAATCCCTCAACTGCCGTAGCGGACTGAACGCGGTTCAGAACTCATAGCGAACGGCCATGCGTCATGCATAAGAAATGCTGCAATGTCAAACCGAAAAGTGAGGCAACTCAGTATCACAACGGTTCGAAACCAACTGTACGCAAGACCTAGCGTGCGGGCAAGTGTCCGGCGACCAACTAAACATGTTTCAACATTTCGAACATCCCATGAACTTCGCCGGGTTGCCTTGCCTTTCCAACAGGAAATTGGCTAAACTGCTCTGTATTCCGAACAAACCACAATTCCGAACAAACCAGAATTCCGAACAAACCAGAATTCCGAACAAACCAGAATTCCGAACAAACCACAATTCCGAACAAACCAGAATTCCGAACAAATCAGAATTCCGAACAAATCAGAACAAATCGGAACCAGCCCACGAACCGTTTGCCTTCATCGGGGATTCCCAATGACATTTTCACGAGCGATCATGACATTTTCAAGAGCGATAGTAGCGTCCGTTGCATTTTGCACTTTGGCCAACTTGGCACATGCGCACGAGGGACACGGAACGCCAGGATCTGGCAACTCCATGGATCACTTTCTATTCAGCCCAACCCATCTACTACCCTTGGTGTTATTTGCAGTGGCACTCCTAGTTGTTCGCCGTTTCATGAAGCTGCCCCGGACAGGATGTGTTGTGCTCCCCCGGACGGGATGTTCTAAGTTGCACGGGGCTCCGCCGTCGTGATTCCTGCGACGCGGAGCGTCGCACAACAAAGCGAGCAAGAGCATCGGAGGGTAGAATTAATCAAGTTCGTACTTGCCGTCCTCAAACCAACCCCGGTCACCTTTGAAGTCGTATTTGAGTAACTTGGCTTCCTTGTTTTGAGTAATCGTAATCGCAAGCGTCTCGCCTTCTTTTGACTTTGCCGTCCCTGTGTATTTGCCTTCGCCCGCTGGGGTCAATTTTAGCTCCACAAAACTGTATTTCGACTGGAGCTTTTGTTCAATGGTGTCTTGTGTCCAACCTCCAGGATTGTTGGAAGCGTTGCAACCTACGAGAGTTAGCAAAGCACATAACAACCAGACAGAAAAATAACGGACCATCTTGGCAGCTTTCATTCGACCGAGTGTGGGATTCGAAACAAATTGATTGGCATAAAGTATAATCAAACACCGTAGTTAAGAAATGTGCAGGGAATACTCAAAACACAAGGCAATAGGTCACGACTCGATGACCCCTTCGATTATGGCGACCAAAAGTTGGGTCGGCGTCTTGGCCATGATTGCGGTCTTGGCCATGCACCAGCCCATACCGGCAGACGACTGGCCAAACTATCGCGGACCAAACAACAACGGTATTTCCGCTGAGAGTCACTGGACCGATCACTTCTCAGAGGGTGGACCACGTATCGTTTGGCGCTCGAACGTTGGAGTCGGCTTTTCATCGGTCGCTATTTCGGACGGCCTTGTTTTTACGCTAGGAAACTCGGACCATCAAGAATCGCTTTTTTGCATCGACTCACAGACGGGCAAGAATCTCTGGAAACACTCCTACGAGTGCTCGCTCGATGATCGCTTTTTTGAAGGTGGTCCAACATCGACTCCAACAGTCGACAGCGAGAAAGTCTATTCGTTGAGCCGTCAGGGCGATCTCTTTTGCCTTGACAAACGCTCCGGCAAGATTGGCTGGTCCAAGAATGTACGAGCAGAAACCGATGTTCGGGTACCGGGCTGGGGATTCGCTTCATCGCCGGTCATTCACGGAGATCGGCTGATACTAGGCGTTGGCGAAGCGGGTTTGGCACTCGACAAACACAATGGAGAAGTCATCTGGAAATCTGGGGTTGGCGAAGCTGGCTACATGACTCCGCTTCCTTTCCAGTTGGGTAATCGATGGTTTGCATTGATTGCGTCCGGCAAATTTTATCAATGTGTTGATCTTGAAACTGGATTGGTTATCTGGCGACACCGATGGTTGACTACCTATGGTTGCAATGCGGCCTCCCCTATTGTCGTTGGCTCTCAAGCGTTCTTCTCTTCTGGTTATGGGAGGGGGGCAGTGCTTATGGACCTTTTCGAAGACTCTTGCAAAGTGGTCTGGTCCAACAAGGAAATGCAAAATCAACTCAATTCAAGTCTGCTCCTGGATGGAATGATATATGGGTTCGACGGTGACGAGGGGGGCGATGTACAATTGAAGTGCATGGAATTTGCGACCGGAGCCGAGAAATGGAGCTTGGGTGGACTTGGATCCGGTTCGCTTACTGCGGCAAACAACCGTTTGATCGTGCTTAGCCAATCCGGTGAGCTTGTCATCGCGCCCGCAACGCCGGAAGGTTTTGCGCCAACTGCGCGAGTGAAAGTCCTTGATGGCAAATGCTGGACGGCACCTGTGCTCTGCAATGGTTTCATCTATTGTCGAAACGCGGCCGGGGATGTCGTGTGTCTTGATGTTCACTCTCAACCAAAGGAATAAATGATGACCGTTCAGCGACGAACGTTTCTCCAATCAACCATAGCCACCAGCATCGCGTTAGGTGCGGCTCCAGCGATCCATGCGTTGAGCAAAGGCAAGAAGTATCGCACAGCCCTCATAGGAAGTGGCTGGTGGGGTATGAACATCCTCAAGGAAGCCATGGCGGCAGGCAATTGCCAAGTCGTTGCTCTGGCCGATGTCGATCAAGATGTGCTTGAACTCGCTGCCGAAAAGGTCACAACCCTGTCAGGCGACAAGCCCGCGATCTACGAAGACGTGCGTGAAATGATCGATAAAGAAAAAATCGAAATCGCCATCATTGCCACGCCAGATCACTGGCACGCGCTCAATGCCATCGCCGCAATCGGGACTGGGGCACACGTATTCGTTGAGAAACCCACCGGACATACCATCCTTGAGAGCCGAGCTATGCTCAATGCGGCTCGAGCAGCCAATCGCACCGTTCAAGTTGGATTGCATCGACGCATTGGCCCTCACTATGTTTCCGGTATGAAGTTCCTCAAGGATGGACTTGCAGGTGATATCGGAATGGTTCGGATGTTCGTTCACGGTGGTGGCGGCAAGGAGAAGCCGACGCCAAACAGTGCCCCACCCGAAAATTTAAACTGGGACTTGTATTGCGGGCCAGCTCCTTTGAGACCCTATTGCCGAAAGATCCATCCAGGAGGCTTTCGCAATTTTCTCGACTTCGCAAATGGCACGCTTGGCGATTGGGGCGTTCATTGGTTGGACCAAGTTCTTTGGTGGTCGGGCGAAAAGTTTCCAAAAAAAGTATTCTCTTCCGGCGGTCGACCCATCTCCGGGGCTCCGATTTTGAATGACAACGAACAAACAACGGATACTCCAGACTCGCAAATCGCGGTTTACGAGTTCGAAAACTTTACTGCCACTTGGGAGCATCGAAAATTCGCGGGCAACGCCGCAGAAAAACACTCCATCGGTTGCTATTTTTATGGCACGAAAGGAACGTTCCATATGGGCTGGCGGGATGGCTGGACTTTCTATCCCTTGGACTCCAAGCAACCAACGGTTCACGTGGATGCAGAGCATCAAGAACCGGACGGCCACAGCATCAAACTGCTATGGGCAGACTTTATCGATGCCATCGAATCTGGAAAAAAACCGACGTGTGATATCGAAATCGGTCATTACGCCACCAATCTCAGTTTGCTCGGCATGATGTCCTACAAATTAGGCCGAAGCCTGGAATGGGACGGCATTAAAGAACAAGTCGTTGGCGACGCCGAGGCAAACAAACTGCTTCGACGCGAATACCGCGGACCTTGGAAGTATCCCGAATCCTGATGGTTTGCAGAAGTTCGAGCAGCGGCGATGAGGCGATGAGGCGATGTTACGGCTAAGTCAAATGGATGCGTGGAAGACTTGCCAAATGAATCAAAGTTGCTTTGGCTTGTTCGTCCGGCTTGGCTTGCGAAACAAACTGAGCAAGTTGATCTCGCTCGTTTTTTGTCAAAGGTTCGGCAAAGAACCGGCTTTCAAACCAAGTTAAGAACTTCACCGAATCCTGGACTTGGTTCTTTTCGACAAACGAAGCAAGATTTGAACCATCAAAGCGAGTATTCTCTTGTTGAATCAGTTCGTAGATTAAATTTGCTCGACCGACAAGCGTGGATGAATTGATCCATGCTCTCCCTCCCTCCCAGCCTTTTACGTTGGGGGGAAAGAATATCGATTGACCAAGTCCACGTAATCGCTCCGCAAGGAAGCTCAACTTGGTAGTGCATTGCATGGTCCGCATCCATCCGACGACCAGTTCGATCGGCGACCTTATTTTGCGTCCCACGCTCCACTCGCTCAGCAGCAAGCGACTCGACAAGATCATTCGCACCACTTCTTCGATCGAATACTTGGATTCGGTGAATCGATTTGCTAGTGGGGCCAAGAATTCGTCCGTTGGAGTGCCTTCGTCCGATACGAAAAACCGAAACAGCTTTCGAACAATAAAGCGAGGCATATGAGGACTTGCGAGAACACATTCCACCGCGTTTTCCCCTGACTCAACATCCCCATTGCCCAACAACATTTTTCTCGAGTCATCATGTTGGTATGGGTTAAAGCGAAATTGCTTCCGGCGAATTTCCCAGCCAGTAAAGCACTTGGCCAGCTGCTGCACGTCGACCTCGGTGTAGTTCCCTTCGCCCAAGCAAAACAACTCCATCAATTCACGAGCGAAATTTTCGTTTGCGCGAGCCTTGCGATTCGATACGCTATCCAAATAGATAAGCATCGCAGGATCTTTCGCAATCCCTTGAACCAGCTCTTGGAAATCGCCGACCGCGTTTTTTCTTAGCAACTGATTTTGAGTGTGCATCAACTCCACATCGAGCACTTTCTCGCCACCGGTGGCAAAGTGTCCATGCCAAAACAACGTCATCTTCTCGATAAGTGGGGCCGGCGAATGCAGCATCCGGTAAAGCCACCAAGCAGCAAGCTGTTTCATGTCGGAAGCGGCGAGGACCGATTTCGCAAGTTCGCCCGAATCACTCTCGAACGACTCGCGTTGTGCATTAGCCGACGGGGCTTGGCCCATCATCCTGCTTAAGATCTCGTCAGGCTTCATCGACAGGGCGGATCGGAGCTCTTGTTCGGTTGCGGCAAAGCCTGCGCGACGAATCAAGAGACTTGCCCGCTGCGGTGTCCACGGCTCGTCGTTGGATGGTTCCCAAGCCTCCCACGCAACTTTTGGATCAATGCGTTCGAGACTCGTGTTTCGCGAAATCGTTTTTGTGTTCATGGTTCCCGTCGCAGTGCCAACAATGTCAATTTAGACACTTCTCGCTGATCGCCAAATACTATACTCGAAATGGTTCCATTTCGTCGACGACTCGGTCGAATTCGGAACCCCGGCTTACCAGCGTTGAATGCAATTCACCAGTATATGGGTGACGAAAATCGAGGCGCATAGCCGTTAGAAGCATTCGGTAAACACCCGTCTGCCCGAAAACCATCTGGTTGTATCGATGGTCGCCATGCCGATGATCGCCAATTACCGGATGCGCAATGTGATTGAGGTGGCGCCTAATCTGGTGCCAACGGCCCGTGAGAGGTCGTATCTCTAAAAGCGAAAAACGACTCTCTTCGAATGTCCCAATCGGCCACGGGACTTGGTAGCGAGCTAAGACGTCGTAGTGGGTAACCGCTTCTTGAATTGGAAAATCGATCGCACGGCCTGGATTGAATTCCTCGCCGGATTTTTCTTGAAGCGGCCGGTCAATGAGACCTGTCTCCGGAGCAAAACCGCGAACCAACGCCTGATAGTGCTTTGTCACTTTTCGTTGCGTAAACTGTTCAACCATTTTCGATGCCGCAGCACCGCTTAAGCCGAACAGTATCAAGCCAGCCGTCGGTCGGTCCAACCTGTGGACTGGATAGACAAACTGATTCAGCTGATCCCTCAGTGTTTGCAGCAAGACAGGCTCATGCGGCTGAGTCATCTTGCTGCGGTGCACCACCAAGCCCGCTGGCTTGAAGACAGCAACATAGTTTTCGTCTTGAAATACAATCCGCAAAGGGCGGCTGATCGACTCATCAATAAAGTCGTCGGTTTCACTCAATCCAATAGGCGCCATGCTGGTTCTCCCATCCCTGGATTCGACAAGTTGACTGTGGTTGCATCAACTTGATTTCTTTACTTTCTTGCCCGATTGTTTTTCATAAAGTGCAACGACTTGTTCACGGTCAGTCGATTCCTCTTTGCGAGCGATACATGCCAAGCCCCATGCTGCTTTCTTCCCGTATCGCTTCCATGCAAAACTCAGTTTTTGCCGAAACCCATCTTGGGTCACCCAAGATGCACAATACCCGAACGATTCCGCATTCTCCCAGCGTGAATCGACGTTGCGAACCATATGGACACCGACTACGCCCGAAGAATTACGAGCCGTCTTGAGATTGCGAGACGTACGAATCGGCTCTGCACTAGCGGCCCAATCCGAGTAACAAGCCTTGGCCGCCACCAGCGCCTTGGCTTTGCCACCATGGGTTTTGTCGTTGAAAAACTGTTGTTTGCGTTCTCCCGCTCGCGTGATTCGAACCATCCACCCCCGAGTCGCGACTCCTTCGTATTCGATTCGAGTAATGCCTTTGTTTTTTTTGCTCATGTTCCAATTCTAATTCTAAATTCTTCTGGCACGTCCCTCTTCGTTGTGCGAC
>CAMBSL010000170.1 GCA_945870455.1 Pirellula staleyi DSM 6068 | reverse complement strand
GGGTTCATCTAGCAAAACATTATCGCGATCCCAGCTCTGCTGCTTGGCGAAGCACTTCGTCCACAATGTTTTCTTCGACTTGATCGGCCCAGATCGCGGGGAGGCCGTAATAGACCATCGCTCCACCCCCTTCGTAGCCGCCTTCTTTTAGCACGCGATAGCTTGGTATATATGCCATCACGTCGTGCGCGTAGCCTGCCACAAACGTTGTTTGAGGCATTTTGCCTTTGATGCGCAAAGAGTAATCCACGACAACTTCACCACCCAACGCCACTAAGTTTAAATCCGCTCCGATTTGCCAGAGCGAGATCGGATATGGGTACGACGTTGGCAATGGCTTGCCTGCATCAATGCCCTCCAACAACTGTTTGGCTCGAAGCGACTCGTAGAGGGAGCCGGACGCAGCCTGCGTACGAAGTTCCTCGGTTGTGGGAAGTTTGTCAAAGGAGAGATCGATTTCGCAATACTTACACGACAGCGACGGAGCGGCGATCTTCATTTCGGTTGTCAGCAACGTTTGATCCACAGCCAATGCCAATTGTCTGCCATAGTGAGTGGCCAGTTCAACGGTTCGCCGGGGGATTGGATTTTGATCGGCTCCGCAGCCTGCGAAGAACAATGCGACACAGCCTGGATGCCGTGTCTCCAATTCCATTTGAGCGTAGCCAGGATAGTCGCCGGACCATTGGAAATCGGATAAAACCGTCGCGTGGCATGCGTATCCGAACAGAATCGATGTTAGGTCACCCTTGGTGT
Source organism: Pirellula staleyi DSM 6068 (assembly GCA_945870455.1). GTDB lineage: Bacteria > Planctomycetota > Planctomycetia > Pirellulales > Pirellulaceae > JBKCUI01. Next base: position 11,649 of record CAMBSL010000170.1, on the reverse strand, counting down.
TGCGAACTGCAAGAACAGGAACATCGTGGTCCGACGGCCCGGCCAATTGCCCAAGCGTTCGCAATTTGCGTCCCTCTGGTTCTTTATTGCTTCTGCGATTCACCGCAAAGTTGCTTTGGCCAACACCCCAGGCAAGTGTGCTGGGCTCCATGCGACTCATGGCTTGTCCAACAACTTGAACGATCGTGTCTCGCAATTGATCGGCATAGCGTTCGATCTGGGAACGCTGGGCTTGATCTAATCGTTCGTAGTGAAGCGGTCCAAGATTGCGTTTTACTACGGGCCCGGAATGCGTGTGCGAGCAGCACAACACAACATGAGCCGCAGGGATAGAAAACCTAGTTTCAATCAAACCACGCACTTCGTTGGACAACTCGCGGTCGATGCCAACAAGGTCCAGGGTAATGATAACCGCTCTTGTATTATTGGCCGACTCGAGAACGAGAGCTTTGGAATAGAGTTCGGTCACTTTTCCATCGGCTGGTCGATCGCGACTTGCGTAGCCCGCCATCCACATGAATTCGTCGGGAGTGATCCGTGCAGACGCCGAGCCCGCACGCCACGTTTCCGCGAGGATGTTTTGTTTGAGACCGAGGGAAATCCCCAAGAAAACAACAACAATTAAACTACGTTGCATGGTTGGCACTCAATTGATTGGCGAGAGAGAACGCCGTTATCGTGACAGACTGTTAATCTCTAGGTACAGTTCGGCGCGCGGCGAAGTTGATGTCACGGAAGGTTCTCAACTTAATTCATTGGCTGGCACACGTCGAAAAGGATTGGATCGTCTGTTTATCGTTCGGTCCAGCCTAATGATTTCGAGTAGTGAAGCTTCGTGTTTTCGAATTTCCGACTTTATGGTTGTGATTATCGAAGGTTCCTCGCCATAGGTTGCTTCGCCAAACCGCAATATAGTGAGTTTGTGCACTAGGACTTGCACGTCCTTGCGATCTTCAAGTGCCTGCACAAGGGTGGTTTCTACCTTCGTTGAACGCATTCGACTCGTGGGATTTCCGGCAATAGCGCGCAAAGCCGATTCTTGCTTTTGAATCTGTTCTTGAATCGCCGTTCGGTCCGGGTGATTTTCTCGAAAGCTAGTCAAGTTGATTCTCAAGAAAAGTAATTGCCAAACAAGTAAGTTCACATCCTCTCTTTTTCGAAATTCTAGCGACAAAAAGTCTTCGATATTCATCGAGTTCGCCTCGATGACGGATTTTGGGGAGTGCGGGAATTCAAGTTCAATAATGTTGAGCAAGGCGAGTTCGTTTTCACGGATCTGCAACTGCGTAGATTCCTTTTTTGGGTGTTTTTCTCCAAAGTTTGCGTCATTCATTCTCAAAAACAGCAACTTCTGAATGATCGGCTCCACATCTGTGCGATTCAGAAGTTCTTTCGGCAAGGAGTCTTCGATATTTATCGAGGACTTTGAAACGGCCGATTGAGTTGAGGGCTGGCTACTGAGTTCTAGGATGCTTTTCAACGCGGCCTCGCACTCGCTAATTTTTGCCTGAGTGGACTTCTTTTTTGGGTGCTTCTCTCCAAGGGACGAATCATTCACTCTCAATAGACGTAACTTTTGAATAAGCACCCCTACGTCCGAGCGATTTCGAAACTCTTGCGGTATGGAGTCTTCTAACTTGGCCGCATCCTGGCCAAGGCAGAATGAAAAGGTAGCCCAAGTGAATAAAGAAAAAAGAACGAATTCGCTTAGCGAAAACCTAGTATTTTGCATCGTGCCACTTTCAAAGCCTCGTACACGCCAAATTTCCATACACGCCACGACCGCGATTCTACTCGAAAACGAACTACGAGAGTCTTTTGCCATTCAAATATTTCGGAGTGACGGCGAATTCGCCGAGAAAAGGCTGCTTCGACGTCTTGATGGTTGTCTCGTTGCGTCAAGGCATGCATCTTCACATCACTCTCATGCGACGATACTCTCATGCGACGATACTCGCATGCGACGTACTCGCATGCGACGTACTCTCATGTGACGATACTCTCATGCGACGATACTCTCATGCGACGATGTCGTACAACACTTGGCCATGAACATCCGTCAGTCGAAAATCACGGCCCGCATAGCGGTAGGTTAGCTTCTCATGATCGAAGCCCAACAGATGAAGCATCGTTGCATGAAGATCATGGACGCTGACTGGCTTTTCTACTGCCTTGAAACCAAAATCGTCCGTCGCTCCGTAGACTGTTCCACCTCGAATTCCGCCACCCGCCATCCAAACCGAGAATCCGTAATGATTGTGATCTCGTCCCAGTAGCGATTTTCCCTGCCCGCTCAATTCAACCGTTGGCGTTCGTCCGAATTCGCCTCCCCACACGACCAGCGTTTCATCCAACATGCCTCTCTGCTTCAAATCCGTTAACAAGGCAGCAATCGGTTGGTCGATCTCAGCCGCAAGTTTTCGATGGTTTTTTTCGATGTCATTGTGGTTGTCCCACGGTTGCCCTGCTCCGTGCCAAAGCTGAACGTATCGCACGCCGCGTTCGACCAGTCTACGCGCAATGAGCGTTTGCCTGCCGTGAACCCCATCACCATACATTTCAAGTGTCTGCTGGCTTTCTTTCGAAATATCAAATGCATCCGATGCGTCCATTTGCATCCGGAATGCCAATTCAAACGACTGAATTCGTGCATTCAGTCGTGAGTCGATCCGCGTTTGATGATGCTTTTCATTCAGCGATTGCAATAGGTCGAGCTGCTGCCTTTGGGATTTCAACGAAGCGTGGGGACTGCGAATGTTTTCGATTAGTTGCTCGATTTCGCGATGCTTGGGATCGATAAATGTCCCTTGATATACGCCCGGCAGGAACCCTGATTGCCAATTTTCAGCATCTTTGATTGGGTAACCATTGGGGCACATAGCTACGAAGCCCGGCAGGTTCTGATTCTCAACCCCCAATCCGTAGAGCACCCAAGCACCGACACTGGGACGCGGTTGCACGGAATCCCCACAATTCATCAACATCAGCGAAGGTTCGTGGTTTGGAACTTGCGCATACATCGACCGGATGACCGCGATGTTGTCAATGTGTTCGGCTGTCTTGGCGAACAACTCGCTCACTTCGATTCCGCTCTCTCCATAGCGTTGAAACGAAAAAGGGGATGGAAAGGCAGCACCTGTCTTTCGCTCTGTTGTCAGATTGGTGGGTACTGGCTGCCCGGCATACTTTTGCAAGGCAGGTTTTGGATCGAAAGTGTCTACGTGTGACGGTCCCCCATTCAAAAAGAAATGAATGACCCTCTTGGCACGCCCCGGAAAATGAGGATTACGAGCCCCCATGAGGCTCTCCGGTTGGGTGCCATTCGTACCTTCGATCGCTAACCCTTGCTCACGCAATAGCGACATCAAACCAAGGCTGCCTAGGCCTAGCCCTGACCGCTGCAGCAACGCACGTCGATCAATCCATTCCGAAAGTTGCTCTTGCATACACGACGCCCTTGTTCCATTAGTCCACAAAGATGAGTTCGTTGGTCAGCATCAAGATTTGAGCTAGTTGTTCGAACGAATTTAGTTTTGGTTGTACTGGGCCACCAAAGTCTCGACTCGCATTCCAACCAAGTTCGGCAGATTGTATTTCTGGCGCCCAAAGATGTTGATCGCTATTGAGCCCTTCGAAGATATCCACGATGAAATCGATCGTGTCCCCTGTCTCGACTTGAATGGAATCTACGTCAATTGCCTCTTTCGATGCCTTAAGATTCACCGACTTCAATAAGCCATGCCGGCTAGAGAGAATTCGGAATCGAACGCCATCCCCAACCTCCGGTTCATGAGCGGCCACCGAGCGAATACGGATCGTCCGAGTATCCGGTGATACCCACCGCCGAACGCAGGCATGCTTTGGATCGTTGCCGGGATGTCCACCGGCGGCTGTGAGTTGGACCCAGCCCAACGCGTTATCGGGATAGGCTGGACCGCCTTGCCATGCGTTACCCGTAAAGTGCGGCAGTTCCTTGAATTCCTTGAGCTTGCCGACGGACTCGTCGACTTCGCCATAGCCGTACTTCCATGCCATCGATTCCTTCGTGGGTCGACTCTCTTCGCTAACTTTGGAATCGTCTAGAAATCGAATCGCTTGTTCTATCTCCAAAGGGGTTGGGGCGCGTTGCAAGACGGTGCGATACAGGTCCACAACCGATCGCTGAGGGTCTGTACTATCCGCACTATCGGCGGATAGACCAAGATGACGAACGAGCGACTTCGATCGCGCAGCAACGAAAGGGTGATTCATGAAGAAAAGAGCCTGCTGAGGTACGGACGTTTCACTTCGCTTTGCGATATGCAAATCTGGGTTTGCGAAATCAAAGATCCGCAATGTGCCTGCCAGAAACTGCCGGTCGACCAAGCCGAAGATGGTTCTCCGATGGTTATCATCTTTGGCCCCAAACATCTCCGTCGGCTTGCTCGTGGGGCTTAGGTCGAGATCGCCGGAGATTGTTAAAAGGGCGTCGCGCATCTCTTCGAGGCGAAGTCTCCGAGGGGACATTCGCCACAGCAATCGATTTTCAGGATCCACTTGAATGGCGCGATCGAGAACGCTCGCATCCGATGGACCTGAGACGCTCTGTCGGTAGGTAGCGGATGTCAGAATAAGTCGGTGGATTGCTTTCGTACTCCAACCTTGCTCCAGGAGTTGGCTAGCTAGCCAGTCCAAAAGCAAAGGATTGCTGGGTTGCTCTGCTCTTAGCCCGAAATCGCTTGGCGTCCGCACTAGACCCTCGCCGAAGTGGTGTTGCCAAATTCGGTTTACCCATACGCGCGCTGTGAGCGGGTTATCAGGGTGAACGATTGCGTCAGCCAACTCGCGACGACCGCTACCATGTTGAAACGATGAACTCGAAAGCGATGCAAACCGAGACAGAAAGTGCCGTGGAATGGTCTCACCTTTCGCCGCAGGATTGCCTCGCTTAAAGACTCTCGGCTCAACCATTCGATCTCGATCAAACAACGCGACTGCAACACTGAGTTGCTGACGGTTCTGCAACCGCCATCGATCGACTTCTCCTTGCAGTTTCCAGAGTTCGGTGCAGGTGGCCGAGTCAAAGTAAGTTTCCGTTGTTACGATCTCCTCATCTGGAATTTCACATGGGGAGTTGGGGCCGTACAAGACTTGTCGCAGATCGCTTTTCTCCGAAGAGCTGGCCTCGGTATCAACGCTTTGAAACACAGCGCCATAGCGATCTGCCACATCGCGCAGCGATATGGGTGGCGTTCGCAATGCATCAACCAGGATTGAATTGAATTTCTGCGAAGCGACAATCTCGCCGTGAACTTTCGGGGACTCAGAGGCAAATCGTTCGCTTGGAATCGAGGCGTAAAGAAACCAAGGACCGAAAATAGGGTCGTTTTCGCGATGAAGACTGGCAAGGTAACTTTCCCACCGGCGAACCATCGCCGGGATGATATCGGTCTTCTCAAGTACCTGATCAAATCCTTCTTCGGGGTATCGGTTCAATTCTGACTGGGAGAAAAGATAGTCGGCGAATCGTTGCCGAACTCGTTGCGCAGCTTCCGAGCGGCTAGAGAGTGTTTTATCCTTTAGTAGGGTTACACGCTTTTGAAGTTCTTTTTCAAAATCGGAATCTGCGTCTTGGCGGTGCGCTGGTGGGCTCATCTCGACTTGGCGTTCCATGCTGTTTTGAAACACGCCATACAAGGAATAATAATCTTTAGTAGGAATGGGATCGAATTTGTGGTCATGGCATCGAGCACAGGAGGCGGTCAGCCCCATGGTTCCGCGAGTCACTACGTCGATACGATCATCCACGATGTCGTGTGTAACACCAAGAAAACGGCGACCCAACGTCAGAAAACCCATCGCGATAAGCGAAGAGGGGTCCTTGGGGTCAGCTTGGTCGGCTGCGATTTGCAATTGCAAAAAACGATCATAGGGCAAGTCTTCATTGAACGCCTTGATGACCCAATCCCGATAGGCGGACGCATGCACAAAGAACCGCTCTTCGCGACCATATACATAGCCTTTGGTGTCCGAGTACCTCGCAACGTCAAGCCATTGGCGAGCGAACTGCTGGCCATACGTGGGCGACGCAAGCAGTCCATCGACAAGGCGTTCGTACGCGTCCGGGGTAGGATCGTTTGCGAACTGCTCGATCTCTTCCCAACTTGGCAAGAGGCCGGTGATATCCAACGTAACACGTCGAATCAGTGCCCGTCGGTCTGCGGCTGGCGATGGTTGCAACGAACGCAACTCTAATTCATGCGCAACGAATCGATCGATCGGATTCAAACACCACGGCTCATTGGATACGGCTGGTATCGAGGGTTTGACGACCCTTTGAAAGGCCCAATGTTTCTGCCAAGAATCCGCTCGAATGTCCGGGTTGCTTGCTTCTTTTGGCCATGGTGCACCGATTTCGATCCAATGACGAATCGACGCGACTTCTTGACTCGTGAGTTTTTTCTTCGGCGGCATTTGAAGTTCGCCGGAATGTACCACAGCTTGGAGGAGTAAACTCTCGTCAGGATGGCCCGGCAAGATGGCAGGGCCTGTGTCCCCCCCCTTGGCCATCGCTTGCAATGAATCCAGTCTTAGCCCATTCTCTTGCCTGTCTTTCCCGTGGCATTGGATACACTGGGTTGCCAAGATGGGTCGTATGGTCGTTTCAAAGAACTCGATTTCCGCATTCGATTGCGATCGAGCTTCGAGCGATAATAGGCAAGCGAGAACAAGGGCGGCGATTCGCGTGATCAAGCTCATGATGGGTTTTGGTTCTCTAGCGGATGAGAACAAGGTAGGAAATTCTGCTTATATTCTAGACACGGCCGACAAAAGTCAAAGTGGTAGGCACATTCCATGTGCCATCCACCTAGCATAAAGTAGTAGGCACATTCCATGTGCCGTCCACCTAAAATAAAGTAGTTCCACCTAGAATCCTGGCAAAAGCTTGACTGCGAACGGCACGGCGGAGCTTGCCCGCACCTTTTGTCGGCTGCGTCACTTTAGCATGATTTCGTTCGCCAAGTTCGCCAAAAGTGAACGAAAACAGGGTCTAACAGGGGTCAGACCCGGGTCTGACCCCAAGGAACCACTGGCTGTAAACAGAAAACAGGGTCTGACCCAAATGGCACTCGCACTGGACGAAAGCGCGACGTCTGACGAGCCTTGATGCAAATGAGGTGATTACCGCAGTCGCTGCGTATTTCAAGGCATCGCCGGAGAGCTACCAGTCGAAACGGTCAACAGCTCCCGGGCGAGATTTGGCGGCCTACCTTGCCCATCGTCGCACGACAGCAACGCTTCGGGAGCTTGCCACAGCGTTTGGACTATCGCATCCTGACAGCGTCAGCAATTTGATTCGCCGCGCCCAAAACACGATTTCCGGATCTAAGTCAAAAAAGGAAGACCTGGAGCGGATCGATGAATTGCTTCAAAGACAGTAAACAGGGTCTGACCCTAATGGAACTCCCTAACGCACGAGAATGTCAACGTCTCGTGTTGTACGCAGAGCCGCTTCGTCTACTTGAGCAACCCAAGCTTGTACCGCGTGATCGCCGATCACGGCATAAGGGACTTTTGCATCCTCTAGTATCCGAACCGTTTTCCGAAGTCGTTCATTGACCTTTTCCACGGCGCGCTCCATTCGAGCCCACAGTTCTTCGCCTGTAATCGTAAACTCAATCATCGAGAAACCTCCGAATTGCAGTGTAAACGAGATTAGTGAAAGCGTTGCCCGTAATGAATAAAGGAACCGTCCAAACTCACCTTGGGAATTGCCGATATAAATACGTTTTCTTGGTTTTAAGGGTTACAGGTACCATCGCCGATGTTCGGCGTGGAAACAATCCACATCCACACTAGAGTACACCCCATGACTTGGACTCAAAACTACGACCCTTGTGGGAATCCCTATTTGTCCGCGATGGTGGCTTCGTTGCCCATTTTCGTGTTGCTCGGCCTATTGGCAATATTTCATGTCAAAGCGCAGTATGCGGCTCTCGCAGGTTTGTGTGTCTCATTGTTGATTGCGATCGGTGTCTACCAAATGCCAGCGAAAATGGCGCTTTTAGCTGCTGCCAACGGTGCGGCCTATGGGCTATTTCCGATTGGATGGATCGTGTTGACCGCTATCTTTACTTACGATATCTCAGTCGCGACGGGTAAGTTTGACGTATTAAAGCGATCGATTGCCACGCTTGCTGATGACCGACGCATTCAGGTGTTGTTGATTGCATTCAGCTTTGGTGCGTTCATCGAGGGTGCAGCGGGATTCGGTACTCCCGTTGCCATTTCCGCCGCCATGTTAATTGGGCTCGGATTCAAGCCGTTGCCGGCTGCTGGACTGGCACTCATCGGAAACACGGCTCCGGTCGCGTTCGGAGCCCTCGGCGCTCCAATCATCGTATTAGCAAGAGTGACCGAATTGCCGCTCGAGTCCCTCAGCATGATGGTAGGTCGGCAGCTCCCTCTGTTCTCCTTGATCGTTCCGTTTTGGCTGATCTGGACGATGACGGGCTGGCGAGGCATGCTCGAGGTATGGCCCGCGTGCCTAGCCGCTGGTCTCAGCTTTGGCATGCAATTCGTGATCAGCAACTATCATGGCCCATGGCTAGTGGATGTCATTAGCGCCATCGCTTCTATTGTTGCCTTGGTTGCCTTGCTTCGATTTTGGCAACCGAAAACGGTTTGGAGGTATCCAGACGAATCCGCGGCGGTGAAGGAAATCGCCCCGTCCACGCGTGAAATGTGGATTGCTTGGTTGCCCTGGATCATTGTCTCGATGATGGTTTTTGTTTGGGGGCTTCCTCAAGTCAAGGGTCAGTTGAATGCTTGGACAAAATCGGAATTTGCAGTACCGGGGCTCCATCTCAAGGTGGTTCGAGATCAGCCTGTGGTCTCCGCCCCGACTCCTGAAAAAGCTATCTACGAATGCAACTGGCTGTCCGCGACTGGGACCGCTTTGTTTTTCGCGTCGATGATTTCCGGACTTCTGCTTGGGCTTTCTCCAAGAAAATTAGCGATCCTCTTCGTTGGAACTCTTCAACGAACAACGACATCGCTCGTGACGATTTCTGTCATGTTAGCGATCGGTTATACGACGCGATTCAGTGGCTTAGATGCATCGATGGGTCTTGCCTTTGCAGGTACCGGTTTTCTGTTTCCGTTCTTCTCGCCATTGCTAGGTTGGCTTGGTGTCGCATTGACGGGGAGCGACACATCGTCTAACGTGCTCTTTGGAAATTTGCAGCAGATTACTGCGGAGCGATTGGGAATCTCGCCCATATTGGCAGCTGCGGCCAACAGTTCAGGCGGTGTCATGGGAAAAATGATCGATGCGCAGTCGATCGTGGTGGCTGGCATTGCAACTGGGCAGCATGGACAAGAAGGCACGATTCTGCGGTATGTATTCATGCACAGTATCGCGTTGGCAATCATGGTAGGCTTGGTCGTCGCAGCCCAAGCCTACATCGTACCGCAAATGATTCCCTAGCGCTGTGGTCAAAGTTGTGAAACTTTGGCCCCTGCACGCGCGAATGCTCGATCAGTCACCGAATGCATCGCCGACAGGTGTCCCGTCGGCACGCGAGCAGATCAACATCAAGGTTCTTAGGTCAATGCTCGCGCTCAGGAACTTGACCGCACTGTCGCCGAGGATGACGTTGGCCCCACCCGTGTGAAAAGCGTATATCTCCCCCTGGTTCGAGCAGTTTAGGCTACATGTGTTCGCCATTCCGGCTACGGAGCTTAGTGTGCCGGCCACACGAACTCCAGCTGCGTTGGTCGTAACCGTCGATCCGTCCACCGCAATGTCGTTTCCTGAGTGCGCCCAAGGGCCGTTCATGTAGGGGTTCGTCCCGCCTGCATACTCGTCGATTAGCCTTCCGAAGTTGTAGGTAGACGGTCTACCGGCGGCTTCCGCGATCATGATGGTGTTGGTCAGTCCGTCCGTAATGGCTGCCAATTTCGTAAAAGTGTTTGAGGCGAGAATCGCTCGGATGCTTTCATTACCTGGATACGCTGGATTGCTGGCCGTGATTGCGTTCCAAACTGCGGAACGGTTATTGGCTCGGTTGACCGACATGTAGTCCGTAGTTGCAGGCATCCAGTTGCCGCTGGCTGCGAATACGGTTTTGTCCGTCCCAAGTCGCGACGTGTCCACGCTCTTCAGACCCGGACTTGATGGACATTGAAATGTTGGAATGCGAACGGATGCAGCTGGCTGATTTTTGATATCGAACCAGTCCAGTCTCTGATCAAAGCCAGCTCCGGCGTTCAACACATTCTGTTGCTCCAGGTAAGGCAGAACGCTTGTCAAAAAGCACTGCTTTGCAAAATCTGTCGCCACAGTCCCAGTTGTTCCGACTTTGAGATATTCAGCGAGTTCGGTAACGTTGAAGGGACCAGTACCGGCCAACTGCACGCTGGACGGTGGCAACTTCTTGCGGGCGGACTCGAAATTATGAAGTGCCAATCCGATTTGACGCATGTTATTTGAGCATTGCATTCTACGCGCGGCTTCGCGGGCCGCTTGCACTGCGGGCAGCAATAAGCCGACCAAAATCCCGATGATGGCAATTACCACCAGCAACTCCACCAACGTGAAGCCACGTCCAAGTGTTCGAACTCTCTTCATTGTCAACTCCTGACTCGATTTATTTCGATAAAAACTGCTATTGACATGCGTCGATGCATGTTCAGATACAGCAAAGATTAACGGAAGGAGGAATTCGTTCAACTAACTTTAATGAAACTTTGATCGGATTTTCATAATACCCCAAAGTGCGGGGTGACGTGCAAAAACAATCCGTTTTCGTTGGGAAACGCGCTTGGTCGCTAAGAACACCATTAACCAACTTTCGTTGCAACGTTGCACGACGCTCTTGTTAGAAACTCGTACTCTTTCGCTACTTCGAGCTTTGGTTTTTGGTTACGTACGTAGTTGCGCGACGTTCCGTGTAACAGGAATCACGACGCGGAGCGTCGTGTAACTTAGGATCCCATCAACGTCAAAACCAACGATCGGCCTTCTGCGTTGTTCCGATGCTCGCACAAGTAGATCCCTTGCCAAGTTCCGAAGGCCAAACCGCCTCTCGTGACCGGAATGGTCACGCTGCTTCCCAAAAGTGACGATTTGACGTGAGCTGGCATGTCATCTGAGCCCTCCATGGTGTGAACATATTCAAGGTCCTCTGGCACAATTTGGTTCAACGCCATTTCCATGTCGACTCTTACGTCCGGATCCGCGTTTTCGTTGATGCTGAGGCTCGCCGACGTGTGCTGAATGAAGACATGCAGCAGTCCCATTTCGATCGATTCAAGAGTGTTTAATTCTCGGACAACATGATGTGTGATCAAATGACAGCCTCGTCGGAACGCGGGTAGTCGAATCGTCTTTTGCCACCAACTCATTTTCGTAACGGGCCCTTAAGGTTTCACGCCGGATGCGATGTGATACCGCCGCGATGGAAAGACTTCACATTCGATAAACCAACGTTCAAGATTCTCTTGATACCACTTCGGCTGCTTGCTGACTAAGACCAAGCGACCGCCTTGTCTTAGCGAACGATGAGCTGCGACTAAGAATTTTTCGGCGATACGGAAGTCCCCGAAGTAAGGTGGATTGGCGAGCGCCATATCGAATTGACCAGGTTCGCCATATACGCCTGAATG
>CAMBSL010000169.1 GCA_945870455.1 Pirellula staleyi DSM 6068 | reverse complement strand
AGAGAGTTTCGTCGACTGCGTGTCCATACGCCTTGAAGTGCTTGAGGATTTCCCCCGGGATGGCTTGCATGGCATCGCTCGAAAAGACTGAGCCATGATCTCCCGGAACCAATTTCACATACCCTTTGTCCGATGGCTGACGTCCAAGTTGTTGAAGTTCCGAGTCCAACAGCGCGACTGCTTCGTTGAGGTAAAAACTGTCCTCCGTTCCGCAGATCAATCGAATGTTGTTTCGAAAGATTGGCAGGTAGGTTTCCGGGGACTTTCGAACAATCTCTCGCAGGTCGAATTGGCGGTAATTCTCTGCCACTTGGCGATCGATCGTTCCCGTTTCAGGATCAAACAATGCCCTAGGATTACCAGCCGCGTTTCTTGGACCAAAGGCAGCGAACCACGAGTCCCATTGTTGAGCCGAAGTGTTATCAGGACCTAAAACATCCTCACCCCGCGACTCTTGGCGAATCGTCATTTGCACTTTGTCTTTACTTCTCAAGCTGGGCAGGTCTTTCCCGTCCACGTCCAAGTAAAAATTAGGTTGCGAGTAGATATTCACTTTCTGAAATCGTCGAAAGTCGACTGGATCCGGAGCGCTCGACCAAGTTGCACCAAATGTTTTTGGATATTGCGTCGCGAGCCATAGTGTCGACCAGCCACCCGATGAGTGTCCTGTTAGAACGCGAGCGGTCGGTTGGCCGATCATCGGATACTTGGCTTCTAGGCTGGGTATCAACTCTTGGGTCAACGCCTGGCCGCAGGGTCCATTGTTGGCTGAATCCGCAAAGAGTGTATGGCCATTTGGACCTTCTGGGTCGAGCACGATTCGAAACGACGCTTGGGCAAGTGCGATCGAATCCGCACTCCTGGAAGGTGTCGCTCGCGAGGCCGCGTCGCTGTGGTCGCCACCGAAGCCGGGAACTTCGAAAATGACAGGATACTTCTTGGATGCGTTATAGTTCTTTGGGAATACGACTCCGGCTCGCAGCATGACTTCCGATCCGCGAAAGTTCGAGAGTGATTCGGATCGCACTGCAAACCATTCCACTCCGTCGACTTGCTTCAACGGCTTTTCACCGACGACTTGGTTGAGCACCAATTCAATGACTTGTGATTCAGCAGATTTCTTGACCTCAAAACTCACGACTTCTGAATACTGGTTGGTAGGTTCGCGTTTCCAACTACTGTTTGCTCGTAAGGTGTCGAGGCGTGCTTGAGCTTGATAACGTCCCGGCGGTAGTTGGCTGGGGCGAATCGGAAAGCAGTCCGAACGATCGTCTAGAGTGATTGATTTGCCTGGTGCAAGAGTCGCGTCTGTACCAAAGAGCGGCTGCGGATCGTTCCAGAAGGGGCCATCAACTGGCTTTGCACCTTTGAGCTTGGAAGAGTTCTCCGAAATCAAGAAGACGATCAATCTCCCACTTGCTTCCGTGTTCTTTGTAGCTGTGACCTTGAAAGTCCTAGTTTCCTCTACGCCAAGCGATGTTAAAGAGGGACTCAACCATGACAGGACGCTTGCGAGAAGAAACCAATTTTTCAAGATAGCAACACTTTTCTCAGATGCAAAAAGACCCCATGCATGTGCAGGAAGGCAATTCAGTTCTCTTGGCGTCGCGCTAGCTCGTCTCTGAGTTTAGCCGCGAGCTCGTATTGTTCTGTTTGAACCGCTTCTGCGAGTCGCTCTTGAAGTGTTGGACCAATGTACTCATCCTTGAGCGAGTCCCGCAACTTAATAAGTTGCAAAACCATCTCATCTTGATCGAACTCTTCCTCCGCTTCGTGTTCCTCGAAAACGGAACGCATCATCTGCAAACCTTGGTTGATTTGCGAAACAGCTTCATTTGCCTCCGAATCGTCGAGGGCTGCCAATGCAGCCGCTTGTGTGCGGTGGAACAAAACAAAGGGTCGGTACTGTTCGTGGCTCATCGTCCACTCCTCCTCTGGAGAGTGGTCTCGGCAAACGTCCATCAACGCAAGCGTATGATCGGCATCTTCAACGGCTCGATGGTAATGTTGCAAACGAAGCCAGGAAATGCGGCGATGATAGAACTGGACGAATTCGCGATCCGCCTCAAAGCACTGATCGTCGCTCATCACGAAGTCTTCGTCTTGTTTTTCGATGTGCAACATGCTATCCAGAAAGGTGGCAAAACCGCCTGGAGTCAAGCCGTCCGGTCGCCCCTGAGTCTCCATCTGCAGAACGCCAAGGTCAACCCGCATTTGGATGACATCACGAGCGTCATCCCCTTTTACCAATCGGACCGACAAAGAGTGCGGGTCAAACTCCCAATCATGCAAAATTCCGTCTAGGCCCTTATACGAACTCATTTCGACCTTTCTTAAATCTTTCTTGGATGGTTTAGGTCGGTGCGACATCTGCAGGGCTCCCGTTTGGGTAAATGGGTCAGGATACTCGACGAGCCTCTTTGGCAAGTATAACACCGGTCTCGAACAAGCGTAGTCACTTCGTTCTGGAGTTCCGAATTTACCGAAGAGAGGTTGCTCAAGTGTTCGCTTTGATCGGCCTAAAGGGTAGGGGGGCTGACGGAGAAAGCCCAAAAATGTTTGCACCTTTTTTCTAAAAAAGTGCCCGATGTGGAAAGACTTCGGTTCCAATATTGTGGGGAAGCCATTCGACACCCATTTTCGTGTACGATGATTGAGCCCGTCGCCAATACGGTTTTTGGCGTTCTCCACTCCAATGTTGCGAGCGTCAGTTAGCCAATTTTCACTATGTAAGGCTGATCCATTGATGTCCATTAGTCGCCGCAATTTCCATCAAAAAACGCTTGGCTCGTTGCTGACCTGGTCGCTCCTTGATACCCTTTTTACTGGAGATGCGTTTGGCCAAGAGCTAAAGCCTGTTGCCGCCAAGTGGCTCAAAGAGTTGAACGAAATGAGCCTTGACCTTAAAGCAAAAAAGCTAGGTCAACTTGATTGGCAAAAAAAAGTCGAACAACTCTTCGCCATGGTTGATCTGCCTGAAATGCTGAAGTTCGTCGACTTCGAAAAGCTGACACAAAATGTGAAAGCAGTCGATCGAGGGGAAATCAGCTTGCATGCGAACTTGCCGAAAGTGGAAGGTCTTCCAACCGAACTTGTTTTTGGCCATCAAGTCTTTGCACTCAACCAAGATCGATCGGTTGTGCCGCACGGACACGATAACATGGCAACGGCATTTTTGATACTTCAAGGCGATTTCCACGGAAGACACTACGATCGATTGGAAGACGAAAAGGATCATTTGATCATCGCGCCAACGATCGATCGTTCCTTTGGACCGGGCGAGTACTCAACGGTCACCGATCTCAAGGACAATGTGCATTGGTTCCGGGCAAAAAACGACAAAGCGTTTATCTTCAACATCCATGTGATGAGCGTAAAGCCAGGACGAACAGGCCGAGTCTATATCGACCCAGATGGCGAGAAAATTTCTAACGGGCGTATTCGCGCTAAAAAAATCGACCACGCACAAGCCAACAAACTCTACGGCTAGTAAGTTGCACGACGCTCCGCCGTCGTGATTCCTGCCGCTCGCCTAACTAGCCGAACGCTGAGCTGCGATCAACTCGATCAATCGCTGAGCACAACGCTGGCCAAATTGCAAGTCATTGATCTCGCAATCATGAATCTCAAGTTCGACATCTGGTCTTAGAGAATGAGCAATCGCGTCGAACAGAGCCGTGTCCGCTTGTGGGTCATAAAACGGACCTCCAGGTGCGCTGATGACACTGATGGCACGTTTTGGTATCAGAATACAGCATGGTGCAACATAACAATTAACGGCTCTCGCAACGTTCTCGCCGAGCTGTTTGCATTCGCTCACGTTTGTCCTCATCAGCGTTACTTGCGGGTTATGAAAGTAGAACGCCCGGCCTTCGAAGCCAGGCGGTACCGTAGAGGGTTCGCCGAAGTTGACCATATCAAGGCAGCCCGGAACGACAATCGCCGGGACTCGTGCACGTGAAGCGGCGTACAATCGATCCGGGCCAGCAGACAAAACGCCACCCACCAGTTCATCGGCTAATTCAGTTGTCGTAATGTCCAGCACCCCAGCCACCATGCCGCTATCGATCAAGGCCTCCATCGTCCTGCCGCCTGTTCCGGTGGCCGCAAATACAAGGACCTCATAGCCTGCGGCCTCCAAGATGGGCGTAGCTGAATTCACACATGCGGTGGTATTACCAAACATGCTCGCAACAATGATAGGTTTCCCTTCCTCGGGCGGCAACTTGACGCGTACCATCCCGACGATTCCTCCAGCCGCTCGACTCAAGATCGTTTTCGAAATGCGATTCAGGCCTTGGATATCAACGATACTCGACATCATGACGATATCACTCGTCCCGATGTAATGAGCAATGTTGCCACTGGCCAGCGTGGAAACGATCATCTTCGGGAATCCGATAGGCAAGCCTCGCATCGCAGCAGATGCGATTGCAGTCCCCCCTCCTCCGCCAAGCGATATCACACCATCGATCTTTCCATTTCGCCGCAACTGCTCAAGAATGCATGGTGCTGCCTTAACCATTGTTGCGACCGCTTGGCCGCGATCGCGTTGGTCTAGGATCGGTTGCAGGTCGATACCCGCTGAGGATGCGACCTCAAATCGCGATACATCCGCCGGAACCTGAGGATCGCTGCCGGTTCCAACGTCGATCATCAAAACCTGACAACCTGCCTTTTGAATGCACGATGCAACAAAGGCATGTTCGACCCCTTTCGTATCCAGCGTTCCAAGTATGGCAATGGTTGGTGACACGCAGCTTTACTTTCCCGCCCCTGCTCGGGGAATTGCCTTAAACTCGCGGGTCAAATTGAGTAATGCACCTTCGAAGGCCATTCGCTCAAGGCTTGAAGCACCCACAAATCCATCCGTACCGGCATGTTGATTCATATGGGCTGCGTCCAGAGGGGTCAGGATTGGGCCGCCGTGAGAAAGACAAATAGTTTCCCGATTCACGGCTTTCGCCGCTTCCACAATCGCAATCACGCGAGTGGTTGCATCGTCCATGGAGACGGTCGCGCCCGTAACTCCGATCGAGCCACCGATAGTAGTCCCGACATGCGCGATAACAACATCTGCTCCCGCTAACACCATCGCTCGCGCTTCGTCGGGTTTCGCAACGTAGACGACGCTGAACAAGTCCATCTTGCGAGCCAGCCCGACCATTTCGACTTCTTTATCGAAACTCATTCCAGTCTCTTCGAGGACTTGACGAAAGTGGCCGTCGACGATGCAGTGTGTCGGGAAATTGTTAACACCCGAAAAGCCCATCTCTTTGACCTTGAGTAGCCAATGCCACATTCGTCGCCTTGGGTCGGTGGCATGCACACCACATATCACAGGCACTTCGTCGACAACGGGCAGAACTTCGAATTCACCAATCTCCATCGCAATCGCATTGGCGTCTCCATAGGCCATAAGTCCGGCGGTCGACCCGTGACCCGCCATTCGATACCGGCCAGAGTTGTACACGATAATCAAATCGACCCCGCCTTTTTCTAGAAACTTAGCGCTGATTCCAGTCCCAGCACCAGCCGCAATAATGCTCTCGCCACGTGCTAGCGTTGCTCTTAGGCGCCCCATCACTTCATCGCGATGGTAGGGGTTACCTTTTCCTGTCCACGGGTTTGTCATTATGCTAACTTGCTTCAAAAGCTTCGTAAGTGTTCGGTCGGTGAAAGCGGGCGAAGTATTTTAGATGACTTTTGATCGCAAGTCACCCGTTTTAGCCGCTAGTTTAGGCTCCAATGGTCGCACCCGACAGGCGTGACCTATCGTAAGTCACTCTTGCCGAGAGTAAGTTCAGCCATCAATCATCAAGGATTTGTGTTGTTCCTGTACATTGATGGGGAACTTATACTAAACTAGTGAGGGTCCCGCCCCTGTTTTCCGCCATCATCCACCCACCTGGAACACGACATGTTGACTCGCGTCACACTCGGTTCGTTGCTTTTTTTGTTTTTCCTTGAAGCTGCACGAGGCGAACCAACGATCACAACCGCCAGCCCGCTGGCAGTTGAACCTGGGAAGACAACCCGTATCGTTCTTCAAGGCAAGGACCTCCGAGCTCCGATGCGATTTTGGACAAGCCGTCCTGCTCAGATCGAAGTCGTAACGGTTGAGCCTACTCAAGCAACGCTCGACGTTAAGCTTGAGCCTAACGCAGCCCTCGGGCCGCTAGGCCTTTGGATTGCCACTGCCGACGGACCGTCTGGTGCAATCACTCTTCTGGTCGACGATTTACCGAGCATACCGGACAATGGCAGCAATCATCAAAAGGAACAAGCTCAATTGGTTCCCAAGTCATGTGGCATTGATGGCACGTGCGATGGCCCACTCAGCGATTTCTACCGGTTGCATGCCAACGCCGACGAGCAATTGACGTTCGAAGTGTTTGCACAGCGACTCGGATCCAAGATGGATGTGGTCGTGCGTCTCTACGATGCGGCCGGTAAGCAATTGAAGTCTGCGGACGACGATTCCAACTGTCCAGACAATCGCTTTCGCTTTCGATTCCCAACCGAAGGGGACTACTTGATCGAGATCTTTGACAACCGTTTTGTTGCTGGAGGACGGTACCGAATGCGGATCGGCGAGTTCCCAATGATCGACGCCACCTTGCCTTTGGCGGCTCAACTGGGAAGTCGCCAAAGCGTTCGTTTCCTCGGTCCGGACAGCGAGATTCTAGCCACGCAAGATCTTGAAATTCCCAGTTCTTTCGACTCGGAATCGATCCCTGTTTTCACGAAACTGCCCGGCGGGAAATCCTCGAGTTGGTGCACGCTGCTCACCAGCAACTTTCCGCAGTTTTCCGAGCCAGATTCCATCCCTGAGACGCCTGCGAGTTTGAATATCCCCACAGGAATAAGCGGTCGATTGTTACTTGACAACGAACGCGATCAATTCCTGTTGACTGGAATCAAAGGTCAATTGGTTCGCGTTGATTCGCGAACTCGCAGCCTGCATTTGCCGACCATGCTTCAAATGCGTCTATTCAATTCTGCCAACGCGAAAATAGCCGAAACAGCCGTCAATGACAATGATGAGTGGAGCTTCGACTATACATTTCCAGAAGATGGAAGCTATCGTTTGGAAGTCTCAGATCTGTTGCATCGCGGGGGGGCCTCTTTTGGCTACTATGTCGAAGTAGCGAGTCCTCCCAAGTTTGCTGTGGTATTCAAGCCAGACGCGAAAACCAAAGAACAGTTTGCAGTTGAGCAACAGTCCGGTGCTTTCGCGATCGATTTTCAGATTCAGCGAGCGGGCTACGATGGCCCGATCGAACTCGCATTTGCCGCTCCCATTCCTGGATTGAAATTGCTTAACCCTCGCATCGATGCCAAAGCAAAGGAAGGCACGATTTACGTCTGCGCGGATGAAAATTGGCAAGCAGAATCGCTTAACGGCTTGCGCTTCGAAGCAATCGCGAGCGACGCGCCCGATCAAAAAGTGGCGGTGAGTAGCCTAGCTTTGCATCGCATTAAATCGCCGCATATTCCATTCCCGGCAAGCTGGACGAATGGCCTCGTAACCACTGCCGGTGTTCCCGCATCGCCCGCGTTTTTCACGTTTGAAACCAGCGCATCGGCCGTCTTTGCTCGCCAACAAACCAGCCACACCGCAACCCTTTCGCTAAAACGAACCCAGGAGGCTTTTAAAGGGCCTGTCAGTGTACTCCCCTACAATCAACTGACCAATTGGACTTCCTCCGCCAAGCCAGACAAAGACTTCTATGCGATCACTTGGACACGTTCATCCAATGCGGACGAACCGCAACAACTACCACTGCTCGCGTTTGCTGAGTTAAATGGTCGCGGCCGAATGCATTCTCAGAATGTTTCGGTATCGTGGATTGATCCCCTGAAAGTTTCCATCAAAACAAACCGTCCACTTGTAGGCGGCAGCGCTCAACATGTCGAGGTTTCGTTCGCATGGGATGCCGCTGCGACCTCGCAGCCTGTGAAGTTGGCTTGGCTTAATTTACCAGCCGGTATGGTTGGCCCGCCGGTGGAGGTTGCTGCGGGAATTACGGCAGCCAAATTGGAACTGCAGCTCACGCCGGAGTTTGTCGCATCGAACGTCGCTTTGCAGTTGCAGGCCACAAGTCAATTCGCAGGTCAACCATTCACCACTCAGAGCGAAACGGTAACATTCCAAGTCATTCCAACGCCAGCAAAACTTGAGGTCTTTCCTGCTTTCGTGGAATTGCGAGGTCCTAAGGATTTTCGCCATCTTGTCGTTACCGGTTTTGATGAAACGGGCTCGCCGCGAGATTGGACGACAGAAAGTCGAGCGGTGTCCCTGAATCCATCGATTGCAAAGATCGAAAACAATCAAGTGGTCGCCGTCGGTAATGGCACGACTGAATTGAAGATCGAAATTGGCAAGCTTACTCAGACCATTCCTGTTACCGTAATGCTTTTTGAAACTACGCCACCCACCCAATTTGAAAATGAAGTACTTGTTGCACTTTCGAAACAATCCTGTAACTCCGGTGCGTGCCATGGCTCACCAAGTGGCAAAGGAGGCTTTCGACTCTCTTTGCGAGCCTTTGATCAACAGCTAGATCAACTGACACTCAATCGCGAGGAGTCAGGGCGACGTGTCAATGTACTTGAGCCTGAAAAGAGTCTATTGCTGCAGAAGCCGCTCATGAAAGTGGCTCATGGTGGCGGTATGCAACTTCGCAAGTCCGATCCCGCGTATGAGATCTTACGCACTTGGATTTCGGAAGGCGCAAAAGTAGATCCACCCAACACTCCAAGATGCATTCGGCTCGAATTGTATCCGAACGAGAAACGAGTCCTCAATCGAGCCGTTGCGCCGCGTCAACAGTTGGTTGCGGTCGCCCATTTTTCCGATGGTTCCTCGCGAGATGTGACCAAGCTGGTTGCTTACGAAAGCTCCAATACAAGTGTGGCTGAGGTAAGCACGAGTGGCCTAGTGACGAGTCGCGGACGAGGGGAGGCTGCGATCCTTGCTCGTTTCCTGGAACACATTGAATCCGCACCGATTATGTTCGTCGAAGATGTGCCTGGATTTCAGTGGCAAGCTCCGTCACCAAACAACTTCATCGATACGCTGGTCAATGCCAAGCTCCAGCAATTGCAATACCTCCCGGCTGAGACGGCAGACGACTCCGCGTTTCTTCGTCGCGTTTTCTTGGATGTTATCGGATTGTTGCCCACTCCCGAGGAGACACAAACATTCTTGGCGACCCCAAGTCCGGACAAACGCCAGTTGCTGATCGATAGCCTTCTCAACCGTCCAGAGCATGCGAAGTTTTGGGCTCTCAAATGGGGAGATCTATTGCGATTGACCAGCAAGAATGTCGGTGACGAAGCTGTGTACAAGTACCACCGCTGGGTGGAGCAGGCCCTACAAGAGAACATGCCATACGACAAGTTTGCAAGACTGTTGCTAACTGCATCGGGCAGCACGCTCGCCAATCCCCCTGCCAACTTTTATCGCACTGCCAACGACACCAATGATTGCGTTGAGACGATATCGCAGGTTTTTCTCGGCGCGCGTTTGCAATGCGCGAAGTGCCATAACCATCCGTTCGAACGATGGACTCAGGATAACTACTACGGACTAGGGGCGTTTTTCCAACGCCTCCAACGCAAAAAATCACAACGGCCAGACGAAATGTTTGTCTGGACGGCCAATACGGGCGAAGTGACGCAGCCCCGCACGGGTGAAGTCATGAAGCCTTGGTTGCCGAAAATTGGAAGCATCGAGCCAAAAGGGGATGACGATCGACGCCAGGTATTTGCCGAATGGCTGACCAACCCTACCAACCCATTCTTTGCTCGCATTGAAGCCAATCGAATATGGAGCCAGCTTTTTTCGCGAGGAATCGTGGACCCAATCGATGACTTTCGCGATTCAAATCCGCCGTCCAATGGCCCATTGCTAGATGCCTTGGCAAAGGAGTTTGTCGACAACAAGTTCGATCGCAAGCATCTTCTTCGCGTCATCCTCAATAGCCGTACCTACCAAGCGAGCTTCAACACCAACAAGTTCAATGTAGATGACGTCCGTTATTTTTCACATCAAGAACCTCGACTGCTTTCGGCGGAGCAACTCTTAGATGCTGTCAATCATACGACCGGAAATCAGCAGACGTTTGGTCCGCTTCCGCCTGGTACCAAAGCAACGCAGTTACCTGCCCCAGACCTTGTTAAAGTGGATTTTTTGAAGGTCTTTGGACAGCCAGAACGGTCCACCGTTTGTGCTTGTGAACGGGCAGATGATTCCAATTTGGCAATGGCGATCGAGCTATTCAATGGTCCGATGATTTACGATCGCCTTAGAGACCCAAACAATCGATTCCGACGCTCACTGGCTGCGGGTAAGTCGATCGAGGACATCATTCGCGAACTTTATCTGGTAGGGCTATGTAGGCAGCCGACCGATGTTGAACTTGCGACATCCATGGAACATGCCAAAGCTCGCAATGATCCAGCCAATGCTCTTGAGGACATTTGTTGGGCATTGATCAATACTGACGAGTTTCTTTTTCAGCACTAAACCAAATCGTCCTAAAGACATCATGAAACCATTCCTCCTTATTTGCACGATCGTTTTTGGTTGCTCACCCTTGGCTGTGGCAGTCGACGCAGTCAGCTTTCGCAGTCAAGTCGCACCGGTGCTCATCGAAAACTGCGTTGCTTGCCACGGCGCTAAGAAAGCGGAGGGGGGCTATCGCATAGACACGTTCGAGTATTTGATGAAAAGCGGTGATTCGGGCGCAGCACCCGTTACCGCTGAGAAACTGGACGCGAGCGAATTATATCGACGCCTTGTTACTGCCGATCATTCAGAACGGATGCCATCCGATAGCGAACCACTTGCACCCGCCCAAGTAGAGCTTGTAAAAAATTGGATCTCAAGCGGCGCGGCCTTCGATGGCGAAAAGCCAGGCGATCCACTCTATCTGGTCGTGCCACCCGCCGAATACCCCGATCCACCCGCAAAGTATTCTGCACCGATCCCAATTGCAAGCGTCGCGTTTTCCTTGGATGGCAGCCAAATCTATGCGGCTGGTTACCATGAGCTGACTTGCTGGAGCACCGCAGACGGTACCTTGCTCAATCGCATCAAGAACATTGGCGAACGCGTGTACGCAATCTCGGTTAGCCCGGATGGAACTCGCTTGGCTGTCGGTTGCGGTACGCCTGGAAAGTCCGGCGAAGTGAGAATTGTAGACACGGCCAGCGGCAAAGTAATCCACATTGGTTGTCGAACAACGGATGTCGTGTTGGATGTCGTCTATAGTCCAAATGGCCAGCGGTTGGCGGTTGGAGGTGCGGACGGCTTGATTCGAATTGTGGATGCCCAAACCTGCCAAGAACTACAAATCATTGCAAGTCATGCGGATTGGGTGAATGCTGTTTGTTGGAGTGCTGATGGCAAGCAACTTGCATCCGCAAGTCGCGACAAGTCTGCCAAAGTTTACTCGTCCGAGACGGGCGAGCTTTCGACAAGTTACGCGGGGCACGGAGCGTCGGTAAGAGGCATCGCGTTTTCGGCAGACGGCTTGCAAATCTTGTCCGTGGGTGATGACAAAAAGCTTCACCGGTGGAGCATTGAGGGCGCCAAAAAAGTGGCTGAAGTAACTTTCGGAGGCACTGCTTTCAAGCTTGCCGGTGGAATGGACTACGTTCTGGTACCGTCGGCGGACAAATTGGTGCATCGCGTGGATCTTCAAAAGAACCAAGAGGCCATGAAGTACGAAGGGCTTCCGGATTGGGCTTTGGGAACGGCCGTCCATCCGGTCAGTGGGCATGTAGTCGCATGTTCGATCAACGGCGAGTTAAGACTATGGAAGGCCGCCGAAGGAACACTCATTCGAAACTGGATAGGCATGCCCTAGCCAAACACGGCACAGCGCTTCTATACGATTCTCCGCAAAGCGCGTTTTCTCCCCCCTCGCCCCGCTTCGGAGAGAGGGGGTCGGGGGGTGAGGGGTAGAGCCCTGACATGGAAGCCTCCGGTTCAGTTATTTGTTTACGTTTCTGAATCGCGGATAGACATTGAATTCACGATCAAAACACCGTGCAAAACCCCTCATCCCCAGCCCTTCTCCCCTGAGTACCGGGGAGAAGGGAGCGAGAATCTTTCGTATTTATTCGCCGCACGCCAGACTCGAAATCCCAATTAATTTGCGTGATCCCATCGCGTTTTCTCCCCCTCGCCCCGTTTCGGGGAGAGGGGGTTGGGGGGTGAGGGGTAGAGCTAGGCTAAGGCATGTTAAACAGAATGAATGTTCCGCTCTTACCTGAGACGGCGACGTCAATCCGTTTGTCACCATTGAGATCGCCGGTTGCTATTTGAAGTCCAATACCGACGTGCCCTTGTTCAATCTTGGATTTTTGGAATTCGCCATTCACAAGTTTGTAAGCGTTGATTTCTGGCATATCCTTTCCACCTGGATCTCCTCCATTGTGA
>CAMBSL010000168.1 GCA_945870455.1 Pirellula staleyi DSM 6068 | reverse complement strand
TTTTCATGCGAAGTTTCGCTGTGAAGAGAAAGAAAATCTCGCACGTCTATGGCTAGGTTGATTTGAAAATCCTTCTCGGGATTCGTTTCGCGATGGCGAAACTTCTTCGGCTGTCTTGTGTTCAACTTGGTGCGGTAACATCTTCCATTGCGGTTATGGTATCACAGAACCACAATCCGTAGTCCGTTCCTTTCTATCCCAATACAATTGCTTTGACGCTCAATTCCACTACAGAACTTTTGTTTATCGCCCTTTGCGGTAGCTGGTTTCTGTTGGCTCGTAATATTTGGCGGATCCTGTTCGTTCGAGCCCGCCGACCGTGGCTCGATGCTGCGGAAATCGCAATCGGATCGGTCGCGATTTGCTGCATCTTTGTCGATCTTCTAGATGGTAGTCGTGTTCGGTTCTTCGGTACTCGACTCATCCTAGCTAATCTTGGATGCTTGATCTTCGTCATTTCGCTCGGTTCGATTTTGATGAAACTACTTTCCCAAACACAAAAAGCTAGCACTGCTTCGTACCGAACGGCGACTTGGTCCATTGCGTTGTTTGCGATTACGATGGGGGCGTGGTCTTTTTCGCGATTGCAAGACCGTTCGTCCAACTTCAATTCATTTGGTATTGGAGTGGTCTCGCCAGGGTTCGTTGTTTCTGAGAATGAGTTTTACGCTCTGACCGATCTTGGCGAAAAGATCGATCTGTTTAACTTCTCCGTCGAGAGTCAGCTTTTTGAAGAATATGCCAAGGATTTCGATGTTCGGTATCCCACGTTTACGTCGACATTGATCCATCGAGGAGAGGCTGATAGCTCATCGAACTGCCATGGTTGGGTGTTCACTGGGAGCAGATTCCTATTGCGCAGCGAAGGGGTAGAACGAATTCTCCAAGGCAATGGTTACTCGCTAGTCTCTGCGCCATCGCCGGGAGATATTGTCATTTATCGGAGTGAGATCGGTACCATTCTCCATACTGGATTGGTTCAGGGCGTCCTCAACGAAGGGACAGTTATTATCGAAAGTAAGTGGGGAACAGACCAACGATTTCTCCACCGGCCAGAGGACCAACCTTACTCCACTTCGTTTGAGTACTATCACTCCGATCGCGCAGGGCACATCATTGACGTTCGACAATCCTCGGGCCTCGACATTCAAGATGATTAACCGATAAGTCCAGGAACGACTTGTCCGTGTACGTCGGTCAATCGATAACGACGACCTTGGAACTTGTAGGTTAGTCGTTCATGATCAATGCCCAGCAGGTGCATCATAGTTGCCTGCAAGTCGTGGATGTGGACGCCATTTTCGGCAATGTTGTAACCCAACTCACAGGTTTCGCCATAAACGGAACCCGCTTTGATTCCTCCACCCGCCATCCACATGGTGAAACAACGTGGATGATGATCTCGACCAAAGTTCGGCTGAATTTTGCCTTGGCAATAGTTGGTTCTGCCAAACTCGCCTCCCCATACGACGAGCGTGTCGTCCAGCATTCCTCGTTGTTTCAAATCCTGTATGAGGGCCGCTGCCGGTTGGTCGATCTCTTTGCAAATGGCTGGCAACATGTTGGGTAGCCCGCCGTGATGATCCCAGTCCTGATGATAGAGCTGAATAAAGCCAACACCGCGTTCAGCCAGTCGTCTCGCCAACAGGCAATTTGCCGCGAACGTGCCTGGCTTCTCCACATCCGGCCCATAGCTGTCCAGCGTCGATCGCGATTCATTGGACAGGTCGGCTGCTTCGGGAACGCTCGATTGCATCTTGTAGGCCATTTCGTAATGTTCGATCCGATTCTGAATCTCGGTGTCGTGAGTGTCTGTTAGCTTCTGCTCATGCATCTCTCGAAGCCGATCCAGCATAAGTCTTCGGCTTTCGCGACTTACGCCATCTGGGTTCCCGAGATAAAGCACTGGATCTTTGGCCGCGCGCAATAGAACTCCTTGATGCCTGGTCGGAAGAAAGCCACTCCCCCAAAGATGGGCACCCAAGGGCTGTCCACCTTTGTCCTTGGTTATTAAAACGACAAACGCTGGCAGGTTTGCATTCTCTTGCCCAAGTCCATAACTCAGCCAAGATCCAATGCTAGGTCGCCCCGCGATTTGTGTTCCCGTCTGAAAGAAGGTGACTCCCGGTCCATGATTAATGGCCTCTGTGAACATTGATTTCACAAAGCAAATATCCCCGGCGTTCTTGGCGATGTGAGGGAGAAGCTCGCTGATCCATGCCCCGGAGGGACCATGCTGCGCAAACTGAAAAGGCGATCCAACCAGGGGAATCGAGGATTGATTTCCAGACATGCCCGTCAGACGCTGTGTGCCTCGCACCGAATCGGGTAACTGTTGGCCGTGAAGATCAATGAGCGATTTCTTGTAATCGAATAAATCGAGTTGCGATGGCCCGCCAGACATGAAAAGGTAGATCACTCGTTTCGCCCGCGGTTCAAAATGAGGCTTCCCCAAGATTCCGCGATCCGTTAACGGACTTGAATCCGCTCCGATCGCTTCTTGGGCCAGCAATTTCGAGAGCGCTAATCCTCCCAAGCTCAATCCAGCATTGCCAAGGAACGTACGGCGGTAGGAATCAGCAGCAGAAAAAGCAGGCTCGGTTTCGGATGGGTTGGTCATGATAACTTTCAACTCGGAATTCAATGCTCGGCGTTAGCGTTTTACTACACAATAGTCATGATTGAGCAGGGCTTGCACAAGGATGGTAGCAGCCGCTGCCTGCGCCAAGGGGATTGCTTCTTCGCGGGGCGCGTTGCCGATTTTCAACAATTTCTCGGCTTCCGCGGAATGACTTTGGTAATACTCAAGTTGCTCTCCATAAAGTTGAACGAGAATCTCGATTTCGCGTGGACTCGGTGTATGGCTCAAACAACGTTGGTAACCTGCCTCAACCATCTTGGCAACGTTTCCTTGGTGGTCGCGGAGAAGCGATTCCGCACAAACGCGAGCCGCTTCCACATATTGTATGCCATTGAGCATGATCAGAGCCTGCAGCGGCGAATCGGTTCGCTCCCGTTTTGCAGTGCAAACTTGGCGCCGCGGTGCATCAAAAGCCACCATGGCAGGCGGTGGCCCCGTGCGTCGCCAATTGGTGTACAGGCTTCTTCGATAAACAGTGTCATCCGTCAGCGTTTTCACCGGTTTGAAGGACTCCGACATTTCATAAGGATTGACGGGTGGGCCACCCATCTTGCGATTCAGAAGTCCTGAAACAGCCAATACGTTATCGCGGATCATCTCCGCCGGTAGTCGGTACCTCGGTCCTCGCGCCAACCACTCATTGTCCGGGTCATCGGTCATCAACTGTTCCGTAGAAGTGCTTTGCTGTTGATAAGTCTGGCTCATGACAATTGTTTTGACCAATCGTTTCATGTCCCAACCGCTGTCGATCAAGTGCAAGGCCAACCAATCGAGGACCGCTGAATAATGTGGACGTGCTCCTTGGCTCCCAAAGTCCTCCGAGGTTCGTACAAGCCCGCGACCAAATAGACTCTGCCAAACTCGATTCACAGTCACACGAGCTGTCAACGGATGATCTCGGGCAGTAAGCCACTGTGCCAATCCAAGTCTGTTCTTGGGTGCGTCCACTGGGAAAGGGGACAATGCCTTGGGAGTTCCTGGACCAACCTCGTCGCGTCGCTGATTGTATTCGCCTCGAATCAGGGTGTAGGCTTTCTTGGGTTCAGGTAGTTCTCGCATAACCATGATTTCTTGAACAGAGTCCGAAACCTTGGCGTACTCCCCGCGTGCAACACTTAGTGCCGCCAAATGCTTGATCCATTCGGGATCCAATGTCGATTGATAGAAACCAAGCAGCATTTCGCGATCCTTCTCGGAAAGTTCCGCCGTGGATTTCGCAAGCAGGTTCAAAGCGATCTTTTGGTCGAACAGCAACAGCGCCTCGAGGGGCACAATCTCACGGCCAAAGACGCGAAACTCATCGATCGCTCCTCCTTGAAAGCCTCGGTCGCGAAATCGCTCCCCAAGTGCGATATTGTCACCTCCACCGCCAGTTATCTCTTTGGTTAGTTTGTCTTTATCGACTCTTGTGTCTGCGAGGTGCCCGTCAACGAAAATCCTAAGACCATTTGCTCGGCTGCTTCCATCGGAAACAACAACAACGTGCACCCAAGTTTCGACCGGAATCTTATTCGTGGTTGCGATGGAAATGGCATTGCCGGGCCAGAAATGAATCAACGACCACTTCAATCGTCCCTCCTCAATCAAGAGTTCGTACCCGCGGCTTGCGGCATCCGTCCAAGCACGCGAGCGATGAAAAACCACCGCTCGCTCCTTCTCGTTGGGCGTCTTGAGCCAAAGCGAAACACTGAACGGTTCGTGACGTGCAAAATTACCGATAGGCAAATCGACCGAGTCGTCTCCGGTGAACTCGATGGCATTGACCATTTTGCCTGCCACGACTTTGTTTGCGCCTTTCAGAATTGCAGGTTTGTCAGCCGCAACTTGGTTGACAAGTTTGTCTCCCACCTGCTCGTCAAACGAAAAATGTCCAAGCTCACCTCGCAACAGGCCCGTATCTAACAACTTAGTATCGGACAACTCAATCGAGCCACTGCGAGAAACGCCGCTCGAATCGCGTTTCGCTAGCCATTCCTCGAATGCTTTTCGTTGCGAAGACCGAATCGATGCGGACGCCGCCTCAAGTTGATCCATGGGCTCTTGCAGCATTGCCAACTTTTCTTGGGTGGCGGCGCTCGTCAACCGAAGCGTAGGTGTGGGCGGAGAGTTTGTAAAATAGGCGTAGAGGCCTGCTTCATCGATATTTTGAAACATCGAAAAAAACTGGTAGTATTCCTTTTGGGAGATCGGATCGAACTTATGATCGTGACAACGAGCGCACTCAAAGGTCAGGCCAAGAAAGGCGGTGGCAAAAGTCTGCACTCGATCGCAAACATACTCGACCCGATACTCCTCCTCGACGCTGCCCCCCTCGGTCTCTTGTTGGTGTAAGCGATTGAAAGCGGTGGCTAGAATTTGTTCGTCCGTCGCGTTGGGGATCAAGTCTCCAGCGATCTGCCACCGTATGAATTGGTCGAAGGGCAGGTTCGCATTGAGCGAGTTCACCACCCAATCGCGCCAAGCCCACATATCGCGTTCTCGATCTACTTGGAATCCATAGCTGTCAGCATATCGCGCTACGTCGAGCCAATCCGTCGCCATGCGTTCGCCATAGTGCTTAGATTCAAGCAGGCGATCCACCAAATGCTCATAGGCTTTTGGCGACGCATCCTCGATAAAGTTCTTGACGTCCTGCGGCGTTGGTGGCAAACCCGTGATATCGAAACTAAGTCGACGAATCAATGTCGATCGATCCGCCGGAGGTTGCTGGGTTATTCCGCGTTTCGCAAGCGAATCGCGAACGAGTGTATCGATCGGTTGGTACTGCGGATCGGAATCGGTAATGGGAACGGCAACAGGCTGAAGCGACAGGAACGACCAATGCCCTTCATAGACAGCCCCTTCCAAAATCCAACGTTCGAGAATTGCAATATCTTTTTCGGAAAGACGGCCAATCTTGGATTCGGGGGTCGGCATTTGCTTGTCTGGATCGTGCGAACGAATTCGATCCAAGAGTTCACTTTCTTGTGGCTTGCCGGGAACAAACGCGTTGGACGAAATCGCTGCTTCGCGTTCGTCCAAGCGCAAGTCCGCCTTTCGCACAGCCGCATCGGGTCCATGGCAGAAAAAACACTTGTCCGACAGAATGGGCCTTACATCTTGATTGAACCGAATGGGTTCTTCGGCGTTCAACGAGGGTGAAACGGACAGGACGAATAGGAGGTAGGCTAGGTATCGCATAGTAAAGCTATTGTACTCGAAGATACGACCTGTTGTAGTCGAAAGAGAGATCCGAGGTGGGTTGTCGATATTCGCTTCGAGGCTGTGATTCTATGGTAGCAGGCACATTCCATGTGCCGTCCGCAATTCAAAAACCTTTGGATTTTGAGGCTACGGCACACGGAGTGTGCCTGCTACTTTCCAGCTCTACTTTCTGGCTACGGCACACGGAGTGTGTCCGCTACTTTCTGGCTCTACTTTCTGGCTACGGCACACGGAGTGTGCCTGCTACTTTCCCGAACGATCCTCAACGGCTCAATGGCAATGTCAACAATGGAGATTGCTTGCTGGTCGACTCGACTTCTAGTCTCGATAGTTCGAGCAATAATGCAAATGTTGACTTAGTTTCGGCATCCCGTTCGTCAATGTAAAACCAGTAGTCTCGATAGCGAATGGCAACATGAGCAAACGCAGGGGGCCGTTTTGATTTGCAATGCTTGATTTGAAACAATCCATTCATCACTTGACGCCAATCGAACACGCAACCGTTGGCATCGTACGTCAATGACGCAATCCCGGACGACGCGTGCTCTTGAGGGATGTCGGTGCCGTGGGATACGAAAAAGAGGACCTGAAGCAAGGAACGTGTTTCTACGTCGATTCGGTCTAGTCCCTCGATGGAAGCGCCCTGAAGATATGGATCCAGTTCATCTACAGACAAAGGGAACGTGCGCACGTTTGGGTTGAGGCGGAATGCTTCGCAAAAGGGAACCCAATCCGCATCGTTTGAATCGATTTCCCCCACGCGAAGAATAGGTTGATTATCCGTGCGGGACAATTGCCATTTGTCGCCGACTTGCTTAAGCTCCATCCCGTTTTTTGCAGCTTCAATCGATTGCGAAAAAAGACCATCGCTCGCCGTCATTGGATCCGAAAGAGGCGTCGATCGCTCCTTGTTAAAAAGAGTGACAACGCCACGATCTTGAAGCCGCTGCAAGGCATAAACGCCTTGTAGAAACTGCTCATAGTCGGGAGCCGCCTTCGGGGTCGGGCCACTAGCAGTCTGGGCATTGGATATCCAGTTCAAGTTTTCGAGGTAGAGTCGAAACACGG
This sequence comes from Pirellula staleyi DSM 6068, assembly GCA_945870455.1. Classification (GTDB taxonomy): domain Bacteria; phylum Planctomycetota; class Planctomycetia; order Pirellulales; family Pirellulaceae; genus JBKCUI01. The sequence continues at coordinate 5,575 of CAMBSL010000168.1, read as the reverse complement.
TTGAAATAGGCCATGTGGTTTTGGAAAGGTACGCGACACCGTCCAGCGATATCGGAGTGAATAGTCTCCTGGTGAAATCTTCGTCGTCCATCGGCGTGAAACTCATCGTAGGTCGTGAAACGCCCGAAAAATTCGCCGATGGAAAAACACTCCCGCGATAGCTCCCCACGTCTCCTGCACCCGCTGAAGTAAAGAAGGGGACCAGGCCAACCCCCGCAGACATCTCTTGTTGATCTGCAATGTTCGAAATCGACAAACTGCTGGGTGTATCGATGTAGCGAAGTCGAACGATATTGAGCAATAATTGCTGTTCTGAGGTCGTCTTTACCGCTTCGTTATAGTGGATTCGACTGTTGCTAAGCGAACGCGGACCAATCGTGCAACCAATCATGGCAGACAACATCCCTAATGCAAGCACAACGCTAGATTGCCAGCATTTCATTCGGCCCGAATTGGATGAATTGAAAGACCTCATGTCAACGTCTATCGACGGCGAAAAACAGGGTGCATGAGTGCAACGTCGACTTACCTTCAAATAATGCGGATTCCTGCAAGGTCCAATGCCAGCTAAACGAGCTCGGAAATCCGCCGCAGCACTTGCGCTAGCGTTGGGCGCGAAGTAGCGGTGATGTCCACTGGAAGTGCCTCAGCAATGGCCATTACTACCGCGACCTTATGTTAAGGTGGTGGTCGGATACATGATGATGGTTTTAGGTTTGGTTGAACTTGCCCTCAACTCCAAACGATGCGCAGATAGGGACTGCGCCAAGAAAGAAGGAAACAAGAGTTGCTGGGATCGACCTGCTACCGGCCTCGGCGAAACGGAGTTAAACCGATTGTTTTAGACGTTACTTAGATCAATCCTACCTGCATGAATGTCATCGTGGCAACGGCTGCATAATACCAACAAGTTGTCACTAATGTTTTTTCCACCTTTTGCATGTTCAACAAAATGGTGGAGCTCTAGGATTCGCGGGTCCGAGCTAATCCAGTTCTCCGGTTTCCATTGACACTTCCGACATGTGTTTTTGTCGCGTTGGTATACTTCTTGCTGCACTTCAACGGTTATCTTTCGATCGTGCGGTTCGGCAATTCTTTCACTATCAAGCAGGACATACTCCCCGGGACGCAGATCTGGTCGCCCCGTATAATGCGTGGCAATTGGGTAGCCTTCTTCTGTTCGCAATTCACGAATTCGGCGAGGGAATTCATTCGATTTTGCGACGTAGCGAAGCTCTTCTGTGGTAACAATTCGCAATACGTTTTCCTTGAAGTAAAGGAGTAGCCGATTTCGTGCGCCGCCGGGTATCTTACGAATTCGGTTTGCGATATGCCATCGTCGCGGTGCTTCAACGTCCGCAGCAATTTTTGTTAGCATGTACTCATCTGTTGCCAGGTCGATTCCAACGTCGTTGTCTGATGACGCACCGGTATAGATGGCGTATCCATGCTCGACTCGAAGCTCCCGAATTCGTCGTCCGTATTCAGATATGCCAGATACAACTGCTAGTTCATCTCCATGAACCTTTTTACCAACGTTTGAAATCAAGTACGCTTCAATACGAGCTTTTGCACTTTTCTGACATTCAATACTATCGTGCAGAACGCTCACCCCAAGGTCATCGGAACCATGTCGCAACACAACGAGTCTCTCAACTCGTTGCCGTAGGCTCAGTTGGTCATAATTGACTCGAAATGCATCGAGTTGGCTGTTGATATGCGTAACGAGCTCACTGATCTCAGCTATTCGGGGACGTCTTGGCATTTTAGTTTTCGATTAAAAGTCTTCAAACGCCAAAAGTAGTTGAGACGGTTTTCGAGAAACAGTTGCTTTTTCACCTCTTAGATGACGCATTACATGATCAGCAATCGCCTTAGCAAATACTGGCGGCACCGCATTTCCAATTTGAATTGCTATGCGGATTTTCGTGCCGTGCCAGAGAAAAGTATCGGGGAAAGTCTGAATGCGAGCCGCTTCCCAGTGTGTTATCGGTCGGTCTTCGGATGGATGCAGAAATCTTCCCTTTTCAGGCTTATAGAACTCCGTGCGAATAGTACATCTAGCTGGACCATCCCACTCGAGACGACCAAAAAGGTCCGTCCCACCTTTGGTCTTGCGAATCCAGCAATCGGGAGTCAACTCGGGCGCAGCAGCTTGAAGATCGAATCGATTTCCACCTGGAGGTATAAGCCTATATCGTTCTCGCGATTTGTCGGTTGGATTTCGCCCGATGTGCAACATCGGAGTTTGTACGGGACAATGTTGTAGATCCACGTAACTTGGTTTCAACGGAATGCCTTCAAACGCATCTCGAACTGAGCGACGAATTCCATTGGGCGGCGGAAGACATAATTGACCAAGTCGGGAGCCCATAATAATCGCGCGGCGTCGATTCTGTGGCACTCCATAATCTGCAGCACACAAAATACCGCTGCTGAAGTCACCAACAAGAAAACCAAGTTTCCTTGCTTTCCGAATTATTTGTTCGCCTTCCGTGCTTCTAAGCAGATTTGGAACGTTCTCTATCACAAAGACCTTGCAGTTCGTCTTTTCTACGACCTCCATGAAGTAACGCCACATTTCGCGCCTTGGGTCTGTCGCCTGATTGCCTGTGAGGTTAGAGAATCCTTGGCAAGGTGGTCCACCGATGACGACGTCTGCTTGAAAATCAATCCCCTGCTTACACACTTTTACAATATCATCAGCAATGATGTGACTACCGAAGTTCTCCGCATAGGTGGCTGCAAAATCGACTTCTTTCTCGACAGCAAGGATTGGAACGAATCCAGCATCAACGAAGCCTTGCGTCATCCCACCTGCTCCGGCGAAAAGATCAATGATTTTGTAAGGCTTCGTCACAATCGATGTCTTCCATAAAATCGAATCTAGTCAAACCTGGTATCCACGTAGAGTCCACCAACAGTCCACCTTCTCTGTCCACACCCGACATCGTATTGTTGCAGATTTAGTTCGAAGATGTCTAGTCGCCAGACAAGATTTGCAGTTCGAGTCTTAAATCCCTTGCTTTTAAGCGAAATTCAAATTATCCGAAAAACTTAGCCGGATCATCATGGGCTCTCGGTTCCGTCGATCCACAGTTTTCCTTCAAGCCTGTTCTCTGTCTTTACCGTCGATTGCGAGATGATGCCGAAGACTTGTCGTACCTCGTCCCACTTTGGAATCTCATTCCCAGAAACACCTGGAACTAGCATTCGGCTCAATAGCATCGATGGCACATCGGTCGATTGCAGTTCCGCTTTTACTTTCGCAATGTCGGGCAGCCGCGTCCAGCTTGGTCGCAGCCAGGATTTCAAATCGATTTGTTGCCGAAACGAGAACGGCTTGGTTCCCAAATCCGCGAAATGGCCGTCAAAAGCAGGGGCTTCTTCCTTGGTAGACGCTGGGTTTTGTTTGGAATCCTGAAGCAATCGGATGAACCATGCGGTATCCGTAGACAAGACCAAATTCGAATCGTCGATCGCTGCAATGGAAATCGTTTGGCTTTCCCCCTTGGATAAAGAGACGAACAACGACTCATTGTTGACTGTGTACCAGCACTGATAAGCTCCAATCCGCTCGGACTTTACTTCGTCGTCTTTGTCAAAAAGTTTGTTCAGTGCCTCGGCTGCTTGCTTTGCATCTTGTAGCAAGCAACTCCATACCTCATTGCGCTGAAACTGGCCCGCTCTTTTATCGCTTGGGACTGTGGCTCCGAAGTTGATCACAAGAGGGCCCATCCGATAAATAAGGTCTTTCCGGATATCGATTTGTGGCCCCTCTGGGTCCGTCAGGATACTGTCCAACAAGTCACCGAAACTGCCCGGCGTCTCTTCATCGATCCATTGATCGATCACGTGATTAATACCTTGAAACCATGGTTTGATATCGATGTACGAAATCGACCAGTGGTCCATCCCGGAACGCATCATATTGGATCGCGCGATTTCGGGACCTTGTTTGAAACTAAAGAGCGAGAGTCCCTTGGCAAGAGGTTGAGCCAACTGCAATTCGTAATCGACCTGCCATGATGGGTCCGCCTCGTTCGGAGGCCGAATCGCGCCGCGAAGTGATTCCAGTCCATCGAAGCCGAAACGTTTTGCCGACTGATAAAGCTTGGGCTCGTTCTTGGCTGCAAATGCACTTAGCAATGGCCAAGGCGAAAGCCAAAAGCGAATTTCGCCACCATTCCAAGTCGATGCATCCGACAGGCTTTCCAACTGAGCTGCAGGCTGAGCCGATCGGAAACTTTTAGTGGAAGTGGATTTCAACCACTGCTCAAGTGCTTTGGATTGTGAAGCGATGCATGTCCACTCAGGGCCGATCGCGAGACATGCTGGTGATGGATTCTCTTTGGTTGGCAAAACAAGATAGAGAATGGTTGATGAGTTGATCGTGGAAGTGGTTAACGAAGCAGTCGAGTGCCGTTTAAGCCAACTCGTTACGAACGGATGTTTGTCCGCGTTTGCACCGAGTTTTGCCAAAAAAAGCATGACCCCTTCGCCTTCTTGGTCGCGGAAACTTGCAATCGCTCCCGGCTGATCCATTGTGCTGATGTCGGACCAGTCCATTCCTAACACTGGCCGAGGATTTAACAACGATCCCGTTTGCGATGTAGCTTGTTGCGACATCACGTTTTTCCAGACCTCGCCGCTTAGGTGCTTGCACACACTCGAGTTTGCGAGCTCGTTATAAGTCGAACGAACATTTTGTGTCGCAAAAATCATTTGAGTTTTCTCGGGCAAAGCATCCAGCAACTGCGATTGACCGAGGAAGTCTCCGGCATGGGCGAGCGACGTGACGAGCGACGTGGTAAGCCCCAACAAAAGCAGTCTGAGGGTTGCCGCTATTCGATTGACCACTCGAGCTTGCGACAACGTAAGGCCATCAGGGCATGAGAAAGTTTCGAAGTATTGCCTATTCATAAGTCAAGTGCTCTATCGGATTGATTTGAGATGCGGTCCAGGCTGGAAACAGAGCCGCGATCGTGACGATCAGCATGGTTGCGATCACAGAAATCCACATCAGAAAAGGGTTCCAAACAAACTCGGGAGTGTACCCCAGCAGTGCTTCACTGCATCCTACGATAATGAGAACGGTGGTCACTCCACCCGCCATTCCAAACACGATCCCGATGGAACCAAGCAACCAAGCTTGCACCAAAACGGACAACATGATCTGTCCTCGACTAGATCCAACGATTCGGAGCAAGGAGAAATCGCGAGCTTGTTCGATCGTGTTCATGGCGAGCGTCGTTGCGATTCCGAAACCTCCAGTCAAGAAAGAAATGAAGATCACGCTCCATATGCCGGCTGTTACGCCCGAGATCGCTTGCTCGACCCCTTTCCTCAATTCGGTACCCAATTGCAGTTCAAATCCGAACTGCTCCTTAACCGCTTCTAGCGATCCTACCGCAGTGGCCAGTTGCTGGTTTTCTATGGACAAAGAGTACCAATCAAACCCTGTCACTTCGAAAAAGCGTTGGGCAGTGGATCTTTTCATCAAAATCGATAGCCCTCCGTTTGCGAAATTCGAGTTTACGCCGCCAATTTCGATCTGAAAGCTTCGGCCATTGAC
>CAMBSL010000167.1 GCA_945870455.1 Pirellula staleyi DSM 6068 | reverse complement strand
ATTCTCACCAATTCGTAAACGGCATTCTTGATCGCGTGCTTCGCGAGAACGAAGCGAACAAGAAAGAAGTCGTTAGCGGTTGAGAGCGCCGTTCCCCGGCCCCGCTCCGCCCCCCGAGTCGGAGGCTGCTGATTTAGGGGATTTGCTGCCGGGGCATGGGCGTCTCGCCCATGGATTCACGTGCGAGACGCTCGTGCCACGCGGTGGTAACCCGACGCGTAAGCGAGGAGCCGATTGCAATCCCTCGCCTACTGGCTTGTTGATTTAATATGGTTCGACATGGCCAAAGGTAACATCACAACCCGAAACGTAAGTGAGGACGAACAATTCCTCGCTGACGCTTCGGGTTACCATTAAATCAACAAGCCCACAGCGTCGGGTTGGGATTAATGCGGATTAAAGCAACACGCCCAGCAGAGGGCAACAGAGGGCGAGCGGAGCTTTTCAATCCTCGGAAGGAGGACCGATTCACACCCTTCATTTGGCTGTGCAACCGCCAGCGATGGCGCACACGGCGCAGCCGCCGCCGGTGCCGCAGCCTGACTTTTCTTTGGTCCCGCAACCTGGGCCACAACCATGCTCTAGCAATGCTGCAAAACGCGAGGAAGCAACCTTTTTCTGATAGACATTCGAAAGCTCCTGAACGTGTCGTTCCGTCGCTTCCGATGAATCGCCAAGAAAATGAAAGTAAAGCGTGCGACCATCCATGAGAGGCTCAACCTCGATCAGAATTTCCGATGCGCCACGCTCTTGCAGATGCTGTTGACAAGCAATACTCGCATCGGCACTGAGCGCTTTGAGTTGTCTCCAAAGAAGCTGATCTTCGTGGCGAGATCGACGGATGAATTTTCCTGGATTTGCTGCTGTCAAGTGGTCGGGCGGGATGGCTGCCAGCACCACTCCCATTTCGATACCTCGACTGGTTCGGCACACGATTTCATCGCCGCGAGTTAGTGAAACGACACCCGTTTGAATGGAAACAACATCCCCTTGATAACCGAATCGAACAAGATAAAGACCTGTATGTTCAACATTGATGTTGCGAGGCGATAGATCGGTAGTTGCAGTGTCGTTCATTTGGAGATAGCCAGGCTTTGTTCGCGTACTATCTCGATGGACTGTTTCATGGCGGATTCATCGATTTCGTGAACGTTGATGTTGTGACCAACAGCCCGCAACATGGTGACCGTCAAGCGGCCGCCTAAGTGCTGTCGAAATTCCTCCAACCCATCGAAGATAGCTTGAGTATTGAGTTCGGCGTCAAAGATAGGAAGTCCCAGATCGGTTAAAACTCGCAATGTTCGTTGGACATCGGAACGGTCCAAACCATGTACTAGGTGCGAGTATACCGTATCGAGTGCGACTCCGATGGAAACGGCCTCGCCATGCCGCAAACGGAAATTAGTCAAATGCTCCAGTTTGTGAGCGGACCAATGCCCGAAGTCCAACGGACGGGCTTCTTGCATTTCGAACGGATCGCCACCATGCGTGATGTGATACAAATGCATCAAGACGCTGGAACGAATGGCTGGCATGACGGCGTTCCAATCGCGGTTTGCAATGGCGGTCGCATGATCGCACAAGTACCGAAAGGCCGACGGACTCTTGAGCAACGAGACTTTGACCGCTTCCGAGAAGCCAGCCCGGAAATCCCGATCAGGAAGGTTCGCAATCAAGGATTGATCATTGACAACGGCCCAAGGGACTGAAAACGTGCCCTTCCAATTTTTCTTGCCAAAGGCGTTGATCGCATTTTTGACTCCGACGCCCGAATCCGCTTGTCCAAGAGTCGTGGTTGGGAATCGAATGAGTCGAATCCCTCGGTGTGCGATGGCGGCGGCGTATCCAACGGCATCCAGAACGGCTCCGCCTCCAATCACTAGCACGTAACTGCGTCGATCAAGTCCATCGCGATCGATAGCGCGAAAAATGCTCTCGATCGAGTCATGGTCATTCTTGATCTGTTCACCACCATCGACCAAAGCGACGGGTGCCACCAAGTCTATCTCGTTGTCCGATTCGGCAAGTCGACGCGACAAATCAGTCAAGACGGTAGGGTTGCTGTTAACAACGCTCCGATCGATCCAGACTTGAACGCGGGCTTTGGCCGAGTCTGTTTTGAGAAGCGGCAAGACTTGATCCCAATCGTCGGTAAAACAATTGCGGGTGCAACGCAAACGAAGCAACTGCGGTACGGAAAAGTTCACGTCGAGTGAATCTTCGGCGACAGACCAAGGGATCGTGGCCATGGAAGTAAATCAGGGGAGGGAGTGTGCGGAGGTAAGTAACTCACCAGAGTTTAACCCAAAAGTTCTTGCATTGCACTCTGTTGTGCCACGGCTTTTCGATTTCCCCTGTTGGTTTATTCCCCGGCGCTAAGGGCTATAACGTTACGGCCATTGTTTACTAAGCACATCCGCAACTGTTTTTCAACCCAACTAGCCGTTGGGCGATAGCCCCGGTTTTCCAATTGCTCGACATTCGTCGAGAACCGGGGCTAGCGCCCTTGGGCACTCAGTTTGTTTCACTCGAAGCCCCATACCGATGTGCTCAGTATTGCCATTGCAGTCCATAGTTGAGGCTATGAAGTGAAAAATTGCTTTCTGTCAATGTAAATCCAGGTCGTATCGGACCGGTGAGCGGATTGCTCAAGTTGGCTGCCAATTGCGGATCCAATTGATCCGCCACGCGAGCCACCTTGGGCAACCCTAAATACGAGTAACCCACCGTTGCTTCCAATCGTCGCGTGAGGCGGTAACCGAGCGTGACATTCACTTCGGGTGTGACTACGAACGTGTTCATTACGTAATTTCCGTCGTTGGTTCCGCGTGCGAGCAATCCATTGGCTGTCGCGTTCGTGCTCGGAGGATTACCTGGAACCGTAATTGTCGATGCTCCGTCGATGCTCACGGAACGCTCCATGTTACCCATTCCCAGTTTGAACATTCCGGATAGGCTCCATGCTCTTTCACGCATGATGCCGTTTAGCCCCAATGCCATCCCGTTAAATCGATTTGTCGTCGCAAAGTGATCGGTCAGTTGTGAGACGGTTCCAGCCGGTGCCGGCGTGTTGGTTAGCGCGGTAGTCGTCGACGAGATCATTAGCTGATCAGCCAGTCTCGCGGTTTGATAGCCTGCCAAGAATTCCACGCGACCAGCACAGTCTTGAAGAATGAGTTTTCGATAGAGGATGTCGCCTCCGTAGAGCTCAGTCGAGATCTTCGCATCCAACGACCCCGAAGTGCTACCAGGATAGTTGACGGCAATCGTTGACTGCGCATTGTTGTTGGTGCTGAAGAACGGACGCATCACAACTGGTTCGGATGTCGGAGTGCTGCTGTAGGACTCCGAGTCGCTTCCTGCGTCAAAGAATCGAAGCATAATTCCGTTGCTCCTACAGGCATCAAAGAACAACCCATATTCGCCGCGTACTCCTTGTGAGGTTTTGCCAAGAGATTCCCCGCCTCCAAAAAGATTGATCGTATCAGGTCTTCCTATCAACCCATCCGTTGCGGGATCATTTGCTGGCCGCCGTGTAGTCACCAACTGCGGCAAGTTTCTGCCTTCGGGACAGAAGGTCACCGCCTCGAATCGCAATTGAGATCGACGCAAGAGCCAGCTGATTAGGCCGTGGGGTTGGATGAAACCATTTGAGTCGCAATCGCTTGCACACGTTTGACGGATTGAGCGGGCTGAGCTCGCGTCCGATTCGTAGATAGGATCGGATTCGTAAAAAGCGTTATCCGGTTCAACCATCGCGGACGAATCGTCGCTCTCCATCTCAATGTGTCTGCTTGACGACGTCGACATGGGTGCATGTGAATGGGCAATTCCGGCCTGGCAATTTTTGCAGCCCGCGTGCTCGACGCGAGAGGATTGGCTCTCCCCGGTTCCTTCGAGTGCTGACGCTTGAACAATATCTTCTTTTACGGCTTTCGCTGTTTTTGTAGGACGAGGCGAGGAAGGAAACCCTTTTGCATTTCCTCGAGGAGCGGAGGAGGTTGGCATTGGGGTTGGCTGCGTCGAATAGAATTCGCGATCGGAATCGCGACCGGTCCTTAATTGCGCGAAGGCGGGACTTGCAAACGCGAAGGAGGCTAGCGTTATGGCGCTCACACGAAGCCCTTGTTGCACCAAACGACGCACTGTTTCTCGGCTGTAAATGCCATTTTTCGTTTTTATCATTTCGCTCCCCATACTTCAACATTTGACGACGGCGCAGGATTTAACGAATGCGCAACCACTTAGGGATGTATTCGGATTTTCCGAATGTAGAAGTTGAGTAAACATGGTCGAATTTAACGGGGCAGGCGTGCCGGCAATGCAAGCATTCAACGGGAAACGAGTCTACCGGATACGAAGTTTGCACAATGCTTTGGAGCAATGTCGATGGAACCGAGAACGGCCCGCCGATGACATATGTCACAAGTTAGGTATGGAAAATGTGGCCTTGGAGTTCGGTTAACTGGCCGTTGGCAATCGACTGTATAAGGGATTCACAGAAAATGCGACGTACATTTGCATGGTTAACAGGCTGCGTTTTGGTTTTCGCCTCAGTGAACGGGGTCGATGCGGGCTGGCCGGAATTCAAGCACCAGAGTCACATTGACTATGCTCGGAACAACTGTTGGCCGCAACCGTTTCGAGGTGCAGACGCCAACAGCGTCGTGGCTCCGTTTGAGGTCATGCGGAGCAACGGATGGCGGGACAACAACACGCTGGGAACGGCACTCTTTTCACAACAACAGGGGCTGAGCGAAGCGGGCAAACTCAAGATCGAGTGGATATTAACGCAAGCTCCCCAAAGCCACCGAGTGGTATACGTCAAAACAGGCCGATCGAGCGAAGAGACGGCGAGACGCATTGAAAGCGTTCAAATCGCGATTTCTCAAATGATTCCGTCGGGGCCGCTCCCACCGATTGTGGTTACGGAAACCGAACCATCCACATCGCCGGGTTCGTATCAAACGATACTTCACCGAGCTATCGTGAAAACGACTCCTACTCCTCGCCTGGGCACGTTAGTTGGGGTCAATGCTCCTTCGCCGCAGACTGTTGCGCCACAAGCGCAGAACAACAGTAGCGGCGGGAAGTAGTGTTCACTTAGGCGAGCAGCAGATTACAGTATCCCAACCCGAAGCGTAACGGCTTGTTGCTTTAACTCATTGATACCGAGCGGATGCTTTGTAGGACGGCCTTTCCAGACAGTCGAAAGCAACGTAAATGCTCGCGACGGCTTGGAAAGGCCGTCCTACCGTTTTGCCTAACGGCAAATCGATTTAATCAACAAACCCGTAAGCTAGGGACAATTTCGCGGGCCCCTCGTTACATATCGGGTCAAGATCGGTAGTTTTCTGTCTGCCGCTCGCCTTACCTCACGATGACACCCTTGGCGCGATCGATAAGATCGCGGGATTGTTGCTCGGTCGGTGATTCGGCAATCAACCGAACGATAGGTTCGGTATTGCTACCTCGAAGCAAAAGCCAAGAGTCGGCCCAGTCCAGTCGAATGCCGTCTTCGGTGCTTATCGATTCTGCATTAAGGTGTTCGGACAATTTGGAAATCGACTCGTTCAGTTCCTCTTTGCTCAATTCCATCTTGTCTTTGATCATCGCAAGCCTTGGCAATTGGCTCGTCAATTGACTGATCGTTTTTTGAGTTGTCGTCATCAAGTCGAGAATTTGTGCGATTCCGACGAAGCTATCTCGGATCAAAACCACGCGTGGATCGATCGGACCACCGCTACCTTCCCCGCCGTAGAGAGCATTGTTCGCAAGCATCGTATCCACCACATTGGCTTCTCCGACTTTGCTTCGGAAGAACGGAACACCATGTTTTTTGGCCAACCATTGCGTCATGCTGCTAGAAGCACAGTTCGTCACCAACGGGCCAGCATTAAGCATTAACGCTCGCATCATACAAAGCACTGCCGTGTACTCTTCGCCGATAAAGTGCCCATGTTCATCCACGATGGCGAGTCGGTCTGCATCGGGGTCTTGGCAAAAGCCAACGTCGAATTTTTCTTGTACCACGCGAGGCGAGACGGTAACCAGGTTTTCCGCCAACGGTTCGGGGGGATGCGAAAACAGACCATTTGGAGTTTCGCCCAATATTACGGTCTCGCATCCCAAGGCGGCGAGCAGACGTTTTCCGAGAATGGAACCAGCACCATGATTGCTGTCCAGCAACACGCGAAATCGGCGACGACGTATCGCCTCCACATCGACGGTCCCCAATACGAGTTCGAGATGGCCAGCATGGGGGTCTTCGATCGTTTGACGCGTTCCTAGAAATTCCACGGACCGCCAATCCGTTTGATGTTGGCGGTAGGCATTGAGGACTCGAGTCCCCGGTTCGACAGGCAAAACTCGGCCCTCTGGTCCAAAGAGTTTCATGCCATTGTAGAGAGACGGATTGTGACTAGCCGATATTTGGATGGCTCCCGCAGCATTCGTTTTTCGAACGAATGCTCCGACGGTCGGAGTACTTGCCACCCCTAAATCGAGACAAATTCGACCGCTACCAACAATAGCGGCGGCGATCACATCGGCTAGCATTGGCCCACTAATCCGTCCGTCCCTCGCGACTGCGATAGCTCCATTTGGTGCCTGTGTGCATAGAGAAGCTGCATAATTGCATGCCACAATGGGCGTCAACTCGCTGCCGATAATCCCTCGCAGGCCGCTAATACTGATGATAGGTTCTGGCATGGAAAAGAAAAAAAGGGGTGCGCAGTCAGGAAATTGCGAAGAATTGGAATAAGCAGTTGCTTCGACACTTCCAAATGCCTTGCAATTACTTGACACCACAATCTACCCAACTTAACATCGGAATGCTGGAGGATTTGTTGGGAATTCTCCGTTTTCCCAACTATGCTAGGCTCGGCGTTCATCGCGTAGTTCGTGTACCCATTTTGACGATTCCTTCAAATTCCTCGACCACTCTGACCCCAGGCTGACCCTCATGGATATTTTCGGCATGTTGATCTGGGCTGTAGTGCTTGTATCGCTCATCGTTTTTATCGTATTGCTTGTCAAATCGTTCCAATCTTGGGGCGTGGTGCATACGATCCTCCTTTCGATTCTTTTTATCGAGTGTTGGACCTTTATTTTCTTCGCTGGCAGCGTAAGTCAGCAACGAGTGGCTTTCACTAAATCGCATGACCTGTTGATGGCCAAGGTCGATAAGCTGACCAAATCTGTCGCGCTTGAAATGTATGGCGATCGACTCGATCCTAGTATCAACTTAGAAAAGTTCGTTCCGCTTTCCAACGAAGTAAACCGAATCGCAGTGGAACGAGGACGTGTATGGCGTGGTGCCGTGGTGCAACCTCCCGTTGGAGGACTCATGACACTTCAGCTACCGGCAAACGTTAGCAATCTCCCAGTTGCAGCACCCCCTGAGGCTGCCGCAGGCGGCGCCGCTCCCCTTGCGCTTCCAGTGGTGGAAAGCGGCTTGGTGGTGGATAGTGTCGTCTACGTATTCGGAGAAAGTAGGCAAGCTGTCGGGCTTGTTCCCAACGTTTACCTTGGTGAGTTTGTCGTCGCGACCAACAAGGATGGGCTCATTTCCCTTCGACCAACGGCTCAGGATGCGATAACCAGGGGCGACTTCGAAACAGCTGCTGTCTACGAAATCATCCCGATCGATTCCCACACCACGTTTGCCGCTGAGGGGTCCAAAGCCGATGTCGATTCCATTTTTGGCCGAATGGACAAAGCTCAAATTTCCGAATTGCTTCGCATCGACGCAGCCTTGGCAGATGCCGAGCCTGGTACGTTGGATAACAAGGCTTCGCGAAAAGCCCGTATCATTCAATCGTACCTAAATGACGGCGGGCGAGCGCCCGACCAAACCCCAGCAGAAGCGTTGGCTTTCCAGGTCACGTTTCTAAAGGATCACACAGAAGTTGTCGATTCCACCGAAAAACGCAACGCAATGGAAGGCGGATATTTTGATTTGAGCGGAAGGTCCGTCGATGCTCGCTTGAAGCTGGATTCGGAAAATGGCGTTTTGTTCAAAACCGGTGATACTTTCGTTTTCGATGAATCGACGGCAAAGGACTTGGAAAAGCAAGGAATCGTTTCGCTCGGCGCACGAATTTTTGTCCGTACACTCAACGATTACGAATTCGGATTCCGCGAAGCACGTCGACTCAAAATCCGGGCGCAGCAAGATTTGCTGTTGATCGAACGGGAATTAAAAGAAGTGATTCGCACGAACGACGTTGCCCTGAAACAAGAACTGATTCGGGAGGAAGAAGGAACGAGGCTGAAGCTCGATAAATTACAGTACACCAAAGAATTGGAGGTCATTACCAGCGTCGGTGACTCCTTAGCGGAGCAAATCGAAGAAAAGAAAGCCGAGTTGAGTCAACTCTACAGAACCCTGCTGTCGCTCCATGATCAATTGCTAAATCGCAATCAAGAATTGAATACCATCGGCACTACCGTCCCGGTCTTGAATCCGTAGTCTAGGTAAAATAGTCCGGATAGCAACAGAGGGCAAATTGGTGCACTCTGGCGGTGTAATCGAAAAACAGTTGCCAGTCTCAATCGCCAATACCGATCTCAAGAGAAGCTGTTGCCCAATCGATTCATCCAATTCACGCACGGAACGACCGGTTTCAATTCAAATGGCATCCGACTTTCGACTCAAGGAGCAGCTTCCTCGCCTAACGGACGCGATCGTCAAAACCTATAACGCTCGCGACCGAATCAATCATTTGGGGCATTGCCCACTGCCAAAATACGAAGTGATCGTCAATATCCTGGAAGACTTCAAGGATCTTTTGTACCCTGGATTTCGGCGACGCGAAGGACTCCACTCCGGCAACGTCACCTACCACGTTGGTAATTTGGTCGACTCCTTGCACGATCGCCTAACCACTCAAATTGCTCGTGCTTTGCTTCACGCAGATAAGGTTGAAGGTAAATCCGCTGGCTTCAATCCTTGCGACCATGCGATCGACTATGAAGCCAAGGGCCAAACCATTGCGATTGCGTTGCTTGAACGCATTCCGCAACTTCGTGAGGTGTTGGCGAAAGATGTCGAGGCTGCCTACGACGGTGATCCCAGCGTTTCAAATCGAGACGAAATCATTTTTTGCTTCCCCGGTCTAGAGGCAGTCACCATTTATCGAATCGCTCACGAACTCGTCCATTTTGCAGTCCCCTTTATTCCCAGAATGATGACCGAATGGGCACATAAACAGACAGGCATCGATATCCATCCTGGAGCAAGGATTGGCGAATCCTTTTTTATCGACCACGGGACGGGCGTTGTCATCGGCGAGACTTGCGATATCGGTGAACACGTCAAGATCTATCAAGGAGTGACGCTCGGTGCTCTCAGCTTTGCGACCGATGTCGATGGTCAGTTAATCCGAGGTTCCAAACGTCATCCAACGATTGAGGATCGTGTGGTAATCTACGCCAACGCCACGATTCTCGGGGGCAAAACCATTGTAGGGCACGATAGCGTGATCGGATCCAGCGTATGGGTTACCAATAGCGTCGCACCCCATACGACCGTCGTGCTTGAAAAACCAAAACTACGAATCCGCAATGGGCGAAACGATGAGCTTGGGCACGACTCGAATTATCAAATCTAGGTCGAGTGATGCATTTTAAAGAACACCCCATCGAAGATCAAATTGTCGTTACCGGCTACGGTGCAATCACGCCACTCGGACACGATGTCGAGCGATTGTACAACGCGTTACTCAAAGGCGAGTCTGCGGTTCGATTAGTCGAACCGGTCGGCGGTGTCGACGAGAGGAAGTGGATGTCGGCGTGCATCGAGGATTTCGACCCCAAGGAACACGTCCACCCGCGCAAGACAATTAAAGTCATGTGTCGCGAGATTCAAATGGCATTCGGTGCAGCCATGCAAGCATGCAGGATGGCCGGCATATCACCAGGTTCCATCGAACCAGACCGGCTGGGTACCGTTTTCTCTGGCGAGATTATTCTGAGCGATTCTTCGGATGTCGCGGAAGTGGTGCGGCGTTGCGCAGTGAACGGAGAAATGGATCACTCCCGTTGGGCAGTCGAAGCCATGGAAAATATCCATCCATTGTGGATGCTCAAGTCGTTGCCGAACATGGCAGCCTGTCACGTTGGGATTACCCTCGATGCTCGCGGACCAAACAACACCATCACGACCGAAGCAACCAGCGGCCTGGGCGCGATCCTGGAAGCCATGAATGTTATCCGGCGAGGCAAGGCGGACGTGATGGTCGTCGGTTCGTCGGCCTCTCGGACCTGCTTTACCCGCCTGCTGCAACGCTATGAGGAAGACTACTCGCACGCAACCTCGATTCCTCAAATCGCATGTAAGCCTTTTGATTCTGAGCGAGATGGAAGCGTACCGGGCGAGTCGGCCTCGTCAATCATTCTCGAAAGACGCTCGCACGCAGAGGCTCGCGGGATACCGATCCTTGGCAGCATGGTCGGGTGGGCAAACATGTTTGGTCCATCCAATGAGAGATGGGGCGGAACGCAGGCCTCAACCGAAAACACACTGAAGACTCTCATCCAACGAAGCGGGCTTTCCCCTTACGAGATTGACCATATCAACGCGGCCGCAAACGGCACCATCCGCCTGGATGCTGCTCAAGCACGCGGGATCGCAAGTACGCTCAAGCATGTTCCAGTCGTTTCGTATAAAGGAGGGCTCGGCGATTCCATCAGCGGATCGGGCGTCGTCGAGTTGATCGCTTCAATCGAAGGTATGCGGAGGGGAGCGATTGCACCCACCACCAACCATACCGAAACCGGAATAGACTGTCCTATTAACGTCGTTTCCAAGTCGAGTAAACCAAGAATTGGTTCTAGCCTTGTCAAACTCTCGAACACACCGCAGGGTCACTGCGTCGGAATCGCCATGACTTTTGAGCATTCGTAGTTCTATCCCGTGTTTAAAAGCGGGGTCCGCTTTCCGCCCTGCCAACCGTGATTCATCGCAAGCCCAAAGCTTACGCCCACCAGCCGGTCCGCCGGTCAAATATCATCGATCGAAAAACTTCTTGATCGAATAGACTGTTGCTGCTCGGCCAGCCCTGGCGATCGATGTGGTGAGTGGAATCTCCTTTGGGCAAACCGCAACGCAATTTTGAGCGTTGCCGCAATTTTGGATTCCACCCGCAGCCGTAAGTTCTTCCATGCGTTCGTTGGCCAGGTTCTTGCCCACCGGATGCGAGTTAAAGAGCATTGCTTGAGAGATTGCGGCCGCTCCCACGAACTCTTGATCGAACGAAGCGTTTTTTCGAGCCGTGTAATCGGCGTCCGATTCACCAGGCTCACGTTGAATTTCAATCTTGGTGTACTGTGGGCAAGCTTCCAAGCAACAGCCGCAACTCATGCACTGGCTCAATGGATAATTTTGCTCTTGTTCGTCGCGTGAAATCCGTGGGCCAGCACCCATGTCGTAGTACCCATCGACGGGAACCCAGGCTTTGACTCTCTGGAGCGAGCGAAACAATCGCGATCGATCGACCGATAAATCCCTAAGTACTGGAAACTTGGACATCGGGCGCAGCTCAATTTCGTTGGCATCTGCTTCCAACAAACGATCGACCAACGCACTGCAGCTTTGGCGAACGCGGCCATTGATCACCATCGTGCATGAACCGCAAACCTCTTCCAAGCATCCACAATCCCAAGCGACCGGTGGAACACTCTTGCCGTCGCTGGTCGTCGCCTGCGCAGCGACCTTTTGAAGCACGCTGATGACATTCATGTCGGGTTCGTAGTCGACTTGATGTCGTTCCCAATACGCTGGAAGACTGGGCCCATCTTGTCTGAGAATACGAACATTCACCATGGAGGGGCGACGCTGGCTGGCTACTTTATTTCCGGGAGCGATCATAACAGTATGCAAATATTAAATGGGTTTGAATTCGATTGGTTTAAACGCTGGGGGCAATGAATGGACCAAATGAGGCTAGGTTGATGATCCGACGGGTTGCTTCTTCGCTGGCTCGGGTTGTTTTTCCCGGTTCGCGATTCGTTCCTTCCAAACCTGTTCGATCACTTCAGCGCCCACAAGACCGTACATTCGAGGCCGTGGGGGGAGCAAACGCGTATCGACATCTTCAAAGCTCATTTCCGGTTCGATTCCGTTCCAAGTGCAAATGGTGGACTTAAGAAACTTCTTGTTGTTCAGTTCGAAGGCATCGCACCACCCCTCGGCCTCTTTTCGTTTCGCGGCAGGCTCGGTTGCACTCAAACTCGGCATCGTGAAGGCGGGCTTGTAATGAGCTCCTCGGCTTTCGTCGCGATGCAATGCGCCCTTCAGAATACACTTGGCAGACGGGAACATATCTTGGACCGCTTTGGTGAAGATAACGTTTTGGTTTGTCCAATTACCGGTATCCGACAAAGCGCATTTGGCAGCTCGTTCGCTTAATTGGCAAACCTTGTCATAGGCTTCGGTCAATTGCTTGTTATCTCGAACAACGGTTGCCGATCGGGTCATGACGTCACCTAGTTCTTGGTGGATCA
>CAMBSL010000166.1 GCA_945870455.1 Pirellula staleyi DSM 6068 | reverse complement strand
GTAATGCGTTGATAATCGCCGGCTGGGTCATATCCAAACAAACTCAAGCGAAATCCGTCTCTGCCTCGCGCTGCTCCATGACACGAACCGGTGTTGCAACCGACTTTGGTCAGAACGGGCATAATGTCGCGTTCGAAACTGACCGTGCGTTCAAGCTGCGAGTTGGTGATCTCCAGAGATGCTGTAGCGGATAGGCCCTGCCATTGCGCCGTCACTTGCGTTGTTCCATCCGCTTTGGGAGAGACGACGAAATCGGCGAATTGAGCTAGGTCCGCGTTCGCAAAGGCCCACTGGACTTGTTCGGTGACGTCTTGCGTGATTCCATCCGATCGAGTCGCAACAACGGCCAAATGTTGAGAATCCGATTTGGCGGAAAGCTTGATGTTCGGAGGATAGACCGATAGCGATCGCCATTCACCGGGAGCCGGGCTAGTTCCGGCAGTTGGCAAAGCGACAATTCCAGCAGGTGGCAAAGCATCGTCCAACGCGATTGCGCGCGGAGCAACGAGTGGATTTGCCAAAAATAACAACGCTGCGAGCAAACGAAATTTTGTGGACATATCAATTACCTGTCGGATAACAATCACTGTTTGCCTCGCTGTAGCTTAAGTTGTTCAAGTCGTGAAAGCGGCTTTGCAGCAGGATCGGCCGGTGCGGTTGCCGCAGGCGCGGGAACGGATGCGACTGCGGTCGCTGCCGGTGGGGCGATTGGAACGTCGACTTGAATCTCACCGTTGCCGTTGGTTTGTGTAATGACACCTTTGTCGCTCGTCACAGTGGCCCGGCAAATAATTGTTTTGTAGTTCCCTGCTCGCGTTTCCACCGGTACCTGAAGTGGGAAAACCGCTTGTGTCGCATCCGCCGCGAAGCTGATTTTTGGTGTCGCGGTCAGCGTTCCGGGGGGTATTCCCAGGATTTCGATCTCGACCGTTCCTTCGACAGGCTTCTTCAACTTGGCACCCACCACTATGTCGACGGTTTTACCCTGTTCCGACATCGTCTTGGCAAATTTGAAGTCAAACAAGGAATCAATGACATCGACGTTGACAAACTCGGACGCAATTTTGATCGGGCCGAAACCGGACTCGGATGTTGCCATCACGACGAGTGGCCAGTTTCGAATCGCCGCTCCGTTGTTGGCAGTCAGAGGCAATGCGATCGAGGTTTGGTCGCCAGGGATCGTAACCGACGAGAAACCCATTCCCGGCGGCGTATTTAACAACCGAAGAACGATCGGCTTGTCGAATCCAGGGTTGCGTTTGGCGTTCACAATTAAGTTGAGCGAGCCGTTACGGACCAATGGGACTTGAGGCTGAACCACTTCAATATCGAACGGAACCGGATCGGACAGAGCCACGGCTAATTTATTATCCGATCGCCCCCATACATCCACGTTGTTCTGACCTCGCAGGAGTTGCGTTCGTTGTTTAAGGTGACCAACCAAACTTTTTTCCGGTGAAGTCGCAATGGTGGCCGTCAGATCGACCAGTTTGCCAATGTTCGGAGCACCCGCATCGGCTCGAAAGATAACTTGAATGGTTCCTTGGTCTGCAGCGCATATCCCATCCGATTGCGTCATGCCAGGTGGCAAATCGACGGCCACTACACGAGCTTCGCCGCCCACAAATTTGCGAACAACATTCACTTCGACCGCCATCCGTGCACCGCGAGGCACACCGACAACTTGCGAGAAATAGCGATCTTGTTCGTTGACGGTTGTGCCGACTTCCGGGGTCTGCAGTTGGATCTCAACTCGATAGGCAAAGTGCTTGCCAAAACGACCCAAATGGTCAGAGACGCATACCGCAAACTTGCCATCCTCCGGTACTTTGAAGCTTAGATAGCTGTCCGGTCCGTTGCTATCGTCGTTATTGGCCAGAGCCCCGCCGCCCACCTTGAAGATTTGCAGTACGGGATCGACGTTGGAACGCATGGGTACGCGAGCGTGCACTCGGATTTCAAGCTGCTGATCTTTTTTGGCTTCGAATACCCAGAAATCTTTATCTTTCTCAGACTCAAGGATTCCATTGAACGCGACAGGAACTGGATAAGAGGTCGTTATGGCATTGTGATCCGAATTGGGTTCGGTTTCCAATACGTTTGGTAGCGCGTTAACACTAAGGTAGTTTGGCGAAGGCGATTGCAAACCATCTTTCTTCGACCAAACGCGATGGACCTCACTCTCGGTGGCAGGCATGTCAAACGTTTCTTGCCACGAATTGCCTAATAGATCGATGCAGGTCACTGCCAATGGCTGACCGGGCGGACCGCCGCTCGGAACGATCGCCACGGGTCGAGGGAATCCGCCAACGTGGAGTCGGTACCGAGCCCGTTCATTTCCACCGAAGCTACTCTCACGAACTTCAATTGTGTAACGCCCATCGGCGGGTGCAACCATCGAGCACAAGCAGTCTTGCTGCAAGAATACGGAATCGTCACTCGCCGTGATCTCAAATCGCTTGGCATCGTAGATTGCGACGTACGGATCAAAGAAGTCATTTAAGTAAGAATGACGAAGACCCTCAAGTTCGACATTCAGCAACTGCCCTTGCTTCAGATCGACGGCGTAATAATCGACATCTTCGCTCAGTACGACACCGTTTACAGTCGAATTGTATTCGATGACTTGAGCGGCAGGAAACTGAGTATTGGGTTCGATTTCGGCGACCGAAGGGAGCGCAGAAACGTTGAGTAAACGCATGTTGCTAATGCCGGTGTTGGTGATCACACGAAAGGGATATAGATCACAGGCGGCATCTGCGGCGGCCGTAATCGTCGCCTTGATGTTGTTGTCATCCACTTTCGTGATACCCGTCGCCGTTAGGCCGGGTAAGTAGAACACCAGGGAATGAGCGTCACCGAGCCGCGCACCGGAAATGGTCAGCTCTACGGAGGTTCCGCGTTGCAGTCCCACCAGCGACAACCCGTTCGCTTCCGGATTCGCCGCGAATGCTGAAACGCAAAGCCCAATACACGCGAACATTTGGACCAAATAGTAGCGCCAGAGTTTACCTAGAATTTGCATTGCTCGATTTTCGATGTTGCTGGTGTTTGGCCTATCCTTTCAGCGAGACAGGCAGGAAGCCTATCTCACTAAGCCAAGATATCTTGGATAACTTTGCCACCATCGCAAATTTCGATGGGGCGATCACCGGGCGACATTAACTCTTTGTCGGCAACAATACCGAGCAATTGATACATGGTGGTCGCCAAGTCTTCAGGAGAAACCTTGTCGAATTCGGGTTCGGTCGCAGTTGCGTCCGAAGCGCCGTAAACCATGCCGCCTTTCACGCCGCCTCCGGCGAGCATGACCGAGAAAACTTTGGGCCAGTGATCTCGTCCCGCGTCGTTGTTGATTTTCGGTGTACGACCGAACTCACTGCTCACCATGACCAAAGTCTTGGACAGCAAGCCACGGGATTCGAGATCTTCGATGAGGGCTGCTAACGCTTGATCCAACGGTGGCATATCGCGCCGCATGCTGGCTGCAATTTGGCCGTGCATGTCCCATCCGCCGTAGGTTACTGTCACGAATCGAACTCCCGATTCAACGAGGCGTCGCGCCATCAAGAGGCGTTGGCCGGCCGCGTTGCGCCCATACTTATCCCGCAGCGCGTTATCTTCGGCTTCGATATTGAATGCCTCTCGTGCCTTGTCGCTGCTGATCAGCGAGTAAGCTCGTTGATAGAATGTGTCCATAGCAGCGATGTTATCGGACTTTTGCTTTTCTGAAAAATGCGCGTTGACTGCATCGAGAGCAGATCGGCGGCGTTCAAAGCGTGCCGTATCCACACCGCCGCCCAAGTTCAAATCCTGAACCTTGAAACCCTTATTGGCCGGATCCGCCCCAAGGCTAAATGGGCCGAAGGACGAACTGAGGTAACCAGTACCTGCGAACTCGTTGGCTTGGCTTGGAACAGCTACGTACGGAGGCAAGTTGTTGCGCGGACCGTATTCATGACTTACCACTGAGCCAAAGCTTGGGAAAATCAAAGCCGGCGATGGCTTGTAGCCTGTGAACATGTTGTGCGTGCCCCGTTCGTGAGCCGCCTCACCGTGCGACATGGCTCTCAGAATCGTCAACCGATCGGATATGGCTGCAAGTTTTGGCACCGTCTCAGAAAAGATGTCCCCGGTCTTGGTTTTGATCGGTTTCAATTCGCCTCGGAATTCGAGTGGACTGTAGGGCTTTGGGTCAAACGTCTCTTGGTGGGCAATCCCGCCTGGCAGGTAGATATGAATGACGCTCTCGGCTTTCGCCTCGATAAAGTCATAATGCTTTTGATCCGCCATCGCTTGCTGTGAGCGGAAAAGATCCCCCATTGTGATGCCGAGACCACCAAAAGCACCTACGGTTAAAAAACCACGACGACCAAGTGGGTTGCCAAGACATCTCATACGGGTGAACTCCAGAGGGGGTAATAATTGTTGGCTTAGGCAAAACAGTCTAAAGGCTGTCCGCGATTTGGAAAACTCTGTTAATAGGTGGGAATATTGTGGTCGGCTTACCGAGGACGGGTGTGCCGGGCAGGAAACTTCAGTATAGTGCGTCTTGGACGGTGAAAGTACTCCAATCCCTTTCGCGAAGTCTTTTTTTGTGCCCAAATGACGTCTTTCTGTTGCGCATTAGACAAACATGACCTCAATTCGATCCAAACACTTGTCCTCAAAACGACAACCGGACGCAATTTCCACCTCGATCCAGCGGCGAGATTGGCTTATTGCGGCTGCAGCCAGTGCGGCTGCGATTGCATTTCCATCCGTGAAACCCCTCGCAGCAGAGCCGATTTCGTGCGTTTCCTCGTTTGGACGTTCGATTGGGCAGCCGAAATTTGGATTGGTGACGTATCTTTGGGGCAAGGACATGGATTTGTCCACGGTGATCAAGGCCTGTCAACACGCCGGGATGGGTGGTGTCGAGCTTCGGACGGAGCACAGGCACGCTGTGGAACCCGCGTTGTCCGCCATGGAACGCAACACAGTCCACAAGAAATTTGAAGATAGCGGTATCGAGCTCATCGGATACGGTTCCAACTGCGAGTTCCATTCACCCAAGCCTGAAGTGCTGGCCGAAAACATCGAACAATGCAAAAAGTACATTCAGTTGATGCATGATTGCGGCGGAAGCGGCGTAAAAGTCAAGCCGAATGGATTTGCACCGAACGTTCCCAATGAGAAGACCATTGAACAGATCGGCAAGGCACTGAATGAACTTGCTGCGTATGGCGAAGGTTTCGGTCAGCAGATTCGCTTGGAAGTCCACGGCAAGAATACCAGCCAACTCAGTGTCGTTCGAGACATCTTCCAAGTCGCGGACCACAAGAATGCGACGGTATGCTGGAACTGCAATGGCGAAGACCTGATGGAACCAGGCATCGAAGCCAACTTCAAAATGGTGCGAGAACGGTTCGGCGAAACACTTCATGCGCGAGAACTCGACTCGAAGGACTATCCCTATCAAGAACTGATGAATATGTTGATTGCGTCCCATTACGCAGGATGGGTACTGCTCGAAGCCCGCGCAGATCCGACCGATAAATTTGTAGCGATGAAGCAACAACGCGAGATCTTCGACGAAATGATCAGCAACGCGATGAAGCAACCTACCCAAACCAAACAAGCGAAGTAGTGAATAGCATCGCAACGAATCCAAAAAAAGCCGCGATCGCCTTTATCATGGTGACGATCGTGCTCGATGTATTGTCATTGGGATTGATCATCCCGGTTGGTGCTAAGCTAATCTTGAAACTGGTCGACGGTGACAAAACGACTGCCGCTTTTTATATCGGCTTGTTTGGTACCACTTGGGCTTTCATGCAGTTCTTCTGCTCTCCGATCATGGGAGCCTTGTCCGATCGCTTTGGTCGTCGACCTATTCTTATCTTATCTGCATTCGGCCTTGGATTCGACTACATCTTGCTTGCTTTGGCCCCCAATTTGGCATGGCTGTTTTTGGGCCGCATCATTACTGGAATCACCGCCTCAAGCTTTTCAACGGCTCAGGCGTATATGGCCGACGTTACGAAACCAGAGGACCGCTCTGCAGCTTATGGTATGTTTGGAGCGGCCTTCGGCATGGGGTTCGTCCTTGGGCCAGCGATGGGCGGATGGCTCAGCGACTTTGATTTGCGATTGCCATTCTGGGTTTCTGCGTTCCTGACACTCTCGAATGCCATGTACGGGTTTTTCGTTCTGCCCGAATCTTTGCCAATAGAAAAGCGAAGTTCCTTTCGATGGGCTCGTGCCAATCCTCTCGGCTCTTTGCAGTTGCTTCGGTCAACGACAGGACTGCTGCCGATGGCAATGACTCTGTTCCTGTATCAACTTGCGCATCAAGTGTTTCAAAACGTTTTCATTCTCTATACGCTGAACCGTTTCGGTTGGTCGGGGGCGATGCAGGGAGGAACGCTAGCCTCTGTCGGAATATTGAATTTCGTCGTGCAAGGTGGACTGATTCGGCCTGCCGTCAAACGGTTCGGAGAACGCGTGCTGATCTTCGTCGGATTGAGTGGCGGCATCCTCGGGTTTCTCGCTTATTCGATCTCATGGACCGGAACGATGTTTTTCGCCAGTACAATTATCTTTGCGCTGATGGGATTCTTTAGTGCTTCCATTCAAGGGGTCATGTCCAAGAAACTTGCCACAGGTCAACAAGGCCAACTGTCCGGAGCCAACAGTTCGCTCAATGGCATCTCTGGGATGATTGGCCCATTCCTATTTACGCAAGTCTATAGCTGGACAAATGACCCCAACGTGCCAAACGCGTGGCAAGGTGCTCCCTTTGCGCTCGCTGCCGCGATACTGGGGTTATCGTTGGTGATTGCCTTTATCTACGTACCGAAAAAGTCGTAGTTGCTCTCTTCGTTCGGCCAATCGTGATTCAGCCAACCAAAGTCAAAGTAGGTAGGTACATTCCATGTGCCGTCTACCTGGAATCCTGGCAAAAGCTCGACTGCGAACGGCACGGCGGAGCGTGCCTGCACCTTTTTCGGCTGTATTTGGTCAGTTAGGCAAACCTGATGCGTATCCCAACTCGGCACTGACGCGTTTTGCTGGCTAATTCCTAGGAAAACGGCGGCGACGCGAATCTCTGCCTGGAACGCACCAAGTTCGTAAAAAATGTGGACTTGGATCAAGTTTGCCGGTTGTTCGGTCGAAAACAATAACAGCGATTTTGTGGATCGACGCGATTGAGGTTGGGTGTTAATGTCCTCGACCTTGACGAACAAACCGGCAGGACCTAAACTCTTGGGTGATTAAACCCAATCAGCAAAACGACTTAGGTCGTTATTTCAGGTCCCCGGAGAGTTCTGTCGTGACGAAAAAAGAGATCGTGAAAACGATTTCCGATGAGACCGGATTAAACCAGCAGCAAATCAAGACGATCGTTCAAAAGACGTTTGATGCGATTGTGACAACGCTGGTAGAAGAGGGTCGCATCGAACTCCGCAATTTTGGAGTGTTCCAAGTTCGGCCACGGGCTGCACGGAAAGCACGCAATCCTCGGACGGGACGCCAAGTAGAGGTCCCCGAAAAGTTTGTCGTAACTTTCAAGCCCGGCAAGATCATGGAACAACAGGTCAACTCGATAGAGGGTTCACCACTTGCCCAGCAAATTCGAGACGAGATTGCGTCAGGCAAGTTAGTGGCTTCGGTCGACGAGGACGAAGAAGAAGACAAAGACGAAGACGAAAATGTTCAACTGACATCCGAATCCTAACTGCTCCAGAGCTTGTCAGGAACGGATCGTCGTAGATTAAAGAAGTAAAGTGCGAGACTTTCACGGAGGATGGGTCATGCGGCGTCGAATTTGTTGGGCATTGCTGGTTTGCTGTTCATCCCTACCTATGGTTGGATGCGCCATTCCGATTTATTCGGCGGACCCAGTGAAGCGAGCTGAGCAATTGATTTACACCTCAGAAAATCTGCGTGCTCTGGTCCAAGAGTGGGAACGATTCTGGTTCCTCGATCAGCCTAGTCATATGACGCCTTACCGAGTTCACGGCGGCGTGATCTAAGGTCGAAATACTAGCTCTGTTGATCAATCATCATGCTTCGAAGTCAACTCATTCATCCTGTAATCTCTCGCATTCTTGCAGAGGCCGGCCACCACGCGACTATTTTGATCGCGGATGGAAACTATCCCGCTTCGAGCAAACGCGGGCCGCGCAGTGAGGTAGTTTCGTTGAATTTGATGCCGGGCTTGGTTTCGTGCAATCAAGTTCTTGAAGCGATTCTGTCCGCAATTCCCGTGGATGCCATCCAAACGATGATGACGGAAACAAGCGGTCCATATGCATTGGACGGCGATCCGCCCGTTTGGGCCGAATACAAAGAGACGATACGCAAAGCAGGCATCGGCGTTGAACTCCAACCCATCGAAAAATGGGAGTTCTACAAACAGGTCGCCACCGACGACCATGTGCTAACGGTTCAGACAGGGGATACGCAACGTTATGCAAACATTTTGCTCAGTGTCGGTGTAAGGATGTTTTAAGCGAGCACTTCTGCGCCGAATTGAGATGATGCCGAATTGGAATGATGCCGAACTGAGATGGCTCAGTGGAACTGCATAGCGATCAATCGAATGGGAAGGTCGCGCCAAGGCTTTTCAAAGGAACAACGATCGACCGTTGGTTCGGCTGGTCCAGAACCGATGGATCTGGACATGAAAAACGTTACCTTCACGTTAGCGCTCAATCCCTTCGGTTATTTTTCTGCTGTTGCCTTAAGGCGAAAAACCGTACCGATTTCGATTGTTGGTTTCGTGGACAAATCGGTTGAGATAATGATCTTGCCTTTTAACTCTTGACCAAACTCACCAGCGTTTGGTTTGATGATCAACGGCAAAGCATGTAGCGTCCTGCTCTCCTCAGCCAACTTCGCTTCGATTGTGAACAAATCGCTTTGAATGGATTGGATGATGAAGGGTTCGTGACCTTTCAAAACGACCATTTGTTTGATCGGTTCGCCTTGAACGATATCGCCAAGGGACAGCGTTTGTGGCGAAACCGAAATCTCGGGTGCGATGTTTGCAACCAGCTTGAGCGGGACTGTCGTAAGATTGCGATCGTTGGTGTGAACCACTAGTTCGCTTTCAAGTGGACCGGCAGGTGCGTCTCCGCTGATGTTGACGACCAGATTGTATTGGATCTTGCCGTTCTGTCGTGAAACTTCCGAATGCGACACCTTGATGAACGAATCTCCAGCGGTCACCTGATTGATCTGCCAAGTTGGCTTTCCAGCGTAGTTGATTGCAACCTCGATGGTTTTCGATTCGCCTTGCATGATGTTTCCAAACGTTGCTTCGCCTGGTTGGAACACGACGTCGGATCGAATGTAGCCTTTGACGTGCAATTGAATTTCGGCGAAGGTCGGCTTGTCAAACGTAACGGTTAAGGTTGCAGCTCGTGAGCCTGTATGAGTCCCTGTGTTGAACTTGGCGAGGATACTCCCTCTTCCGCCGGGTGGAACGATTTCGGTCTCGACAGTGGGAGTGGTACAGCCACACGAGGTGCGGACGCTACGCACATGCAACGGCTGACTGTAGGGGTTGTTAAAGTAGAACCGATGTTCGGTTTTAGCCGCTCGCGCGACGGTTCCGAAATCATGGTTGGTAATTAAAAACATACTGGACAATTGGGCCGCTGATGCAGTCGACGCCCAGACCGCTATTGTCATAGCGGTCGCCACGAGGGTGCGCATAGAGATTCTCCACGAATTGCTTTGGAACGGATGGGATGGGTATCGAGCGGTTGCACACTTGCCTAGATCGAAGAAGTCGCTGACCGAATCGTTGGAGCGGTAGATCAGCGTCGAAACAAATGAAACAACGGGCTTGAAGCGGCCCGATAGGAGGTTCATGCCTCACGGAGTCGATATCAGCTTGCGGGCAGGTAATTACACAACAATTATTCTCTAATTTTGACTTTTCATCTCAAGTTCGATCGCCATTTCCGGATGTCCAGAAATACCTACCAACGCATCAAAGATGGAAAAGATGGCCCGCACAGACCCGTCGCTAAACTCGCATCTCGGAACAAGTCCAAGATCACTTCGGTAAAGGCTCGTTCCCGTACTTGATCTTGAGATCGGGCAGTTTCGACTGAAGAGTGACAATCGACTCTCGACTTACCACAGTGTTCGTTACAATCAAATCTTTTAGACGGGACAGCGAAACGAGCCCCTCCAACCCTTTGTCGGTAATATGCGTTTTGCCTAAATGCAAGAATTCAAGTGTCTTGATAGTCGCCACGATTGGGATCGTATCGTCGCCAACACTCGCAATGTCGTCCAAGTTGAGTCGCTTGAGTTTAAGAGGCTCAAGAGATGCCAAACCCTTATTCGTCACATGCGTTCGCAACAGGTTCAAGTCCTCGAGTTTCGACAATGTACCTAGACTCCTTAACGCATCGTCGTCGATGTTGGTTTCGCCTAGATCGATCGAGACCACATTCGCAAATTTGCGGATATGCTGGGCGATCCCCTCGGAGGTGATACTTGAGGCTCGCAGTTTCAGCTTAGTCATGTCCTTTGCTCCCGACATCGCAGCCAATGCTCCGTCGCCAACCTGAGTTTGATAGATATCGAATTCCTTGAGTTTGGTCATGCCTGAAAGCGCTGCGAATCCAGCGTCTGATACCGCGCATTTGCGAAACGAGATGGCGGCCATGCTGGTCATGCCCGATAGATGCTTCATCGTGGCGTCGGTTATTCCTGGTCCCCACACACTTAGGTTGCGCATCTTGGTCAAGTTCCGAAGATGCTGAATTCCATTGTCACTGATTCGAGTGCAGTCGTTTAAGTCGAGCAGTTCCAATGGATCGAAATCTTTCAGATGAGCCAATCCTGCATCGGAGATGGAGGTTCCCGGCAAACGAAGTCGCTTGAGCGTTTTGCTCTGGGCGATACTCTCCAAAGCAGCGTCCGTGATGCCACATCGATCGATGGTGAGTTCCTCGAGTTTCGGAAGCGTGACAACAAAGGCGATGGTCGAATCGTTGATTGCAGCTTGCTCAAGCCTCAGAACCTTGAGATTTGGCAAGCTAGCCAGCTTGAGCACGCGTTCATGAGTGGCAAGCTGACCAGCAATCATCAACGATTGGATCGAGGGAACTTCCAGCACTTTTGGGAGGAAATCGACCCAGCTATCTTTGCACGCGCGGAAATCAACGCTGGTCAGCACATTTTCTTTCTCTTGAATCACAATGCCTGACAGCGAGCGAAGCGAGGCTTGTGGATTGGATTCGGCTTTCTGCGCGACGGCTTCCGAATAAGGAATCAGCATGACGCAGGAAAAGAATAGGGAGACGAATAGGAATCGCATGGCGTTGTTCTTGGTTCTTGGTTCTTGGTTCTTGGTTCTTGGTTCGTGGTTACCAGCATAACGGGTTGTTTTGCAGCGCGTCGTTGTGTCTGAGGATTATTGCGAACCCGCAGCATCTTGGTATTGTACTTGGCAAGGGAATTGGGAAGGAACCTGTCTCGCATATCCGCGTTCATCAAACGAGGTTTCTGTAAATCCGGCGGATAAGGTTTCGATCTGTTGTGCGCCCTTGCGACGCATGCTCCGAACGCTCTCTCGCCAAGCGGTGTGTGCCGAGCAGAACGTCAAGGGTAGGGTCTTGGCCAGACTCCCATTTCGCGGTCGCCTTGAGCGAGAAGTGTCGGAAAAAAACTTGATTTTCGCACTAAGTGGCGGTGCCCAACTAAACAATTCGATCCATCACGTTCATAATCACGATCGCCTAAACCAAGAAAACTGTCTGAAAGGATCTTCATCGATGAAATCTGCCGTTACCGTCTCGCTTGTGGAAGAAGCCCGAGGCGGGCCGTTTGTTTTTTGGGGCGATGCGATTCACGCCATGTCGATTGCACAAAAGCTCGGGTTCGACGCTTTGGAGATTTTTCCGCCCGATGCGGAAACGCTGAGACACTTATTCTTGGCAAAGCCATTGGCGGCGGCCGGCATGACCGTGGCGGCGGTTGGAACAGGTGCTGGTTGGGTAAAACATCGCTTGCAGTTGGCGGACGAGGATCCGATCATCCGGCAGCGTGCAATCGATTTCATCCGATCGATCATCGAATGCGCCGCCGAGTTAGGAGCACCCGCCATCATCGGATCCATGCAAGGCCGATCAAGCCATGCGGTTGACAAGGAGACGGCAAAATCGCTGCTTCGGGACGGGCTAGCGGTTCTCAGCGAGCACTCGCAAAAATGCGGAACCGTTCTGCTCTATGAGCCACTCAATCGTTACGAGACCGACCAAGCCAATACCTTGGAGCAAGGGTTGGGTATTCTTCAAGGTTTGGATAATGTGAAGCTGTTGGCGGATTGGTTTCATATGAATATCGAGGAATCGGATATGGCGACTGCGATTCGCCAAGCTGGAAATGCGATTGGCCATATTCATTTTGCCGATTCGAATCGGATGGCAGTAGGCTTTGGGCATTTGGACGTGGATCCAATCATGTCAGCATTGTTCGAAATTGGATTCACAGGCTACTTGAGCGCGGAGGTTTTTTCGAAACCCGATGCGATTCTGGCAGCACAGCAAACAATCAAGGC
>CAMBSL010000165.1 GCA_945870455.1 Pirellula staleyi DSM 6068 | reverse complement strand
GTTCTTTTGATGGAGCTCTACGGGGACGAAGCCGATATGGCCGTCATGGATCAAGGCAATGTGGTTTTCATGCGAAACGTCCGGTTCTCGAGCCCTGCCGAAGCGGAATCGAACAGCTTTGCCTTGCTGGGAGAGATTCGGCGAACCATGATTGCGGCAGCTTCGCAACGTTCGAATCTAAACATTCAGCAAGTTCGAATCTGGGGGAGCGGAACACAACACGCCGATTTGTGCGAGACGCTGAGCTTAGCGCTGGAAGCGAATGTTGAAAGCCTCGATCCACTTGATTTGTTCGAGGCATCGAAGACAGTGCGACTCGTTGCAGGTGACAATACAGGCAAATTCGCATCTGCTGTCGGAGCGTTGCTGGCCCCACAGGTCTCGGACCGACTCATCGATTTTTCAAATCCTCGCAAACGCGAAGAAAAGAAGAAGCCTGTCGTCAAATACGCCATGGCTGGCGCTGCGGCTGTCCTAGTGCTCGGTGGCGCTTACGCGTGGAATTGGATGAGCCATTCGGCGCTCAACTCGGAGATTACAGGACTCGAAGAAGCAATAGCAAAGAACGCGAAGTCCGTTGAGCTTTCTACCAAGAAACTTGCGGACTGGAACAAAGTAGAAAACTTCTTACAAGGGGACCATAATTGGTTGGACGAGTTGGAATACATGTCAACCCACGCCGCCCCTGCCGACAAAACCATTTTTAACGTGACTACGTTTATGACGGACGCCAAGACAAACTCAGCATCCGTCTCAACCAAGTTTGTCGCAAAAAAACAAGAAGACATACCCGAGTATCAGGAGTCATTTCGCGATCCACAACATTCGGTGCTAAGTACCAGCGTCATCAAAAGCCAAGACAAAACCGGTGATTTTCCATGGATAGCTGACCTTAACATGCAATTAGCACCCGTGAAAGTTTCGGATCCTCGAACGCAAAAAAAGCCTAAGATGGCTTCCAATCCAGCGAATGCGACGCCGTCAGCGAACAAGCCGGCTGTCGACGTTCAAGGTACTCCAGTCGACCCGAAAGCAGCTCCGCCCGTGCCGAGTGAAACGCAATCACCACCCAAAACGCCTCCAGCGTCAAAGGATCAAGAAACCGCGTCCCCCCCGACTCCAGCAGTCACTCCATCCGTCACTCCATCCTCAACGACAACCCCTGAGCCACAAACCAATGGAGCGGGAGCTTAATCATGGCTATGAGCAAACGAGAAAAGTTATTGGCAGCAGGCGTTGGCGCAGTGGTCTTACTGTTCGTCGGACAATCGATCGTCTCAAGTTTCCAAGACGCCCTCACCAAGAAAAAGGAAAAGTTGGAAGGGCTTGTTAAAAAGAAACAAGATCAGGACTTGCTGGTTACGTCGGGTATCATTGCCAACCAAAAAATAAACATCGTTGCTCCACGTTCGTTGCCAAGGAACGTCGAAAAGGCGCGAGCAGACTACATGGAATGGTTAATCGCGTTAGGAGACGAAGCCCGATTGGATGAGCCAACGCCACGCTTTCTCGATGCGTCCCCTTTCAAGCCGGAAAAGGACGCATTTCAATCGTTCAAGTTTCAAATCAAAGGGGCAGGCACCATTGAGACCGCAACTCAACTGCTCTACGGTTTTTATGCCAAAGACTATTTACATCGAATCACACGCTTTGATGTTAGCCCATTGAACAGCCGGGAACCCGATCGATTGTCCATCACCTTGGACTGCGAAGTGCTTGCGTTGGCAATCGCCAAAGACAAACAGGAGCCACCCGATGCGAACTCCAATCGATTCGCCAAGTCACTCGACGAATACAAGAAAACCATTTCCGAACGCAACCTGTTTTCGCCTATGAACTATCCCCCGAATGTAAGTGCGAAAAAGTCGGTTGAGGCTAAAGTTGGGCTGAAACTCGATTACACGATTGAGGCCACGGACGCCGGCCCAAATCAATACTTGCTGTTTGATACGGTCGGTGAAGTACCAGAGGGGCTTAAAATGGATAGGGATTTGGGCAAGCTATCCTGGAGCCCGACGAAACCAGGCGACTACAACGTCGTCGTAAAGGTAACCGACACTGGAATCCCGGCAAAGTCGGCACTTCAGACGCTTACCCTCAGTGTAAGGGAAATGCCTCCGCCGGCCCCGCCTGCGAACAAATTTGATGTTGCTTCGCAAGCGACTGTGACGGCGCTGATTGTTGGCAGAAGCGGACCCGAAGCGTGGGTGCTCTCAAAAACCGACGACAAGAAGTACTACCTTCGCAAAGGAGATCAGCTCAAATTAGGTGGTGTGCAAGGTCAAGTTATGGATGTCGGTGCAAACTTTGTCGAGCTAGAAACCGAAGGACGTCGATGGCTGGTGGGCTTGGACGAAAGCCTCGCAGACGCGTACAAACGAGGGCAAGAAGACTA
This sequence comes from Pirellula staleyi DSM 6068, assembly GCA_945870455.1. GTDB lineage: Bacteria > Planctomycetota > Planctomycetia > Pirellulales > Pirellulaceae > JBKCUI01. Next base: position 10,260 of record CAMBSL010000165.1, on the reverse strand, counting down.
GGACCCCCCCTCACCTGCTGATTTAATTAGCCGTTGGGCGATAGCCCCGGTTTTCTAATCGCTCGACATTCGTCGAGAACCGGGGCTATCGCCCTTCGGCTATCAGTTTGTTTCACTCAAAGACTCATACCGTTGTGCTTAGAGGCGATATCCACATGGGAAACCTTATCACTTCTGAGACCTTGCAAAAGGATCTCGTTCTATTAACCCTGAATCGCCCTGAACGTCGCAATGCTCTATCCATTGCGATGCTCGATGAACTCTGCCAGCAAATCGAATCCTTAACCGCAAAAAAGGCAACGCGGGTTCTGATTATCGCAGGTGCCGGTCCCGTTTTTTGCTCTGGAATGGATTTGTCCGAGGCGTCTCAAGCCAACCTCGTTCACCCATGCGCGAGCAGTCTGGCGAAAACGTTTGAACTTATGCGAAGCACGGAGCTGGTCACCATTGCCGCTGCACATGGCGGCGCATATGCGGGAGGAGCTGGCTTGATGGCTTCTTGCGATCTGGCAATTGGGACTACCGATTTAAAGATCGGATTTCCGGAAGCCCGCCGTGGACTGCTGCCCGCTTTGATCTGCGCTGTCATGAGCCCTAAAGTTCGAGAGGGCGATCTTCGGGAGTTGTATTTGGTCGGCAACACAATCGATGCGAACCGAGCCCAGCAGATGGGCCTTTTGCAACGCGTTGTATCCCAAGAAGTGCTTTTGAAAACGGCGATTGGATTGGCTGAAGGAGTATTAGCAGGCGGCGTCCAAACCGTTAAGGCAATCAAAAAGTTGCTTAACCAAGCCTATGCGACGCGCGAATCGGTGTCGATAGCTCGCATGCTCGAACTTCACCTCAACGCGAGATACGGTAGCGAAGCAGAAGAAGGTAGCGAAGCAGAAGAAGGTCTGGCCGCATTTCTGGAGAAACGTCTGCCGAATTGGGCGGCGCCTGACGCGTAAGGGTCGTTCCTCGATCATGCCGTTTGGACCCTTGCGACATCCTGCAAACCAAGCTCTTCAATGCTGATTTCTCGCATCTTGAATTTTTGTATTTTCCCCGTCACGGTCATTGGAAACGAGTCCACAAATTTCCAATAGTGCGGCACTTTAAAGTAGGCAAGCTTAGCTTTGCAAAACGCCGTCAAATCGTCCACGGGTGTTGCTCGCCCATTTCGCAAGCGAACCCAGGCCATAACCTCTTCGCCGAATTTGCGATCAGGGACTCCGATCACTTGCACGTCCTCAACATCCGGATGCTGGAAAAGCAACTCTTCGATCTCGCGAGGGTACACGTTTTCGCCACCGCGAATGATCAAATCGCGAAGTCGACCTGTAATGCGATAGTACCCATCTACCTGACGCATCGCCAAATCGCCCGAGTGCAACCATCCCTCCGCATCGATTGCCTCCGCCGTTTTATCCCGCATCTTGAAATACCCGATCATGACATTGTGCCCACGACTACACAATTCGCCGTGCTGCATGTCCCCTACGACTTTTCCCGTCTCTGGGTCGATCAATTTGACCTCAACGCCAGGCAATGTTCGACCAACCGTTCCAACGCGTAGATCCAAGGAATCATGAACGCGCGTCTGCGTTACCAACGGAGAGGCTTCGGTTTGCCCATAGCCGATCGTCATCTGCGAGGCCCCCATCTCACTCGTGACTTTCTTCATCAATTCGATCGGACATGGACTGCCTGCCATGATCCCGGTTCGCAACGTTTTCAACTGGCGTGTCGGGAAGTCCGCATGCTCCAACATCGAGATAAACATCGTTGGGACGCCATAGACGGCGGTACATCCCTCCTTTTCGATGGCATGCAAGGTCGAACCGGCATGAAAGCCCTCGGAAGGGAAGACCATCGTCGCCCCATGAACGACGGAACAAAGGGTTCCCAGGACACACCCAAAGCAATGGTACAACGGGACCGGAATACAGATCCTATCTGCCGAAGTAAACTCTTGATTTGCGCCAGCATAGTAGGCATTCAGAAGAATGTTTCGATGCGAAAGCATGGCACCTTTCGGAAATCCCGTCGTGCCAGATGTGAATTGAATATTGATAGGATCGTCCCACAGCACTTCTCGTTGTGCAGCCTGCAATTGCTCGTTCGAAATCGAATCGGATAACGCTAGCAGGTCCTGCCAAGATAGAGCTCCCGCAGGGGCTACCCCTCGCAAGCTGATCACCCACTTCAATTTCGGAAACTGCTCGCACGTAAAGCAATTTGCGGATTGAGACGCAAGCTCCGGGATAGCTTCATTCAAGGCCGCAAAATAATCCGTACTTTTATAATGATCGATCGACGCAAGCCCGCACAGCTCTGATTGTTTGATCGCATATGCAAGCTCATTGGTTCGATACGAAGGATTGATGGTTACCAAGATGACGCCGATGCGAGCCGTCGCAAACTGCAACACAACCCATTCAGGGACATTCGTGGCCCAGATTCCAAAGTGATCCCCTCGCCGAAGTCCAAGCGCCAGTAAGCTCCGAGCGACCGCATCCACTTCTTGATCGAGCCTTGCCCAGCTCCATCGAACATTATTGGACATAAAGTAAACAGCATCTTGGTCCGGAAACCTTCTGGCTGTCTGCCTCAATACATCTCCGATGGTATAACCGGCAATCCAAGGTGCCTCTTGGTCGTCAATCGAGTTTGCAATGCCGTTCATGTTTACCGCCCGAAGTTCTAGAATGACATAGACAAATCCGATAAAGGAATCGACAACAGTGCCTGAGCAAGTGCCTTGCCTTGTGCGTCATTGCGAAGACCGCGTCGCAGGATTCCACGCACAACAAAATTGAAACCTCCGAGGTTATGCAACTCAAACCGTTCGACCGAGTCCAAGCCGATCGGTTCAAAAAAACGCTTTACTCGGTCTGCCGTTAAAAAATGATTGAGCCACTCGTAGTCATGCATCGAACGAACAAAAATACCGATGTTGGCTCCGGTCCCTTTGTCGCCACTACGGCCATACGCGATATCGGACAACACTTGGGCTTGCGCCAGGTCGATCGTTTTCGGATGTGCCGAAGGTAGGCTCGTCTGCGGATGGTGCCAGCGCGTGTTCGGCGGTGGCCAAGTCGGTAAAGTCGCTCGGCTTGCCAGCGTATCCGTCGTCGTCAGGAAATCCACCCGAGGCTGGCATCGATTCGCTTCGATCAAGCATGGCCAATAGCGAAAAACGGGATGTACGCGAGGTCTCCCTTCGGCGTAACCGGTTGTTCCTTGCGGGCCAGCGGTTACCAACGGGATCAATGCTCGCGAAAATTGCTCAACCGCAAATTTGTATTCGGATTCGACGGCCATTCGCAGAACTGTCTCGAAAGCATGTTCGTTTCGGTTTGACAGATTTGGGACAGGAATGCTTTCGGCATTCCCCAAGCACTCGATGATGGAATCGCGATAAATGTGCCCGGCTTCGCGCAGAGTTTGAAGTACTAATTCCCCGCATTTGCGTGCTTTCTGAACCGACTGAGGGCCAAAGAACGTGAGCATCCCCGCAGCTCGGAAGCCATCGCGATAGGTTGCGCTGACTTTCAGAGTGTCGGGGCGAGCTCGCCCTGCGGCACCTTGGACCGAGACACGATCTTTGCCGACCAAGTTTAGCACTAAGTCCAAGAAGGATACGGTTACATCCGGACTCAGGTATCGAAACGGGTCCCCGATTTCATAGATGAGTTGTTCTTTCACCGTTTCGAGCGTTACATGCCCGCCCGAGCATTCCGATTTGGTAATGATGCAACTTCCATCGCGATGGATTTCCGCGATTGGAAATCCAATGTGTGCCGGGTCGGGAACATCGAGCCAATCCGTTGAAATTCCGCCGGTGACATGGGTGCCACACTCAAGCAAATGACCTGCAATAGTTGCTCCAGCCAATCGGTCCCAGTCATTGGAGTCCCAGCCAAAAGAATAAACGCAGGGGGCAACCACCATCGAGGGGTCTGCGATGCGGCCAGTAATAACAATATCCGCACCAGCTCGAAGCGATTCCACGATGCCATTGCAACCTAAGTAGGCGTTGGCGGTGACCAATCGTTCCCGTACCTTGGATAGCGGCTCTGTTGAGTCCAAGTTTTGAAATAGAGACTCGTCGCCGCCGACTTCAATCAGTTGAGTAAGAACATTGTCGCCGCTGACTACGCCGAGCTTCATCGATCGACAGCCGGCTTCCTCCAAAGCCAACACACACGCTTGCGCACATCCCAAAGGATTGAGCCCACCGGCATTCGCGATGAGTCGACAGCGACCGCCCGTTGCCCAATACGCAGCCAAATTCCGAACGACCTCCACAAAATCTTGCGCGTAGCCCAGCGCAGAATCGCGTTCACGTTGGATTGCTAATATGGACATCGACACTTCGGCCAGATAGTCCATCGTTAGGAAATCGAGCTCGGGCACTTGAGCTATCAGTTCCGTTGCCGCAGTCGGGCGATCCCCCCAAAAAGCTTGCGCGTTTGCAACTCGAATCTTATCCATCAAACCTCCAATCTTGCATGAGGTGATTGAAGTAACTCCGATGGACGCAGAACCGATAGTGCGGAGCTCAACCAGAGCCTTGTCTCATGCGGGGCAATGATAGCATCGACCCATCCGCGAGCCGCACCGTAGCGAATATCGGTTTGGTCTTCGTATTGTTTGCGAATGGTGTCTCGCAATGCTTCAATCGCTTCTGCCGAAAGCTTATTCCCTGACTTTTCGGACTCACGAATACGAAGTGTCAGCATCGTGTCGGCTGCTTGATTGCCACCCATGACTGCGTAGCGAGCATTGGGCCATGCAAGGATTAGCGATGGATCGTATGCTCGCCCACACATTGCATAATTGCCCGCACCATACGAACTGCCAACAATGACCGTAAATTTAGGGACCGTGGCTGTGCTCATCGCATGCACGAGTTGTGCGCCCGAACGAATGATTCCCGATTGCTCGGATTGCTTGCCGACCATGAACCCTTGAACGTCTTGGATAAATATCAACGGAATGCGTGTCTGATTGCAATCGGATACAAATCTGGCTGCTTTCTCTGCCGAATCTCCGTAAAGCACTCCGCCGATTTGCAGTTCTCCCTGGGCGGATAGAGATCGCTTGCGTTGATTGGCAACGACACCAGCAGGCGATCCGTTGATGCGAACGTATCCCGTGACGACTGTTCGCCCATAGTCCGCTCGAAATTCTTGGAAGCTATTTGCGTCGACAATGCAGTTGAGAAGTTCGTGCACATCGTACTCTCCACGCCCGTCCGCATGAACGAGACTGTAGACATCGTTCTGATCTCGGAGAGGTTCGGGACCGCTCAACGACATCGATTGAGCGGGCAGTAATTGGATTAATGATCGAAGCCTTTCCAAACAGGCTGGATCATCTCTTTCATGAAAGTCGACCGTCCCGCTTATAGCCGAATGCATGCTGGCTCCCCCAAGTTCCTCTGGGTCTGCTGTCTGTCCGATAGCAGCTTTGACCAGTGCCGGGCCAGCCAAACAAAGCTGACTCCCTTCGGTCATCAAAATCTTGTCGCACAGAACAGGCAAGTACGCGCCGCCCGCAATGCAATTGCCCATCACTGCGGAATACTGCGGAATTCCGTTCGCGGAGAGTACCGCGTTATTGCGAAAGATTCTTCCGAAGTCATCTTCATCGGGAAATATCTCGTCTTGCAACGGGAGAAACACTCCTGCCGAATCCACGACCTAGCTTGCGTTGACGATCTGATCCAGACTTGCCGCCTCCTTGCATCAGCGTCATCTCTTGAAGCCGAATCGATTCCGATATTTCACGTAGCGTGGACACGGTAACTCTCGGGTGATGGACGAGAAACGGGAGGATTCGTTCACATGGATATGAGTCTAGCCGATTCTCAGGGCGGCGAGTACAACACTAAGCACAACGGTATGAGTCTTCGTGTGAAACAAACTGATAGCCGAAGGGCGATAGCCCAGGTTCTCGACGAATGTCGAGCGATTGGAAAACCGGGCATAGCGCCCAACGGCTAATTGGGTTGAAAAACAGTTGCGGATGTGCTTAGTAGCAAGACTAACGCAAGGGGTGCAGCCTTTCAGCCAATTAAACTGGTATTACTTTGCAAACTTTTGCTTCCACTCGTTCGAACCTGTTGGATACGTTGCAAACACGAGATCGACCAACTCCTGAGCCGCTTTTTCATTGCCGATTTGGCGCAAGGTTTGAACGGTTCGCGCTCTGAATTCCAGCCAAGCGTCGCTCCCCGCAGCAAAACCGCTGGCAAGCGATCGGAATTGCTGAATCGCTTGCTCACGTTGTCCGATGAGCGTTTGAAAGAGCCTTGCGGCACGATACGGCCACCAAGGGTTCTTTGGGGCCGCTAGAATGGCGGATTTCAAGTTAGAAACGCCTTGCGGCTCTTCACCAGACCAACATTGGAGGGCGTATTCGTACAATTCAATCGACCGTTTCCAATGCGCTAATGGGCGTTCCGCAATGCCTTGTGTGGCCACGCCGTTTTCTCGATTTAAAATCGATTTCATCCTGTCGACACTAAGTCTGAGTTGCTCGACCAACGATGGATCGATACGGCCTACGATGCCTTTTCTTAACGATTGCTGGTAAACAAACTCTGCCCGCGCCCAGACTAATGCCACCTCGGCACACGGTTCGCCGGACAAAATCGGCGTTCCGAAACCAACGCCGTTTGTGCCTCCCATCCATGCAAGACCAATCGGCATCCGAAAGTCATTTGCATGTCGATCAACTGGCCAAAACTCGGCCGATGGCCAACGGCTCGCGACCATGAATTCATTCAGAGCCAACTCTGTTGTTCGGCTCCATTCCTTGGCGGACTTGGAAATTAATTTGGTTTGCAATTCTTTCAGGGACGCTTGAACTTGGTTGTACTCGGCTTCGCCATAGACCGACCGATCGAACCAAGCTTCTTGCGTTAACAAGTGAACGAACGCAAAGCGAGCAAGGGCGTTGTCGAAGGTGCCAAAGCGTTGAATTGCAACATCTTGATTCAGCCTTTCCATTGGCAACCAATCGATCCACTTGCTCCACATGTCTAGCAATGCGGGAAACTGTTCGGTTTCCATCAAGTATTTGTCCAACTTGACAACCGCTTTTTCCGCTTGCGGTGTGTTCGGCCAAGTGACGATGACATCCATCAAGCGACCTCGATAGATTGAATCGGTACTATCGTTACTAGTTGCGTCGTTTCCGGACCATTCGAAATTCCAGACCGACATCAAGGCTGCATCGGGTGCTTTCGGTGAATTGCGATAGGTGATGGCAGCTCGATGAAATTCGCTTTGTGCTTTTTCTGTTTGCTTGTTGCTGGCCAATACGACTGCGGCATTGATCGCGATGTCCAATGCAGCCGTTTCGTCTTTGGCATTTGCTGCCAACGTTTCCGCTTGATTCAGTTTTTCGATTGCCTTTTGCCATTGCTTGGCGGCAAGCAGTTGCTTGGCTTCGGACAGCAACAATTCTAATTTGAATAATGGTGTTCGTGCGATCGGCGATTCGGAGGGCTCGCGAGTGAGGCTTGCAGGCTCGGAAACAGACAAATGGTTGGACAAAAGGATTGCGTCGGCGCGTTGTTGCCAGTAGTTACCGAATCGCTTACCAATCTCGCTTTTGATTTGAATGGCCTGAGCCAATTGAGACTCGCTGGTCGTCTTTCCAGTGGGCGCTTCGATCAAGTTCGCAAAATACTCAATCGCGATTTCGGGTGCTTGAGTCCAGCCGCCGACACTTTCGAGCCACTTGTTCGACTCGCTGATATTACCCATGTTTCTATTCGCTTCGGCGGACAGGGTCGCGATGCGTTGTTTCCAGCGATTGCTTGACTTTAGTTTAGCATCGGTCGGTTGCTCAAGGCGTTTCTGAAGCTTGGCAAGTTCGGAAAGCGCGTCTGCGGGGCGATCCAAAAGAATCAAGGCGTTGCATCGCGCCAACTCCACATTGGGACGTCCAGCCCACAATTCACTGATTTGCGTTGAAGCTTTGTCAAGCGCGGCGAGCATCTGAGTTGCGGTCGCGATTCGTTCGGTGCTTTTGCTCGGATAGAATAATGCTCTCAAAAGGAACAAATCGGCTTGAAGCAAGAGCGTATCGTTGGTCAGGCTTATCCACTGCGACGAAGTGGGAAGCCCCTTGGCAGGATTTTTTTCACTGCGGCCGGGGGCTTTTTGAATTTGAAGCTGTAGAAGTTCTAACTCATCAAAGCAATTGCGCAACGTTTCAAGCGACCAATCACGAAGAGCTTGCCGAGCGGGAACCGCCAAATACGCGGCAAGCGTTCGCCGAAGGATGAACCAGCGGCACCATTGATATCGATACTGCAACCACATGGCTCGCGGTTCGTCGTGGAATGGATCGGCTAATTCGCTCACTTCCGCCAGCATAGACTCCATCGCCTTTGGCTTTTCCAGGATCGGAGCATCCGAAGCGTTTTTGGAAACAATCGATTGCATCAGCAATGATGTCCACCTCGCTGCGGCATCCGAATCTTTCCCATTTGCAACCTGCTGGCGGCTACGACAATATTCGATACTTAAATCAAAGAAACCCGCATTCAGCAGCGATTCGACAAATAATATGTCGGGGTGTTCGGCGATTGCGGGGGGACCAAACGAAGCCTGAGAAACAGCGACAGAAGCTTCTTGAGCGTATGAAAAAGCAGCTATTTCTCGGTAGTCGCTCAAAAAAAGACAAAAAACTGCGAATGAAAAAGATATAGTCGTCCGCAGCGGAGTGACGCGCAAATGCAATGGGCTACCCTTGTGCGATAGAGCAAACTGCATCACGATAAAGCGAGTCATTTTCCCCTCATGGACGAATTCATGCAGACGACAACTTTTGCTGGCGATTTTCGAACACGGACGCTCGGAGGCGAAACTGGTGCGGTTTGCAATCCAGAGTTGATGTCTCGGTATCAAGTCGTACTCGATGAACGCAAACTCCAATGGATGTCTTATCATAAACTAGATCGGGTGCTAGGGAGCGGTGGGCAAGGGGTTGTTTTTCTATCGACCCGACGCGGGGCCGACGGTTTTGCTCTGCCTGTCGCCATGAAGGTATTCTCGCCAGAACGTTTTGGAAGCCAAGCGGGCTACGACGAAGCGATGGCGAGAATCGGCCTGGTCGCTTCTTCGGTCGCTCGTATTCAAAACGAAAGCGTGTTAAGTGTTCATGACTTTATCGATCGCAATCGCATTCGTATTCTGATCATGGAGTGGATCGACGGTTTTGACCTTCGCGATCTCCTCAGATTAGAACGAATGGCAAAAATCCGAGGGCGACTTTCGCAGCGCCGATGGGATCATATCAATAACGTCATCATAACGGCTGGCCCGGCGCACGCTCGATTCAAGGCGGGAGTTGCGGTCGCCATCGTAAGGGATTGTTTGGCAGGGCTCGCGGCCTTACATCGTGAAAATATCGTCCACGGTGATATTAAGACGTCCAACATAATGATCAAGCGGAGTGGACACGCGAAACTGATTGATATTGGATCGGCTTTTGAAATGGGAAACCAGCCGCAGATTTTTACTTGTACGCCAGCTTATGCTGCCCCAGAAGTTCTCGAAAACACTCCGGTTTCCCCACGTAGCGACTTGGCATCGCTGGGTTATGTCCTGATCGAACTTTTGTCCGGCCAACCCTGCTTTGCGGAAACAAATTCACTCAAAACATTGCTAGAGCAAAAGCGATCCTTGCCGAACCGGCTACACGAGATCTTTCCGCAAGAGGTCTCTTGCAACGCTTTGCTCATGAACTTTTGTCGAGGCATGATTTCTCCTGACCCTGCCAAACGCTTTCCAAGCGCAGAAGCAGCCGAATTGCTCAAAGAGGGAGCGGCCTCGTTTCATCGACAGCTGGTGCTGGGTGACCTTGCTAGCGAATATGATAATGATATTCGCGTCTGGATCGAAGAACTAAAGCGTCTCGACCAACAAAACGACGACTCGGAACTCGATCCGTAGGGATCTCGCATTAAACGATGCACTGTTTGACGGCATCGGTCAAGCCTGCGATCGGATCTCCGGCAGGGATAAACTCATGAGCAAAATACCCGTCGAATGGCGTTTCTGCAATCGCACGAGCAATCGCAGGATAAAACAATTCTTGTTGGTCGTTCAATTCGTGGCGCCCCGGATTGCCACCTGTATGGTAGTGCCCAAAGTACGGATGGTTCTTTTGGATGCTCCGAATGATATCTCCCTCCATGATTTGCATGTGGTAAATATCGAATAGCAATTTGAAGTGATCCGAACCGACCTCTTT
>CAMBSL010000164.1 GCA_945870455.1 Pirellula staleyi DSM 6068 | reverse complement strand
GCGAACGATCCGGTGCGGACTTCGTGGTTGCCTTGCTGCATTTGAACGAAGATTGGACAACCCGTCGTAATCGCTTGATAGCGTCCCTCGTCGATGGCTTCACGCAATACCTGCGCAGCTTCATTGAGCGTGGTGCGACGAAGCGGTCGTTGCATGTTGGGCCATGCGATGGCTAACAGGCTAACCATCAACACAAGGACAATCATCAACTCCAACAGTGAGAAGCCCCGAATGCAACGTCGGATTTTTGATGAAGACAACATGAGAAATCCGTTTCGTTACTTTTTGGTCGAAGCGCTAGATTCGGATGAACTGTCTTGACTCTCCGATTGATTGGAAATGTCGTCCGTTGTACCTGGTTGCCGATCAGGACCCATCGAGAAGATGCGAGGGAAATCGGACGCTTGTCCTTTTGAATCGGAATTGCTGCTGTCGGAGACCGAAGTATCCGTGACGAACTCATATTGAAAACTACTTCCCCAAGGATCTTTGGGTAGTTTCCCTCCTTCGATATACGGGCCATCCCAGTTCTTCGCAAGGGTTTCGTCTTCGGGTGCGCTGACCAATAGTTCGAGTCCCTCCTCCGTGAGCGGAAACGTCTTCATGTCGACGGCATACATTTTCAACGCTGACCCTAAATTGCCTATTTGTGCTTGTGCCGTGCGGATGTCCGCTTTCTTTTGAGAGCCGAGAAGTCGCGGGCCTACGATGGCCATGATGCCGACCAAAATAATCAAAACGATCATCAGTTCGAGGAGCGTTAAGCCGTGCCGAGTTTGTCGGAGTCGCATGGATGATTCCTTGCAGAGTTGGGGTGGGTGGGGAGGGATGTGTGGTTAGGTGGGGCGCGGGCAGGTGAACACCGTCCCGCGTTAGGGCTTAATGGCTTGGACATAATGCCATTGCCTGGCTCCACTGGCCTTGTGCAAGTGGACCGAAGACTTTCCGGCTAGGGCCGGAAGGCGATAACTGCATTTTACCCTACAGATGAATTTAGATCAAACACAGGGAGTAAAACCCCCACGATGACGAACATCACCATTCCTCCAATCAGAATGAGCATCAACGGTTCGATCATGCGCACAAGCACTTCGAGCCGACGTTCGATACGATTGTCGATACGGTCGGCAATCTTAATGAGGACTTCATCGAGCGTATTCGATTCCTCGGCCACTCGGATCATTGCCATCACTTGTGGTGGAATTAAACCGCTGGCAGCCAGCGGTTTGGAAAGGGTGTCTCCGGCCGTAACATTCTCGGCGGATTTCATCATGGCCTCGGCTAGCAGAGTATTCCCTGTGGATTCGCTACTAATACGAAGCGAGCGGAGCAACGGAACACCATTTCGCAGCATTGTCCCGAGGACTCGGCACGCACGCGAGACGGCAGCGTCGTGAAAGATGGAACCAACCAAAGGGGTTTTCAGTTTTACTTGGTCCATGATTCGACGTCCTCGTGCAGTTCGGATCGCCCGGTAGGTTGTATAGCTAATGGCGGCTAACGCCAGCAAGACAAACACTCCGTAGTTCATCAACGTATGACTCACACCCAAAAGCACGATGGTGATTACGGGAAGACCGGTACCGTTCTGCTCAAGACGATCAAAGAACGGCTGAAACTTCGGGACCAGAAAAACGACCATTAACGAAGTGATAACGGTGCCTACGACGCCAAGAATGACCGGATAAGTCAGAGCACCAACAATCTTGCTGCGCATCTCGTCTTGTTTCCGAAGAAAGATGGCCGTCCTCTGAAGTGCTTCTTCCAAAAACGCTCCCTCTTGGCCCGCACGAACCATGCTGAGCGTCAGCTCTGAGAACATGGCCGACTCCTTGCTCATCGCAACGTCCAGGCTGTCGCCTTGAGCTACCGCATCATGGATCCGCATGGAAATTTCTTTGAGACGAGGATTTTCAGTCGCATCGGACAGGATCCGTAACGATTCAAGCATCGCGACGCCGTTTGTCAATAAATCGGCAAGCTGAGCACAGAAGTCGGCGGTCTGCTCCTTGCTCACTCGAGCTGGAAAGGAAAGGGGTATCCGAGCGGTCTTTTTGGCTTGACGATCCACGAGCGTCATCGGGAACAACGACTGCGCACGCAACCTTGCCATGGCGTCGGATCGACTTGCGGCTGCAATCGTCCCGGAGAGTTTCTGTCCGGTACTTGATTTTGCCGTGTATGCAAAGTCATTCATGGTACTTAATCCGCTTTCGTGACCCGCACAATTTCATCGATGGTCGTAATTCCAGCCATCACCTTTTTCCAACCATCCATCCGCATCGTCTCCATTCCATTCCGAATAGCAACCTGCTTAATCGCTTCCGAAGTCCCTTTCTGAGTCATCATCTGGCGTATCTCTTCGTTGGTAACTAGCAACTCGTAGATACCGAGCCGACCGTGATAGCCTGTCTTGCGGCACCCGTCGCAGCCGACAGGTCGATAGAGCGTTAATTTCGGATCGAGTCGATGAATTGCTGGAAAATCGCTGGGCAAATCGGTAACGATTGGGTGAAAAGGTTCTTTGCAATCGTCACATAGCACTCGAACGAGCCGCTGGGCCAATACTCCCTCGACGGTACTCGCTACCAAGAAAGGTTCGACACCCATGTCGCACAATCGCATAAAAGCACTTGCCGAATCGTTGGTGTGCAACGTGCTAAACACAAGGTGACCTGTCAACGAAGCTTGCGTTGCGTTTTCCGCTGTCTCCAAATCTCGAATTTCACCCACAAGTACCACGTCGGGGTCGTGCCGCAAAATCGCACGCAGACACGCTGCAAAATTTAAGCCCACTTTCGTGTGTACTTGAATCTGATTGATCCCTTCCAACTGATACTCGATGGGATCCTCGGTGGTCACAATTTTGATGTCTTCCGACATGATCTCGCTCAACGCACTGTACAGCGTGGTCGTCTTGCCCGAACCGGTAGGTCCGGTGACAAGAAGAATTCCGTGCGGTAATCGAATGAGCTTTTGAAAATTTTCGTAGACTGTCTCAGGCATACCGATACCTCGCAACGAAAACTTCAAATTCGTCTTGTCCAGTACCCGCATCACGACACCTTCGCCGTGAAGCATTGGAATGATAGAAACACGTACGTCGATTTCACGACCCGAGACTCGCAGTTTGATGCGTCCGTCTTGTGGAACTCGCTTCTCGGCGATGTTCATCTTTGCCATGATTTTAAGTCGGCTGATGATCGCGGCACGGAACTGGTTCATCTCGGGTGGAGTCGGTTGTTTTTGTAAAACTCCGTCGATGCGGTGGCGTATTTTTAGTCCAGACTCTTGCGATTCAATATGGATGTCGCTGGCTCTCGCTTGGATGGCTTCACTGAGGATCTCGTTGACGAGCCCGACCACAGACGCTTGTTGGGCTTCGGCAGCATCCTCCAAACTATCTGGATCAAGCCCTTCGAGCATCTCCACGTCGCCGGGTTGTTGCCGCTGGAGAGCGATCAAACCATCGATCGTTTCCGAGCCAACGCCGAGATGCCGCTTGATCAATTTCTGAACGGTTTCGGGAGCGGCCATGACAGGTCGCACCTCTACCTCCATCGCAGATGCAACCGAATCGATCGCGGCAAAATCAAACGGATTGCTGACGGCCAGTCTCAGCCATCCAGGTCCGCGTTCGAGCGGAAAGACCCCGTGCCGGTGGATAAGTTTCGCCGGAAACCCTTCCAGCGTTTCGGGAGCAAAATCCCCATTGTCCGTGTCGAGCCAATCAAGCTTCATCGAGCGAGCACTGGTGGCCAGCAAATCGAGCGAGCTGTTAAACGACCATTGTTCGGCGAGCTGGTCGAGGGAATCACCCAGACTGAGGCAATCCGCCAATTGACGCAGTTGTACAGAATCTAGTAATGGATGCATTCCCGTGGAATTCGAGATCATCGTGGCAATCCGTGACTACGAGTAATGCTTTTCTCAGCGAACTTAAGGACGGAGGGCATGCGTTCGGTAAAAGCACTTATACAATGGTGGGGTTCGATCGGAACAGAATTCTTTCGCGATTGAACTGGAATTAGGTAGGCTAAAAACGGTGGGTTATGGTCTGGATCGGATCTGTCCTACTGTGAAGTATAGCCAAACAAACTGCGAACCGAGCATTAGTTTACTCGTTTGCATGATTGCAGGGCAACTCCAAAGAACATCACAGCCAAAGGGGGGGGTAGGCTGGCATGCGCCTAACTGACTCTTGGCTGGACGGCGGAATCTGTCCGGTGAGGCTTGCACCGTTTCGCCAAAATGCGATTCGGCTATTTCGCTCGCAATAAATTCAGTGCTTTTTCAAGGTTCTTGGTATTGGTGGATTCTAGACGCAGCAACTGAACCCGACGGGCGGATGCCGTCCCCGATTGTTGATCTAGCTTTTCAATGAACGATCGCACCTCATCCGTTAAGCTCGTAGGGCCCCTGAGGACGATGGAATTGGTGGTGTCGTCAACCGCTGCGGTGAGCAATGGACCTGCGGACTGTGCATTGATCTGTTGCAGTACCGTCGCAACGTCCGCAGAAACACCCTCTGGGATATCTACGGGCACTCGGCCTGCCCCTGTCGTAAATTGCGACTTATAGACACTCTGGATAATGCTCACCACATTCTTTGCACTCGCACTTTCGAGCTGCACGATGTTGGGCGTGATTTGCTGAAGCGTATCTAGCAGGTCCTCGGAGTCGAATACCGCCAGCAATTCTTCGACAATTTTTCGATCCGCCCGGTTTCCCCCGATGATCAAGCCGTTAATGCGTGCGTCCGCGACGATTTTCACCCTTTGTATCGCGTCGGAGAACGACGTTCGCTTGCCACTCTCTCCGGTTCGAAAGAGATCGACGAGAATCTCTTGCAAGTGTTTGGCGTCCGTGTGTCGCAAAATGTAAACGGAGAAATTTCCCGCGGTTGCAAATGGAGTGACCTTTGGGTTCATTACGGTATCGAGCAGTCGCGTGAATAAATCAAGGGCTTCCGTGTCATCCGACGCCACTGTCCATTGCTCTTCCCCCGCGACAACGATGATCGGTGAGCGTTGTGCGGGTGCCGTTTGCGGATCATCCGGCACGGCTTGCGGATCATCCGGCACGGCTTGCGCGCTTGCCAATCTTTGGACCACCTTCGAGCGAGATTGACCCAAATCGTCTATCTTTTTGGGGGCTGCGGGTATCGGCGGTGCTTCTTGTTGAATCTCCGGCTTGATCGGCATGGGATTTACGACGTTGATGGGATTGCTTCGTAGGGTCGGCCATAGTTTCTGAATATCCTCTAACAAACGTTTAGAACTGCGATTAACGGGTACGAATCGCAATCGTCCGGATCCAGCCGAGACATTGTTGGTTTGCGATTCCCCCATTTGCTTCAGAAGTTTGCGAATACTCTCTAGTTGTTCTTGGGTTGCTCTTACTAAGACCTGTTGTTGATTGGAATCGACTGAGATCATCGGTGCATTCGAAATGGCTTCGTCTTGAAACAATGCATCGGCGGCTAATTTGAACGAGAAGGGGTCTGCCGAGGTCAACTGAATGATTTCGAGCTCACGTGGCGGTGGCGCAAATTGCTTAACGGCATCCTCTACCGATTTGAGCTGTGCTGCAGTACCGGTTACGATCAGCTGTTGTTTGAGCGGATCGTATTTCACATCGACGCGGTCTGCGTCCTCCTTAAAGAGGCTTTCGATCGAAGTTATCACCGATTTACCATCGGCTCCGCCCAAGGAAAAGAGTTGGAGTCTTTTGGAATCGCTTGAAGTGTTTGGCACATCGAATTGTTCCACCAATTGCTCGGCCACGGTCAAATCCTGCCGACCTGCGACAACAAATACGCTCTTCGTTTCGCGGCTGAAGCTGACGCCCGCAGTGGAGCGTCTCCCAAATGCGCTTTGAAGTGCCTCGGCTACCTTCTCTGGGTTGGCGTGCCTAAGAAAAAATGCTTTCAGTGTTGGAAGTTTGGTCGGCTGAGCATTGATCTCTTCGACGACCTTCGCGATTGCGAGCTGATCGTCGTCGGTTGCAGTCGCAAAAACACCACCGCTGACCGAGTCAGCAGAAAAACTCGCTTTCGGGAAACTATCTTGTAGTGCCTTTGAGAGTGGCACTGGCTCGGCTCCATCAAGCGAATAGAATCGCGTATTCTTCTGCTTTGAGCCGCCGGATTCCACTTCGGTCACGATCTGGGCAATCCGCTCCATCTCGGCGGCAGGAGCGGTCACGATCAAGCTGTTTGTGGCGGTGTCGGCAGTGGCGGTCGCCTTCAGCGAAAAGCCTTGGAGGGCGGCTTTCAAGGTAGTCGCGTTCCCCTGTCCTATCGCAAAGACACGCGTTTCACTGTTTTGAATATCGACATCAAAGTCCTTGACGATCGATTCGATTCGCGTGTGCTGTTCGGGTGTCGCGGTTGCAATGAGTACGCCTTCTTCGCGAGAACCATAAAAAGTCGCGTCCGGCATGAGATCCACGAGCACGGTAGACAACCCTCGAGGGCTGGCCTGCTTCAATCGATATACGTGCGTTTCCCGATTGGACGATTTGGGAAGATCAAAAGCGTTGATAAACTCTTTGATCTTCTGGTGCTCGTGAGCCTTAGCCGTGGCAGCAATCGTACGCGATGTTGCGTCTTGAACAAGCGTGGCTCGCGGCACCAACGACTGTAGAATCGTCAAGGCACTCAGCGAACTTCCGTATTGCAGCGGATACACAACGGATGAGCTTGCATCGGGGACCGGAAGCTCTTGTTGCAGTTTCTCGATCTTATCTGCAACCATCGTCAATTCGTCCGGGCTTCCGATGGCGAGCAGCGTTCCGTTGCGAGCATTGGATTCCAGTTTGATTTGGGATGGCAAGATCGCTTGCAGTGCGCTAAGCAGGCTGGTTTGGTCAACGCGGTCCATATCGATCTTGAATACTTTAATCGTGCGATCCGAGGCGTTGGGGCCACTTGCCATCAACTCCACCACTTCCGCGACACGCTCCTGCTGATCGGAGGATGCGATCACGATCAATTGGCCTGTGGTCGGGTCGGAAGTAATCTCAAGCAGTGGAAAGAGGGCTTTTAAAGAGGATTGAACGATCAACGCTTGCGACGGTTTGACAACATAAGTAGCAGGCTCCGTCTGCACATCAAACTGCTTCAAGAACTCTTCAATTTTCCTGTGGTCGCTAGCCTTGGCGGTGGCGGCCAGGCTTCTCGATACCGTGTCCTGCACAAAAGTCGCCTTGGGCATCAACGGTTGCAAAATAGCAAGCGCACCACTAGTTGTAGTGTATCGAAGCTTGTAGACCGTCGACACCGTCGGCTCGGGGACAGGCATTTGTTTCTGCAACTCAACCATTTTTGCCGCCACCGACTCCAATTCTTCTGGCGTACCGATGGCCATGATCGTGTTGTTGATCAAGTTTGGCTCAAGCCTGATCTGGGGTGGAAGCGTCGATTGAAGAGCGTTCAACAAGCTGTTTAACTCCGCACCTTCGGCGTCCACGGGGAAGACTTTGACGGTACGCTCCGAAGCGTTGGGACCACTCGACATTAACTCAATGACTTCTGCAATTCGCTTCTGCTGATCGGCGGATGCCACAACAATCAGCTGGCCCGTCGTCGGAACTGCGGCAACGCCGATCGCAGGGAAGAGCGCTTGCAAGGAGGTTTGTACCGCAACGACCTGAGTCGGTTTGACTTGGTAGGTAGCGGCTTCTTTGGAGGCTTGCGCGGTCGTGCTAATTTGCTCTAGGGCTTGCTGGACTCGTGTTTGTTGTTCTTCTCCCGCCCAAACCGTGACTGTTCGCGACGGGATATCGCTACTAATGATGGCTTGAGGCGCGATTTGGCCAAGGATCGATGCCAGCGTGAGCATGTCCCCCGCAGGAACCGAGTAAGTTTTGACAAACTGTGGCTTGCCATCAGGGGCCGATATCAAGCGTTCTATGGCCGAGTCCAATTGATCGAGCTCCTTGAGGGAACCAGAGGCGATGATGCGGTTCGCGGTCGCGTCGGCCGACAACTGCAAATCGGGCCATAGTTTTTGCAACGTCGGAATCAACGCTGCCGCTTGCAGTTTCTTGGCTTCG
This sequence comes from Pirellula staleyi DSM 6068, assembly GCA_945870455.1. Taxonomy (GTDB): domain Bacteria; phylum Planctomycetota; class Planctomycetia; order Pirellulales; family Pirellulaceae; genus JBKCUI01. The sequence continues at coordinate 4,597 of CAMBSL010000164.1, read as the reverse complement.
TACGAGCGAATCTCTTTCGATCCTCCGCCCGCTTGCACGGGACGATCGATTTGAGTGATGGTAGCTTTCGCGATCGCTTGAGTCTCAAGTGGTCCTGTTACAACGAGCTGCTTAAGTTTGTCATCCGCGATGGACGTCGATCCCAGCGCAAGTTGATCGAATACGATCTTTACCTGGGACGGCAGCGCATGCTCAAGCGGATAAGCCACGACAATTTGCTGTTGCTCGACACCGAGTTTTTCGCTCAACGCCTTAACCAATTCCGAAATCTCTTGGTGTGTTATGGCATCCGCCCCAACGAGGAGTCGATTCCTGGTGCTGTCCAAATTCACGCGAGCCTTGGTAAGCAATGGGGCGAGAGCCAATTGCAGAGTGGCCGCCGTCATGCCGCGGACAGTATAGGATTCTAGAGTGATCGCAGTTTTCGTGGGTAGCTGTTCATTGAACAACTCAATTCGGGTTGCAAGTTTGACGTGTGAGGCCTCGTCGGCGATAACGGTCAGTCTGTTCCCATCCGCGTCGGCCGTGATTTTGGCATCGGGGAATTCGGATGTTAAAATCTGCAAAATGAGCGAACTGTCCTGGACCGTGATCGGATAAATCCTTGGAATCGTTGGCATGGAGACAGGCGCAGGCTGATCTAATCCCTTCAATAGCTTTGCGAATTCGGTATGCTGTTCGGTTGTTGCCCAAACCAAGAGCTCCTGCTTGTTGCTGCCGTCGACAATTTTGATACTTAGCAAGTTCGGTGGCAAGTCGGTCAAACTGCTTCGACGGGCGAGTTGACTCTTAGAGAGGTCATAGATTTGCAATTTACGTGGATCGGGCTTCGGTAACAGACTCTGCAATTCGGGCAACAGCTTTTCGACCATTTCGATCTCAGCGGTGCTTGCGAGCAGCATCAATTGCTTGCCGTCATCACCTAACCAAGCATTGGCGTTGGGAACCACCCGCAGGACCGTCGCCAACCACTTCGGGTCAGCTTGTTGTTCGATAGGAAAAGCACGGAAGACCAGTTGGTTTGCGGATTGTGAGCGTTTCCAAATGTCGACTATTTCTGTCGCGATTCGTATATCTTCTTGGGAGCCGCGAACAACCAGACTGCCAGTTTTGACGTTGGAAGCCATCTGACTTTTCGGCAGGAACGATTTGAGTGCGGTTTCGACCAACGGGGCTACCGTCGGATCCAACTCGAATATTTGTATCGATTTGCCAGCTTCGGCTGGAACCACATCGAAAGCGGCCAAACTGGCTTTGATCAATTTCTGGTCTTCCGCTCGTGCGATCACTAGAACTCGATCGGTCGTAGCCGTAACCGTTGCGTTGGGTGCTAGGTTGAGTATTTGCTTTTTGATCTCGTCGGCAGGCGCGCCAGACAACGACAGTTGATACGCGACCGACTCGAACGATTGCAACTGAGCCGTGTTTGCCATCATCTGGTCAATAGCCAGTTTGATAGCGGTCTGTTGATCGGGAATAACGAACGCACTTAGGACGCCCGTTTTGTCGTCGACCGTTATCTGGGTACTTGGGATGAGTTTGCGGATGGTTTCCAATGCGCGGGCTGCGTCCAAACCGCCAAGCGGGTAGGCGGCAAAAATCGGTATTGGTGGCGGTGGCGGCGGTTCGGGTTTCGGTGCGACCTTGGGCAATGGCACGGACGCGATCAGTTCATTGATCGTTTGCATCTTTCCAGCCGTTTCAACGACCAAAACTTGGCTGCCTTGCGCTAATGGCACAGCCCGTCCATAACTGCTCAAGTACGGCTTTATTTCTTGAAGCACCGCGTCGATTGGGCGTCCCGCAAGTGGAAAAACAACACTCACCAACTCAAAGCGGCCACGCTTCAGGAGTTCATCTAGTTTGACGCGTGGAAGCAATTCGAGGGGGATGGAATCGCTCAGGGTCATCACCACCAACATTTTTTCGCGGCGAACGAGCGAGAAATTACGCGTCATCAGTACGCTGTTAAGCAGATCGATCCCTTCGCTTGGCGAATACGAGCGTGTATCGCTGTAGGTAAATGTTCCAGGTGGAATTTGATCCATGACCAAAGTCAAATCCTGCTGGCCTGCGAACCAATCAAGCACCGCGTCCCATTTCATTTCCCTGAACTGAAACATAAGCTTCTTCGGCGACTGCGTTTCAACGAACTTCGATCGCTGCTGCTCGTTTAAGACGGCCAATATTCGTTTCGAAAAATCTGTACTGACATTGTCTTTGGATGCTTTGTCCGTTTTCCGTGCCAATTCCTCAGCTCGCGACTGGAGTAAATTCTGAATTGCGGATCGTTGAGCGTCACCTAAGCTCAATCGTTCCGCAACGTCTGGGTGTACCAAACTCGCCACATCCGGTTCTTGGGCGATAAACGCGGGTGGGACGCACAAATAAAGCGATAAAACACAGGGAAAAGCTATGAAATAGTTCGCAAACATCGGTCGAACTCAGTTTGGTAGTAAGAGGGGGCAACGGCGGGGTCGAAGGGCGGGGAACTTTTGATCACAGCTCTACTATAATTCATTTGTGAAATTCTTTCTGACCAAAATGCTGGAAGGATCTCACATCACTTTGCGACCTTACTTTAAGGGAAGATAAATACTCATGGGTTAGACTTAGAGGAGGATAATTGCCCTTTGTCGCGGCCTTTTTACCCTGGGTTAAGAACCACAAAAAGGGGTCTGTAAACTTCTCGCGAAGTATCGTGCCAGAAAACTTGTGTATTCGACCGCCACAAATTAGGCTTAGGAACTTGACGCGTAACAAACTCATTCATCCACCAAGCCACTAAGGCCGCCATGTACGCTTTGCTTCCTTATCTTTGGATCCTGTTCATGGTCGGTTTGGTTATCTCTACGATTGTAGCTGTCATACGGAGTCGTCCGAAAAAGGCTCCAAAACCCAAAGCCACAGACGGATTGACAACCGACGGCAATCTGAGCGAACCGAGCGAACCGATTCTGGATTTCGGCGACGAGTTAGCCCAGATGAAGTAGGGGTGACACGCTCAGAGAACACAGCCGCCAGAAGTCAAAGTAGTAGGCACATTCCATGTGCCGTCCCCCTCGAATCCCAAAGTAGTAGGCACATTCCATGTGCCGTCCACCTACAATCCTGGCAAAAGCTTGACTGCGAACGGCACGGCGAAGCGTGCCTCCTAATTGTTAAACTTCGCGCGTGATCGTGCCCAGATAGAACGGCTGTTGTGCGACGAGTTCTGTTCCGTCGTTCAAGTAAAATCGGATTCGAACGCACCACGATATTTTTAAGAGTCGCCCTTCGTAAGATAGTGGCGAGTCCGGCAATGGGACTTGAATTTTTTGAGGAATCGACCAGTCCGTGGCTGAGAGCGAATTACCGGTAAGGCGTTGGAACGAATGGACACCAAGATCCTCTGTCCCCTTGCCTTCGGTCAACCACACCACCGATGCCTCTACCGCTGAAATGGAGTTTTGGTCCACGTTTGAGACGCGATATTCAAATTCGAGAAGCTCGTTCGGCATGTACGTTGGCTGCAAACCAAGCAATCGAATCATGATGACAGACTGACCGGTTTGGTTCGAACGTGAGGGTACACCACTACGGGGAAACTTCGGCAGTACGATGGCCATCGATTTGCCTCTCCTTCGACGATGATTTTCCAATGGATCGCATTGTGTAAACTCTGAAATGAATGCATGGCGTCAGACGGAATCGACACTTCACATTCGAGTTCAAGCGGGCGCCCCCAATCGATTCGCGATCGACCCTGGTCGAGAATGGGTAGTTGGCGAACCACTTGCTGCTCGGTCCGAATATCTGTCCCAAAATGATAAGTGCTTTCCTCCTCGCATACTAGTCGAATCGTGAGCTTCTTGATCACTAGTCTTCCATATTGCACTAACAACAACTTGTACTTTTCACCGGGTACGAGCGGCAGGTCCTCTATTTCAACGGTGGTCGAGCCGATCCCAATGGCTTGAACGTAGGATTTGAAAAACAACTGACCTGACCGAAGCCCAATATAAATTCCTGGAACAATGAGGATCAATAGACGATACTCAATATCCCCGCTCAGCAATCCCTTCAAGGCAAAAACTGCGAAAACCGCCACCATTGCGTTCCAAAACATGGCGAACAATCCAATGGCGATGAGCGAACCCGTTCCGGGCCACTCGCACGGCAATCGATAAGCAAGTTTTGCGCCCGGGCTATCGGTAAACGGACTCAAGAGCGGGACCGTCGGGGGTAGCAAAGTCTTAATATGCGGCTGATTCGGGCGAGATACGATGCCATGCTTGGCAATCACTTCTCGGTGCTCGTCGCTCGTGGCAACCTTGAGTACGCGATACCAAAAACCAACCGCCCCAAGCACAATTCCGGCTGCCGAGACCGTCGTGAGCAACCAAAATCCATAGCCGATTCGCACAACTTGTGTGCTCGGAGACAGAAATTGCCAGACTACAATCGTCGTAAAGCACAGGATTCCAACCAAGAAAAAGGAGGCAAAGAACAACGCTTCCCCAAGTGAGCCTACGAACCACCACCCGGACATTCGCCCGCCGCGTTTCTTCCCCCAAAGTCTCAGTCGTGGCTTCATTTGCAGCAGTGTATTCACTTA
>CAMBSL010000163.1 GCA_945870455.1 Pirellula staleyi DSM 6068 | reverse complement strand
CGCAAACGGTTGCAACCCTGTTACCAAATGTGATTACCGTTTACCAACGCACCTTCAAAGCGTCCAACTAACGAACAACGTACTGTACCTACTCTCACACACACAAAACGAGAGAGACACAAATATTATGACGCATAAAACTAATCTTCGAAGATCCAGAGAACGTTCAGGGCTCATCCTCCTGATTGTGCTCGGGATGCTCGCAATGTTTACACTTCTGGCCGTTTCCTACGTGGTAACGGCAGGGGCCTCGCGTGCTGGTACTAAATCGCTTGAGGTGAGAGCTCGCAATTCCGGATTAACGATCGCAGGTTCTGCGAATGAGGTAGTGCGCCAGGCCATTCGGGGCACGAGCAACCAAAAGTCTCCTTTTTATCAGACGAGTTTGCTTGGAGACGTCTTTGGACCAAAGCCCATCATCACTCAATTTGGGCCGTTCAATTCGGCGTCGATCAATTCCGCTCGACGTTTCTTTGTAGCGAAGACGGGAGTGAATCTCGCAAAGATTTCATTGCTATCCGGTGCGCAACTGAACGGACCACTCTCAGACTTTGAGAATGAATACAACTCGCGGATTTTGACGATCATGGAGGGGCCGTTGGCAGGTCAGTCCTTTCGGATTCTGAAGTATGTTGGATTTGTTCGAAGTAGTGCTCTCGACATCGTAGATCCCAACATCGCACCTACGCAGTGGTCCAATCCGTCATATACGGATCCCCTGGCCGCAGATACACGCTATTCGGTTTTAATCGACCTGAACGAAATTGTTGGCCGTGACTTTACAGGTGAGTACTACGATAGCGCGAACGCAACGCTGAAGACGGCAAGTTTTACTGTCGAGGAATGGATAAGCAACTTTGGAATTCAATCGCTATTTTTCTTGCAGACCGGCCCTGCCAATTGGGTTGGCTACAAGCTGCTAATTAATGATGCAGCATTCAACAACGCTGGAATTGGAATGGAGGATGTCGCTTCGTTGCCAGATCCGATGGGGGGTCCAACACGGATTCCCGTCCTGGGCTTTGGGAATATTGGTAGCAAGAGATTGCTTCGAACCACCCGCGAAGTATCACCCGCCCTACTCACACACTACGACTATCTGCAAGATTCTGCATTGATGGCAACGAACGTTTACGATGGCTCGGTGGGGGTGGATGGTATTGGAACGACACGCACATCGGCAACCCAGTCTGTACTCACTGGTGCGAGCAATGAGGGTTTTGATGTTCCCGACTACCGCGATAATTGGCTTGCCAATCAGTCGTTCGCAGGCGGTCAATGGACTATCAAACCCTCCTACCATTGTCCAGAGGTTGTTAACTATATTTCGAATTTGTTCGGCAGCCCATCAAACATGGAAAAAGAGGATGTAGCGGAATTATTGAGATTGATTGACGCGTCGACCGCTCGGATTTTGAGTTACAACTTTTCCGCAAGTCCGATAAACATTCAGAAGAACGCGGGTTTTCGAGAGAACGACCCGACTGTTGTGCGGTTGCCTTCCACGTTTGCATGGTCGACTCCGCCGACTAATGTTCAAATTTCGGCATTGCAAGCATTCGTAATGGATCAGATCAACCCTACAAGCGGTGGATGGGATGTTGATAACGATGGCGATGGAGTGGCAGACAGCGTTTGGATGGATCCTACGTTGGCGGTCGTATACTCGCCCGATGGGCGACGTCTGCGTCCTTTAGCTTCGGTCTTGATCGAGGACTTGGATGGACGCGTGAATCTCAACACATCGGGCGACCGAATCCAGGTTGGAAACGCGTTTAATGTCAGCACGGACGCCAACTACAAACGACAAAATCAGATTATTCCGCAAGGCTTTGGTTACGGGCCTGCCGACATCTCGTTGACCAGTCTGTTTAAGTCCTCGAGTTTTCTTTTGCAATCATCGACATCTCAATTTTCGTTTTTCGATGAATTGAGTGGAGCTCGACGCTACGCACGGCGACCTATAAACTACTCGGATACTTATCTTGATCGTATCCCTGGTAAAAGGCGACTCGCAAGCGATCTATCATCAACGTCGCTTCAAGAACGAGAGATACACAATGCGCATCGGCATGGTAGCTTGCCGGGTTTGCCGTTGGCCCGCCGTGGTGGGATCGGAATGTCCTTTGATGCGAATGGTAATCCGGTGCTCGTCAACCCAATCGTTCCGGACGGTGACCCGTATAATCCATTCACAAATTCTGTTGGCCATGAGACGTACAACGATCGCTACGAGTCGGCAGCCATGGAGTTGCCAACCGCAGACGACCCGCTCGGCTTGCGTGACTTGGAAGCCATTCTTCGTAGATATGATGAGGACACGGCATCCCAATCGAGTCGCTTGCGAAACAAGTTAGCGCTGACTTCGACTACGTACAACGCACAGGATTCTATCAACCGGGAGATTACGGTACGCAGTGCGGAATTGAGATATCCGAACTTGGCAAGTGGTTTGAAATCTCCGATGTCGACAGGATCTGATATTGCCGCAGCCGCACCGGGGTATCTGAGATACATACAAATGCTGCACTCGCAGCGATTCCGACAGCGGACATTCCCGAGCGCTGTAGCGGATGATCCAGAGATTAGCTACGCAGCCTTATCGGAACTTTTCCCAATGGATTTTGCCAAGGGATTGCGAATGGATTTGAACCGTCCGTTTGGTGATGGCTACGACACCAACGGTGACGGACAGGTTGATGAGCCAAGAGAAATCAGTGCCAATGCGGAGGTTGAGACCTACCCGGTAGGAAATGTTGCATTTACGTCAACTGGATCGTACGTACGAGACATTAAGGCGATCCGAAAGCTAAACGCTCAAGTAGGTGATTCTTCTCCTAACCAACCCCTTCCGAATCCCACACGAGATCGACTTGGCTCGCGTCAGATTCTCGCTCGAAACTTGTATTGCCTCGCCCAACTCATTATTCCACGTGACCATCTATTCCCAGGAATGACGGGCTCGGGTATTTCTGGCGGCGGTTTTTCCCTTGAGCAGGTGAGAATTCGCGCAACTGCGATCGCTCAATGGGCCGTGAATGTAGTCGATTTCCGTGACGCAGATGCGGCGATGACTCGTTTCGAATTTGACATACTGCCATTCGGCATTGGAAGCAATAGTGGGCTTGCCGCTCGCGAAGCGTTCTGGGCGCCCGACCGAATGCAATACGGAAACAATAAGCAATACATCGGAGTCGTATGGGGAATGGAGATGCCTGAACTGCTGTTGACCGAGACGCTTGCTCTACATGACAAACGATTGCGTGATACCGACATGGATACGGATACTAGCAAGACCATTTCTGATACCACGTCACCAGACGATGATTTGGATCAATACCGATTTATGCAGTCGTCGCTTTTTCTCGAATTGTACAACCCGAGAACCACCAGTGGCGCCAACAACGACCTGATTCCGGGAGCACCGTCGAGCCTCTATGGATTAAACGGATCGCAGGTTGCGCTCGATTTAGGCCGACTTGCGCCCTATTCATCAACATGGGGCATTCAGCCGGTTTGGCGAATCGCGATTTCGGAGATGTATCCCAATGGAAACACCCAGCATCCAGAAACATTGCTTCAGCAAATTACGCCAACCACACCGGACAAACCTTTCCGGCATTTGACTCATCAATGGAGCACCGAGGCTGCAGTCGGCATGAGTGCACCTGCGGCGGTGGATAACACTGCTTTAAACGGCGCGGCTTCTATCGATCGTAACGCCCCAATCTCAATTCAAAATGGTGAACAATATATCGGATCCGGATTGTACCCCAATCTATCCGATCATGCTGCAATTCAGCCTGTCGTAAGCACATCGAATGGTTTTGATCGATTCGTCTGGTTTACCAATTATGCGCCGGGCGAAGTTGTTGACCCTAACGTTTCAACCTCGATGGGGACGACGATACCTGACGCATCGCTAGCTGTTCGTCCGTATGCAAGAGCCTCCGTGTATGTCAACTCAGGCGGCGCTTCGTTCCTCAATGGAGGATCGTACATGGTTGTGGGACCTCGTAATCAAACAAACATGGGAGCCCTGAATCACAATCAATTTACCAACGTCTCTTATCCTGACACGCTTTCCAGGACGAACATGACTACGGCAGCAAATCGGCCCATTTTGTCACCAAGCTTTCAGCGAATCGACTTAAACAACAATGGAGTGGAGACTCGATTGCTTGGTGACCAGCTAGCAAATAGCCCTTGGTCGGGCCCAACTGGTCGCATCAAACAAGCAGCCTGGATGACTTGTTCGGTTCCTGCTCCAGATGATACTACTGTCGCAGCAGCCAACGACTGGGGTATCCCTTTTCCCTATGGCATTGGATTGAACATCTCTCTTCCAACACCCATAGCGGGGCAGACGATTTGGCAGAAGGCGAATATTCCGATTAAGCGGCTCAACAAAGACGATATCGTTGGCAGCCGTACGGATGGTACTCCGGGATATGGCACCTCTACGATACCACCAGACAGTTGGGTCGATTTGACTGCAAATCCTGTGATCGACAATTTTCCGGACACACCCATCGACAAGTCCAATCCGTTGATTGGGGCAGCGGGTGCAAATCGATATAAGTCCGGAACGTACGACAACGTTCGCGCTGCGTACTTACAACGCTTGGCAGATCCAGAGTTTCCATATGATCCAGTTACCAATCCCTACATCACCGTCGATTGGATGTCGATCGATCTGACTGTATTCAATGGTGAATCACCTCAGGATGGATTTGACAAAGAGGATTTGGGAGACGATCCAAGTGCAACGCCTCCAAAACGCCTTAATCCGTTTAAGTTTCAAACTCGGTACAAAAATGGAAGCTTATCGCCACTCGCCACCGCGGACGGCGTCACTGCCGATAAAGGGATCAGTTATTATTCGCCAATGACTGGGGCTTTGAGACCCACCATGAAACATCAAACCAGTTCACTCCCAGCCAATCGCCAAAGTTATTTCATGCATCAATTGGGGTATACTCTTGATGCTTACGCAGGAGCTAACATTGGCAATAGCGCCAGTTCGTTAGGGTACGCCAACGTTGGATATTATAACAATGGCACAGCGTTGCCCGATCCGGCACAGATGGGTACCGCAACGGTCTACGGGACAGCCACATCCACTTTTTTTGATGGATTCGGCCCACCCAATATTACGTCGTCGACAGCGTACAAGGGAGCGCCGAGTCGAATCGCGGCTGCGACTTGGTTCAATCGTCCATTTGCTTCGCCTTACGAACTGATGATGGTACCGCTGACAGGGCCGGGTCAGTTTGGCCTTTACCACTCAGGTTACAATACTGTCCAAAAGCGGGAGCAATTTGGTTATCTTCCCAGCTATCAAACAACGAATGCGTGGAATGTCAGTCTTCCGGGTTCTGTTACATCACCAGGCTATTGGGCTGTTCCAAGCGCATTGACCGGTAGCCCTGCTCCTATTCGACAAGCAGACTGGCCTTTGCTTTTGGAATTGGTTGAAACGCAACCCCCCTTTGTGGACGCGAACAAGTTCTACCGTCCTGATACGATGCTAGCACAAGCGTCGACGGACCAAATCTCTGGCCGATTCCTAAACTCGTTCATTCCGCAGGGTTACACGATTCAAGATCCGACTTCGGCCACTGCCACGGCAATGAGTGAATCCTTTACTGTTCGAGGACCAACATTGTTGGCACCATTCAATATGCGGCCCAGTTACGTAGCGGCAGGTAAGATCAACCTAAACACGATGTCCTTCGATAGTGCCGGGCAAAGTCGTGCGTTGAAAGCACTTGAGCACAATTACCTGCCTGAAATTGAACGAGACGTCGAAACCAGTTCGCTCGCGACCACATTCCAGAATTCTAGACAAGGATACATCGGCCCAGTGCCCGCGAATCTCTTCTTTGGATCGGTTGCTCACCCAGCCATGCATCCCGACTATCCAACCCGTTTTGTGGGAGCATTTCGGCCTGCTCTATCATCGAATCTTGCTCCTCCGGTCGCAAAAACTGCGGCAACCGAAAGGATGCGAGGCCAGTATGGGGTGGAGTCCATGCTGTTGCGAGCGGCTAGAGACGGCGTCAATAACGAGGCACAAAGTACGCTTCAGGGCGAAACGGCTAATCGCAACATGTTGTTCCAGGCAACAACAGTGGCCGACGAGCAAGAAGCGTTACAACCCTTTGTTCGAATGCAGCGTGCGATGAGGCTACCGAATTTGGCGACAAATCAATCGAATATATTTGCTGTATGGGTAACGGTAAGTTTGTTCGAGTACGATCCTATCACAGGTTTTGGTAACGAATACGTTGGCGAAACAGGCCTGCCGGAACGAGAACGAAAGTTTTTCATCGTAGACCGCACCGTCCCGGTTGGCTTCAAGCAGGGTGAAACTCTGAATACGGACCGTACCATCTTGTTGCAACGTACTCTTCCGTAAGGGACTCTATCTATGCTTAAAAATTTCCAGCCATACGGAGTCTCTCAGCCGATGTTTGCCGTCATTCGATTCGAAGCAAGAAAAGCACTGACATTGATTGAAGTGATGATTGCAACGACGATCACTTTGCTCATGATGCTTGCTCTAGCTCAAGGTTTCAAAACCATGAGCGAAACGGTCAGCCAAGGAAGGTCCAAGTTGAGTCTGAGCGACCAATTGCGAGGGTTGAGCGAATTGATTCGTATGGACTTAAGGGGCCGGACTACGGACAACGATACCCCTCAATCCTTTTTGGCTGCAGAGGGATACTTCAAGTACTATGATGGTCCATTAACAGATTCGTCGGCCACACTTTTCAATCACATCCCAACTGTTGGCTCCACAGTAGAACAGCGATTCTCCGCAAGCCGTTGGGGGGATATCGATGACATCTTGATGTTTACTGCGAAATCAAGAACGGGACAGGTTTTTCGAGGCAAGATTCCTTGGGCCTTGTTGCTGATCGACAAGGTCAACGATGAAGCCAAATTGGGAAATGTTTGGGATCCAACGTCTGCCCCAGGTTTCACGAGTTGGGAGAATGCTTGGCGAACCGACGTCACCATTTCGTCGGAATATGCGGAAATTGTTTGGTTCATGATGCCGCTCAACGAAAACAACTCGATCGACCCATCGAACCCAGATAACATGGTGATCGATGTTGCGCCCGGTGTGGATCATGTTGGAATCGATACGGGAACGCAAGACGGGGTACCGGACCCCGATGGGATGCCTGACCGGATCGCTCTTTGTCGACGCGTGCTGCTGATTCGTCCCGATCTAGATATTACCCCCACCGCTGTCATGTTTTCGAATGGTGTCGTCAACAGCGGCGGCTCCACAGGTGACTTACTGACGATGCAACCACGTCAGCCAAGCATAGGCGCACCCGTCACTTTTCGTTTCATGATGCAGTACCCCTACCAACGCTGCGATTTAAGTCTTCGTCCCGTTCCGCTTTCTGTCGGTGGATCGACTATTGCCACGATTGCTGCGAATTCGATTGAGGATTTGCAACTCCCCGAGAATCGATTTGCCCATTACACGTTTCCGATTCCAAGTGGATCCACAGGAACGACTCTGCCGCTTCTCGCATTGAGTGCTGAGCCAGTCAATCCATCTAACTTGCAGTATGTCGCTATGACGAACCGTTCCTTTAGCAACATTGGGCTAAATCCTAGTTTACCCACACTGTATGATCGAGGTTTTCTGCCGTCCTGTTTCATGCGAACGAAAGTGGTAGGGCCCACCGGCGGTCCTTACACAAATGTTCCGCTGCTTGAAGAGATTATTGCGTCCAATGTTGTGGCCTTTGATCTCAAGGGATTTGATACTTCTGCGAAGCAGCTTGGAAGCCCAGGAGCAGATGGATTATGGGGTGATACAGTGGCTGATCCAGCGACGACTGTTGCCCAAGTACAGCAAATTCGAGCGTTAGCAGGATCGACAGGAACAGATGATTTAACCCTTGTTCCATCGGACCCAGGTTACGCGGTCCAACTCGCAAAGATCGCAACAGGGCTGTCGACGGAAGTAACGTCCGGTGCAGGCGCCTATGTGGATGCAGGCTGGGGAAGCAAAGTTTTCAACGAGTCCCATCGACGAACGACCGGCACACCGATAAGTCTGGCAAATCTAAGTGCAGCCCAGCAAGCAGCGATTGTGAAGTTTTTTCCTTCCAGCCTAAGTCTGATTGATGTCGCCTCGTCTAGTTTGCCCACCCCTGCGGCCACCGTTCGAAACTCAGGCTCAAGCTATTTGGATGGTTCGTATTTTCAGTCCTACCAGCCTTGCTTTGATACGTTTACTAACGCATACGAAAGCGATGGCGAGGCTTTTGATCGCACCACAGCCGGTCTAGTTTGGAGGAATGGGCTAAGGCGATTCGGGGCCTCGGTTCCGGTCGGCGATTCTGACCCACTTTCATTTGGTTCTGGGCCGTTTGTCGACGCACAAGGTATATCCTATGACCGCGATGCAATCCCGTTGATACCGTACAAACTCCCATCCATTCAAGCAACGATACGCGTTCAGGATTACAGTGCCGGAACGTTGCAGCAAATCTCAGTCATACACGACCTAAATTGAGCCGCCGCTTGCTTCTTCAACAAGGAGATAATTGCGGCGAAGCAGGCTGCTGATGTCCCCCATGACCCTTGTGTCAGCTAGCCAGCTAATCCTTGCTCGCTCGCACGAGGATCTGCACCCAGGGAGGCTGGGCGAGCAACTCGGGAAACTTGGCTCTGCCCGCCACAATATGTCCAGAGTTTCCATGCGTCGCGAGCGCTTCCCGACTTGACCATTCTTCGATGAAAGTGAACTTACTCGGATCATCCACGTCGACGAACAAGTCGTATCGCAAGCATCCCCCCTCTTGAAGCGTAGGGGCTACAAAACTCTCAAGCACACTTTGCAACGCACTTTCCATGCCTGACTTGGCATGAATGTGCGCGACCACATCGACTTTCATGGGTCATTCCTCTCTAGCCCAACGGGCTTAAAACAACAACAGCCCAGGGCAGAGCGAAGCGCCGCCCTGGGTCTTCAACAAACACGATGCGAATTGCCTTGTAGGGACGACGATGCTTACGAGTCCAACCAGGGAATCTTGCTCACGCCCATTCTACTCGTTCCCAGGCTCTGCCTGGGAACGCATTGGTGTGGAGGCTCCTGCCTGCCGAGTTCACAAACTAAGGATGCATTTCGGCGAGGCAGAGCCTCGCTTGCATTGAGTTACCAGGCAGAGCCTGGTAACTAGATTGCACAGTGCAACAAAACTTGCAATCCGTGCCACTAGTAATCTGCGGTTGGTTGTATTTTGACGTTGTCCCCTGCGGACTTCGGTACAACGAAGTCCTTGGTGGACACACCATCCGGAACCGTGTAAATGTCCTGAATCGGATTGAAAATCTGCTTACCTTGGTAAAACATCGGAATCTTCTTGCCGTCATAACCACCAATCTCAATATTATAAACGCCCGGTGGGATGCCGGGTTCTGGAGCCTTTGCAGAATTGTAAACGCCATTCTCCACCATAAAGAGATGGACATGCCCTTGCGTGCCCTCCTCGACTCTTGGCGTAAATGAGACATATCCAGCAGGGATAGGTTTATCATTGAATGAAACGTTTCCAGAAATTTGCGAAAGTTTCGGCTTCGATGAGCAGCCTGCGACACAAACAATCAAGAGGAGAGACGCAAAACGAAACGAGTGCATAATGGGTAGAATCTAAAAAAGGAGGTGCGGAAAGTTTCACCTAAAACCACGCTATGGATGATTTTAGGTAGATCAACGCTCATGCCAGCAAACGTTTCTTTACTCGTTCCAACTGTCACCTAAAACTTGGCCGTCCTGAGGTAGGCAAACTCGCGAAAAGGTCGTTACATCAATGCTTGCGCTAACCGAACGAACGCTTCCGTCTCCGAGACCGGTTGTCATCGTTCCAGTATGCATTGCTTGCGGTCGACGCCAGTCGCATTTTCTCACTGTTGGACCGCTTTGAATGCCTCCTGGATTAGCAACGCCGTTGAACGGATTCCTAAAAGCTGGGTTGCTGCGTGGCCCAGGCCCATTGTTGAGCGTTGCTGCCGTTCGAAGCGGTGAGTCCAATAGTGGGCAGTCCCACCAAGCGTAACCATCAACGCCGCCATTATTGTTGACTGCATTGAGGTTCGCTGCTGCCGGAGCTCCGTCACCCCAGTTACTGTGAACTGCGTTCTTTCCACCTCTGGCCCAAATGCTAAATGTAAATGAATTGGCGGATAAATTTGGGGTCAAACCAGGAGTGGGAAAGTCTGGGCCGTAGCAAAATGCTTGACGCTCTACCACGAGAATCGTATTGCTTAAACCGTCGGTCATGTTCGCAAATTTCCCGCTGGCGGTCATTGGGTGCCCGTCTGTCTGGGTCGTAGTGCATGCCGCTGCGTTGAGTGCATAGGTTGTTCCACCGTAGGGAACTCCGCCAGCCGATGTTCTGGCTGCAAAATTCGTAAGGGCAAACCCGGTGAAACCTGCGCTGGAAAGCGTTGGATCATCGGGGCAAGCGAAACTCGCAACCTTCTCAGTTCGAACATTAAAAGATATCCCGTTCGCCTTTTGAACAATGTTTCCTTGTTCGATGTACGGGAGCAGCAAGAAGTGTCCGGACGCGAATACCGTTGGTAACGTCGCCGACGAAGTTCTGTCACCTTTCGCGAGCGCCCATGGCGGTAAGGTTTTGTTTGCGGACTCAAAATTATGAGCCGATAAAACCAACTGCTTCACGTTGTTGCCGCACTGCATGCGGCGAGCCGCAGCCCGAGCCGCTTGAACGGCGGGCAACAACAAGCCCACCAAAATACCGATGATGGCAATCACCACCAACAGCTCGACCAAGGTAAATCCTCGAACTCGATTCAAAATTCTGGACGATCTCACACTATACGATCTCACAATAGACGACCTTATCAGTTTCAAGGGAAAAGTCGGCAAGAATTTTGTTCTGGAAAGATAGAACGAATGATTAAATGCGCACCGTACTCGTCGATACCGTAGCATAAAGGTGTATTATTGTCAATAATTCTGCGTCTTTGGGGGAGGCGTTTTGCCGTTAGGACAAGCTGGCAACGAAGGAGTATCCTTTATTGACTCGAAACGCATTTTAGCCCAACGGGCTTAAGCGACGGCAGCCCAGGGCAGAGCGCGACACAAGGTGCAGGCACGCTCCGCCGTGCCGTTCGCAGTCAAGCTTTTGCCAGGATTCCAGGTGGACGGCACATGGAATGTGCCTACTACTATGACTTTTGTCGGCTGTGTCCCAGTAGCCGTCCAACGAGGGAACTTGCTCACGACTATTTAACGTCATCCTTGCCAGGTTTAAGTTCAATCATGCCAGGTGCTCGGTTACCGTCCCCTTTTTGGTTGGTCAATGCATCTCCAAGGTCATTGCGTACTTGATCGGCATAGGACTGGAGCCGGATCATCACTTCCGGATTCTTGGCCGCGACGTCCAGTCCCTCACCCACATCCACCGACATGTGATAGAGCTCAGGCTGCTCGATTTTCACCTGCTTGTACTTGCCAGGAATGCCACCTTTACCGGTTGCCTGATCCGTCATGCTTCGATAGGTGTGAGGCAATTGAAGTTTCCACTGGCCGTCACCGCTGATGACCGATTGCAATTGATTTTGCTCATAGTAAAACGCGTAGAACTCGTGGGGGTTCTTGGCATCCGGCTGGTTGCTAATCATCGGCCAGACATCGAGGCCGTCGATCTTGTGCTCCGGTAGCTTGGCTCCGATAAGGCCGGCGAACGTTGGAAACAGATCGATCGTCATGCACATTCGGTCGTCGGTTGCACCCGCGCGAATATGCCCCGGCCATTGCATCAGGCACGGAACCCGAACGCCCCCTTCCCAGGCAGTCCCTTTGCCCTCTCGCAGCGGGCCGGCAGAGCCAGCATGATCGCCATAGCTCAACCAAGGACCGTTATCCGAAGTAAAGATGACGAGCGTGTTGTCCAGCACTCCGTTTCGTTTGAGTGAACTCATGACTTCACCAACAGACCAATCGATCTCGGCGATCACATCGCCAAAGAGTCCGCGTTCGGTCTTGCCCTTGAACTTGTCACTTACATAAAGTGGGACGTGGCACATGCTATGAGCAAGGTATAGCAAGAAAGGTTTATTCTTGTTGCTGTCGGCGTTGCGGTCGATGAAGTTGACTGCAAATTCGGTGTAGCGGGTAGTCAGCTGAGTCTGGTCCTCGGGCGTGACGTCAGCGTCGATGATCTCGTCCCCTTCGATCAGCGGCAAATCAGGGAAGCCTCCTTTGCCATTCTTGTCTCGTTTGGTCTCGGGATGATGGGGCCACATATCGTTCGAGTACGGCAAACCCAAGTATTCATCGAAGCCATTGTGTGTTGGCAGGAAGGGTTTGTGATGGCCGAGGTGCCATTTGCCTACCGCGCATGTTGCGTAGCCTTTCTGCTTGGCCATTTCCGCGAGCGTCATTTCGGATTCGGCAATTCCAATCTTGCTTTGCGGCCCGAGGGCACCATGAATACCGAGCCGATTGGAGTAGCAGCCAGTTAGCAAAGCGGTACGCGAGGCAGAGCAAACCGCTTGAGATACGTGGAAGTTCGTAAACTTGGTACCCGCCCTTGCCATCGCATCGAGATTGGGTGTTGCGTAGCCTTGGGCCCCAAATGGCCCAATGTCAGCGTAGCCCATATCATCGATGAAGATGATCACCAC
>CAMBSL010000162.1 GCA_945870455.1 Pirellula staleyi DSM 6068 | reverse complement strand
TGAGTAATTTTTCCAACTTTCCAGCCAACGAACTGAGTGATGGACTTTTCCGCAATGACATCGAGTTTCTCCGCTGATGATCTAATCAAATGATGATGGAAATTAAACTAACGGCCCGCATGAAAAGGCAATCAAGCGACACCGGTCGCATCGCCCCCCTAACCTGCATAATCGCTAAGGTCCCTATCTTTCTGTACTCAAGTTAAATAGCAGCATAGAAAATGTTTATTTTCGATTAAGGAGTGATGAATATTTAGTGAATGCCGAAAAGGATCAAGCGATCGAACATTCCCATACGCCGTTTCCAAAACGCATGCTCTCAAGAAGAACTCGAGCAAAGAAAGACCTTTGCATTGAAAGCAATCACAACGCGGTCCTCCTGCCCCAAATACGGAAGCCCGCTATGGAGCAGAAAAGACGGAAACAAAAGCAGCATGCCATTCTCGATAGGAGCGTCGATCGAACTGCTCAAATATTTGTTTCCAAAGTCCCGATAGCCGCCGCCGCAAATGGCAGGATTGTAAAAGCGGCTTCCCCCATTGGGAGCCCCTTTTGAAGACCGTTGACCGGAGCTTCCCAATCGAAGGTAAAAGATCCCGCACCAACTGCAACCATGATGCCAGTGGGCATCATGGAAGCCGTTTTGGTTGGTGATGTGAAACCAACTATCTGAAAAATCGATTTCGATCTGCTGGGGCGTTCCCTCTTGATTGGCAATACAGACTGCACTTGCAAGTGTTCCGCGAATGAAGCCTACTAATTCTTGAAGTGACGCATGGTCTCGCTTGAAGAGATCAAAGTCGCCTTCATAAATTCCGAATGGCGCCTTGGCTCCTTCCGCAACGCCGCTCGCGAGGGGCGAGTCCTGACTTTCTCGTAACTTGTAGAGGTAGTCAAGGATGGGTCGCTGATGCTCAACAAATCGGTCCCAGATTCGAAGAAAAAACATCGATGGCCAGGCTTGTACACCGCGAAGTTCGAAGGCGTTGCTGTTAGACATAGGTGAAAGCTAACCATTTCATGATTCTAGAAATACTAAAGCGTACGACGTGAGGAAAAATTTTACGAAATGGACTTGGAGGTCGAGTTTCCGTCCCGTTAAGAAAACGAGAACATTATGTTATGTTATCGCCAGTGTTTCCCACATTTCACCACGACTTGGAGCTCCTTGTGACTTCTTATCAGCCAAGCCGCCAGATCGCTCCGGTCTTCGCAACATTGATCGGCAAATTTCAATACCCATCGACAGAGACTGTCAACGCCGAGCTCAAGCAATTGATCTTGGAACGAGAGCGAATCACCCCGAGCGATGACTTTGCTAATTTGGGAGGTTGGCATTCGCCTTCCGATTTTCTAGAGTGGCCTGGAAATGCGGTGGCCACGCTTCGCAATTGGATCTCCGACAATCTTGGCCAGATGACGGCTGCAACTTACCAACTCCCGGAGGTGCAAGGGCGCCCGATGCCAGGGCGTGGAGGATTTATGATGCACGCATGGGCGAACGTAGGCCGCCGAGGCAACTACCATCGAATGCACAACCATCCCTCGAGTGCATGGTCGGGCTGTTATTATGTGACATCCAGTAGTCAACAAAATTCACTTGCAGGTGTCTTGGAGTTTTATGACCCCCGCCCGTTTACCGAAATGGTGTTCACTCCAGGCACTCCATATGGTCAACGAATGTTGGTTCGTCCTGTTGCAGGATTGATGATCTTGTTTCCCAGCTGGCTTTACCATTTCGTTCACCCTTCCGACTCCGATGAGCCGAGAATTTCAATCGCATTCAACGCAACTTGGAAATCACAGTGACCAGTCCGATGGAAGCTAAGCTCAAGCAGGAGATTCAGTCATCGCCTTGCTTATTTCCGTTTGATCTGTCTCCTGACGGACAACTTGTCCATTTCGTTCGCTTAACAGAAGAGGATTACCGCCTCGCGAGTTTCATGGATCAAAGGATGCTCGCGGAGGCTGCAAAGGGAGGCCAATCCTTTCATTCAGGCAACGTCTCTTGGAATCTTCTATTGCCGTGGGCGCGTGAACTCGATGTTCGCTGCGATTTCATCTTCCATGTTTCACATGCGGGATCGACGATGCTCTCTCGCATGCTAGGAGAGCATCCACAGTGTTTTGCAGTTCGAGAACCCTGGATTTTACGGTCCCTCATCGATCCATCGGCGAACCACTACTTGCGAGACTTTTTGGCACTTTGGTCTCGAACCTATCGACCGACCCAACGGACGATAATCAAAGCGACCAGCTTTGTCAGTCAGATTGGGACTGAACTTATGCAGTTAGCGAACGACTCCAAAGCGATTTTGATGTTCGTGCCTGCCGAAACCTTTTTGGCATCCGTCCTGGATGGATCCATGAGCGACATCGATGCTTCAGCCAAAAGTCGATTGGATCGACTGCACAGAAATCCATCCATGCGTCATGTTTCGTTAGCTCAACTAAGTCCCGGAGAAAGGGCAGCGATGTGCTGGCTTGTAGAGATGGAATCGCTCAAAACCATTCAGCGAACATTTCCAAATCGAGCTCAATTCCTTGATTTCGATCTATTTTTGCTGGAACCTGAGAGTCATCTTCGAAATGTCTCGCAATTCCTTGGAATGAAAGGTCATGAATCGTCCATGTTGACGAGTCCATTAACGAAACGTTATGCAAAAAAAATCGAAGTCCCATACGATACCGATTTTCGCTCCAAGCTGTTGGAGCAATCCAAAATGAAACACGCCGAAGAAATCGCCCGAGGGATTCGATGGATTCAAGCTATCGATTGAAAATCGATAACTTCCTAATGCATTCGGAATCACTGCGTGTTCAGAATCTCTACACGGAAAATCGGAGAGCCACAACATGGCTTCAGAATTTCTTTACTCCTCAGTTCGAGCGACCTCTCCGCCATTGCGTGATCCAAAGGTAGTGTAGGTCGTCTGGTCGATCTGCTGCGACATGAACCGAACGGATCCATCGGCAAAACCGAAATTCGCACCGCCCGTATGCTTGCTGCCGAAACTGATTTCGTAAGCAGCAAACTCTGGAGTTCCAGGAGCTACTGGAAGCAGGTTCATTCGAACGCCAGTCGAACCAAGATGCTCGGACATGTCTCCTTGATTGTTCGTGTCGACATCGTCCCCTCCGAAAGCCCAGTGATCTTTTCGACCCATATTCGGCTCATTTCTCTCGCGAATCACTCCCATTTCAGGAACAGCTCGGATGTCAGGCTCCGCCTCACCAATCGCGATGGTATTGGAGGTTCCATCGGTGATTGTCGCCAGAGTGGTACCAATCAAGCCATAGCTTTTTCCGTTGTATCGAATACGCTGATGAGCCATTTTGTTGATAAACACACCATCCAGGTCATGGATAACTTCTGTTGCACCCGAACCACCCCACGGGGCTGGTGCCACCTGACGCCTGCGGTCAAGTTGGATTACCCCTGAAACGCAGCCTAAGTAATTGGTAGGGGCTCTACGCTGCACGATCCAATTGTCGCCAGAAATATCAGCAGCGGATTCTGGAAACGCCGAGGATGGACATCGGAAAGCGGGGACTCGTTGCTCGCACACATAGATGTTTTTGAAAAAACGACTGTACGCTAGGCTCGTTAACGCTGCCTGCGCAGTGATTCCCGGGATCGGAAACGCCCATTGGAAGTTACCCGCACCATCTTCCTGAAAAGACATCAATTCGTACATGTTCTTCTGTTCGATGTACGGCAGAATCAGTGAATGCCACGACGTGCCCACTTCAAACTCAGCGGCCATCGGAAGCCCTTTCAGGGAGCTTTCAAAGTTGATTACCGATAGCATCAATTGCTTCGTGTTATTCTGGCAACTCATCCTGCGAGCGGCTTCCCGCGCCGCCTGTACTGCTGGGAGCAGCAGTCCAACTAGAATTCCAATGATGGCAATTACCACCAATAACTCAACAAGCGTAAAGCCCTGCTGCACAGCTCTCTTTCGCATCATTTCATCCTTTTCCGGTTATCAACATATAAGGAAATATAACGAACGTATCTGAAAATCACTTGGTCTTGATGTCGAAGTTGAAGACGTTGGCAACGCTTTTTTCCACTTTCACAGACTCTTTGGTAGTGCTTGGGGCTTCGTACAAGTCCGGAAACAAATTCAAGACGCCACCTTGAACTTCACTAGGTTTTGTCTCTGGAGGTAATGGCTTTCCGTTCGAAGTAACCCAAGCCACAAAAGTCACCTTGTACTTGCCAGCCCAAATCCCCTCTTCGCCCTGTGGATGCTGAATTTTAAAGTTGCCATCTTGATCGGTTAGACCAAAGCCGAATCCGTGCCTATCGGGATTGAAAACCTCTTGATCGCTAAGCTCCGGAAAGAATCCAACCTTGCAATTGGCTACCGGCTTGCCGTCTCGCTTGACTGTCCCTTGCACCGTCTGCATCGGAGGCTTACCACAACCAATGAGCAAGAAAAAGAACAGCAGAACTAGTGGACATCGACGCATAACAAGCATAAGTTGCTCCAAACAAACATATCGATACAGACGCATTGAACGCCTGGATACCCTCACCCAAAGCGAGTCAGCCTAACAGCAGGTTGGAAAAGAGCCAACGCAAGTCGCGTGAAGAAATGATGATCATTCCGTGAAGTTGATGTTGATCGACTCGATTGGTTAAGGCGGGGAGCGGACTCGAATTCACAACAAATTAACGCGAACTGTGTCCGTATCTTCATGGATCCATGAAGACTCTGAAGTGCTTAGGGTAGCTGGAGTCGCCAGACGTCAGTGCCTCAACGAAAAAACCGAACTCTGGCGAGTTCGGCTACCATTGCCAACCCTAGTTTCTAATATTGACGAAGCACCAGCCAACTTTCTTCAGCATGACACACAACAGACAAACCATGAGACCAAGAATGCCTGTTAGACTCTTGCTTGCAATGTCAATTTTTTTGTCTTGGAGTGCCTACCTCTGCTGTGCCGCGCACGAAGGGCCCGATCCGCGGGCGTCTTGGATGTTTGACAAGACGTATCTTGTTGATCAATCGTTGAAATCACAGTCGGGGCCGAATTTGAATGTGATGGGTTCGCCCATCCCTGAGAAAGTTGGCCAACTCCATTGCTTGCGGCTGGATGGCAACGAGACTTACTTTGTTGCGAAAGATCCTTGGGCGGAGCTTCAAAGTGTACTGCCGTCAGCCGCAATCACGATCTCGAGTTGGGTAAGCCTCGATTCCTTGGTTCCAGACGGCGGAATCATCTCCGCTTTTCAGGATAACGGTAACGCTGAAAAGGGATGGGTGCTAGGTTACAACCAGAAAACGTTTTCGTTCGGTCTGGCTACCGAAGGCGCGGACGACGGGGATGGTAGGATGACTTATCTCTCCGGCAAGACCGCCATCGAGCTCGGCAAGTGGTATCACGTCTGCGCGGTTTACGACGGCTCAACGATGCAGCTTTGGGTCAATGGGCAACTCGACGGCGAATCAACGGAACAGAAAGGGAACGTTCTCTATCCCAAGGAAGCGAAACTCGCAATTGGCGCTTATTTGGACTCGAACGAATTGTTCCCTCTCGACGGACGCATCGGACAAGTCGTCGTTTATGACTTGGCTGCCAAGCCCGCTTGGATCGCTCATGATTTCGAGCATCAAAAGCATTGGGTGTCCCTGCCCGCCAAACTCGATCCGTCCAAGGAGTTTCAGTTTCTAGTCAAGCCCTATCTTCAGTTTGCGACCAAAGATAGCATCCGAGTGATGTGCGAACTGAATCGCCCCGCAAAAGTATCCGTCAAGTTCGGCGAAACAAGCAAGTTTACCAACACGGTAATTGCAACAAGTGAAGATCGTCTGTTGCATACCGCAACGCTCACGAACCTATTGCCTGAGACCGGTTACTACTATCAAGTCATCGTCGAGGAAGAAGGGAGAGACGAGAGTATTCGAGGTGAAGTCAGTTCCTTTCAAACGGCCTCTTTGTCGAGTACACCGTTTGCCTTTGCCGTCATGGGAGATACGCAGGGAAACCCAGCCGTCAACGGAAAGCTGGCGCAGTATGCGTGGGCGCTGCGGCCAAATTTTCTTGTCATTCCAGGAGATCTCGTAGATGATGGCCCGATCAAGAATCAATGGGTCAACGAATTCTTTGCGAGCATGAATCCATTGATTTCTCGTGTTCCGTTTTACCCTGTGCTAGGCAATCATGAACGTAACGCAGACTATTATTATCGCTACATGGATTTACCAACGCCTGAGTACTACTATTCATTCCAGTATGGAAACGCGATGTTCTTTATGCTCGACTCAAACAAGAAGGTGGATGAGCAAAGCGAGCAGTACCTTTGGTTGGAGAAGCAGCTCCAAACTCTCGAGGAGCGAGAAAAGGCTGGTATTTCGGATGTGACTTGGAAATTCGTCAGTTACCACCATCCTTCCTATTCGTCGGATGAAGACGACTACGGCAATCTATGGAAAGGGAAGAGTACATGGGGCGATTTGCGAATTCGACCACTAACGAAGCTGTTTGATCGCTATGCGATGGATGTCGTTTGGAACGGGCACATTCATTCGTACGAAAGAACATGGCCTATTGTCGGTGGCAAGGTAACCGAGGACTCCGGAACTGTCTACATGATCACAGGTGGTGGCGGAGGTGGCTTAGAGCAAGCGGGGCCTATTCGACCTCCTTTTCAAAACAACGTTCGACGCGGCCATCACTTTGTCTTTGTTGCGGTAAACGGTCGGACGTTAGAGCTCAAGAGTTTTGATTTGGAAGGAAAGCTCTTCGATACGGTAATTTTGAAGAAGGCCCCGAAATAACGTTAGTCTACTCTCGATTGCTCACTCACAAGTCCGAAGTAACATGAACAGAATTGCTCTGCTTTTTCTTTCCATCGCGATCTCCGAAAGTGCGATGGCTCAGTCGCTTAGCTATCGAGCGCCAGCGGGAAATGACTTTGCCAAAGTGAACCCCCATGGAGTCACCATTCTTCCGAACGGTCGTTTTTTGACACCGGCGGGTGAGAGGCTTTATACGGGTGACGATCTTTGGAATGTTGTGCCGAGTCCAGATGGAAAGTGGATTGTTGGCTTTTGCGATCCTGGCATTGTGATCTATTCGAGCAGAGATGCGATCGCTGATCCCCACGGGTGATGGCAACCCACGCGGCTTGACCAAGCCAGCGTTCGGCTTTCCATCCAACGAGTCGGAGGAAGGTGTGTTCCATGAAGGGAGAAAGGTTCCTGGCTTGGGTGATCCTTTGGTTCCCGATGCCAATTCCGTTTGGATGTTCGATGTATCCAATCCTGCCAAGCCTGAGGTCGTCGCGAAAGTAAAGACGGGCATTCTCATTCACGCTCCTGCGGATAGCGGCAAAGCGGTTGGTGGTAGTTCGCCGAACGCGTTGCTCGTCTTCAAGGATACGCTGTTTGTTACCAATGCCAACAACGATACCGTTCAATATCTCGATGCAAAAACATTGGAGATTCGCAAGACGGTGAAACTGGCTCCCGAGCCGACTCTGTCCACTTTGCGAGGCGTCATCCCATCTGGCATGACGATCTCTGCGGACGGCTCGAAACTCTACGTTTGCGCGTCGGGTTTAAATGCGATTGCAGTGATCGATATTGCCACAGGCATGGTAGAAAGCTGGATTCCGACGGGTTGGTTCCCAACGGCTTGCAAGCTTTCTGCAGATCAGCGTACTCTCTATGTTTCAACACAAAAGGGGCTTGGCTTGGGTCCTCGCGGGGCGAAACATAAACGCCCCGAGAGCGATGAACGATTCGGCTTGCAGGACATGCCAGGCATGATCTGCAAAGTGGATTTGGCTTCGCTAAAGCCTGGATTGCAGGATGTTCTCCGTAACAATGGCATGATTCCGTCCAAGGAACCCGCTCCGTCGCTTCCAGACAATATCGAGTATGTCGTTTTTATTACGAAAGAGAATCACACGTTTGACGGGATCTTTGGCGGATTGAAAGGGGCAACAAGCGAGCCAGACTATGCGGAGTTTGGATTAAATGGTTGGATCAAAGAAAAGGGCAAAGACGAACGTCTACCCATCATGCCGAATCACATCCGACTCGCGGAACAATTTTGTATCTCGGATAACTTCTACATGGAGCCCCAGGCATCCGGCGACGGTCACCGATGGTTGGTCGGTGTCTATCCAAGCTTATGGACCACGCGAGTGTTTTACTCCGGATGGGGATTCGGTAAGAGCGAAACGGCGAAGGGACGTGTCGTGTCCATGACTTCGAATGGATCTCCAATCCCAGAAGACTATCTAGAGAATGGTTCCATGTGGGAGCACCTCTCTCGGGGTGGGATCGCATTTCGCAATTATGGCGAAGGGTTCGAATTTCCAGATAACGATGAAGGGCCCATGACGAACCGATCGGGGGCCTACACGCAAGTGAACTTTCCGATGCCGAAGGTATTGTTTGACAATACCGATTTCAATTATCCGGCGTACAACAATTACATTCCAGATATCGCCAGGGTGGATTGGTTTGCCGAAGATTTGGAAAAGTATCGATTAGAGCACGACAACAAAATCCCTCGGTTCATCAACGTAACTCTGTGCAACGATCACGGTGCAGCCCCGGTTGCCAAGAATGGCTTTCCATTCGTAGCAAGCTATATGGCGGACAACGATCTGGCGTTGGGAAAAATCGTGGCATACCTATCGTCGCAGCCTGAGTGGAAAAAGATGGCGATCTTCGTCACCCAGGACGATTCAGGTGCGGATAGCGATTCTATCGATCGGCATCGCTCTTATGTGCTCTGCATTAGTCCTTGGGCAAAACGGGCGAACGTTTCCCATGAGCACACTTCGGTCATAAGCATCATCAAAACCATCTACGGATTGTTTGATCTAGGCCCTAACAACTTGTTTGATGCGACTGCCACCGACTTGTCGGACATGTTCACTAACACACCCGACTTTACGCCCTACAAGTACGTACCAGTGGATCCTCGGGTGTTCAAGCCTGAGGACACGTTCGATCCGACGGATCCCAAGTTCGAACGACGGCGGAAAGACGGTCCAGTCGTCAAGATGGACGATCCCGATTTTGTGGAGTGGTTGCGCAACCGGTAGCACGGATCGATGACGATCGGCCCACGGTTCGGAAAAAGTGAGCTAGGGGTTAGGATTAGCTAAGCGCGGCGCTACGGGTCTTGGAAGGACTTTCGTGCGATTCGCCCAAGTTTCCCATTTCGCGGACATGTCGGTCACTCGCTCTGGCTGGGCTGCGGCGAGGTCCTTCATTTCTACGCGGTCGGTTTCCATGTCGTAAAGCTCCCAAGGTGCGGCGCCGACGGAGACGAGTTTCCATTTGCCTTCGCGGATCGCGCGGTTACCCTCATGCTCCCAAGCGAGGAGACGGGGATACTGCGAAGCTGAGCGACCATCGGTTGGATCAAGCAACGGGCGGAGGCTCATGCCTTCCATTGGGAGGACTTTCTTTCCATCCCACTCAGCGGGATACTTTGCGTCTGCGATGTCCACGCACGTCGTCATGATGTCAATGAGATGCGTTGGCTCGTTCACGAACCGAACGTTGTCTTTGTCTTTCCCGACGACAGCTGGCCAGTGCGCGATAAGCGGCGTGCCGATGCCCCCTTCGTGACCGTAGTGTTTGTAGAGTCGCCAAGGTGTGTTGCATGTGTTCGCCCAGCCCGAGCCGTAGCTCGGGAACGATCCTGGTTGGCCCATCATCGCAAGTTCATCACCTCGGTAGATTTTGTTCGGCAGTGCTTGCGTCCCCTGGTTGATCCCGGCGCCGGGTACGGGATTTGCCGTCAGCAACATCTCGAATCCAAATGGCTCCCACTCTGCACACGCACCGTTGTCGCTGAGAAATAGGATAAGCGTGTTATCGAGCTCGCCGTTGGACCTGAGGTCATCAAGGAGTCGGCCGATATTGCGGTCCATGCCCGTGACCATGCCCGCATAAACAGCCATGCGCTGCGCGAGGTCCGCACGGCGATCGGTAGGCAGCGAATCCCACTCGGGATTTCGCCCGTCATCAGTCCACGAGCCGAGGCGTTTGGCGGCGACGGGGTGGGTAATCTGGCTGCGCGGCGTCAACGCGGTGCCCTCCGGCATCAGGCCCATTTTCTTTTGCCGGGCGAGACGTTGCTCACGAATTTTGTCCCAGCCTTGGGCGTAGACTTCCGAGTAGCCGGTCATGTCCTCGCGTTTCGATTGCACTGGGAAATGGGGGGCCTGATACCCAATGTAGAGCAGCCAAGGCGCGCTTGATTTTCGCATATCGGTTAGGAAATCCAGAGCATGATCGGTGATCGCGTCGGTTGCGAAGTACTCGCCGTTTTTGTAAGCTCGCTGCGCACTGCCGGCAGGCAACCGAGTCATCATGCGAGGTTCCCATGAATCGACTCCATAGCCACCGACGAAACCGTAGAAGTCATCGAAGCCGCGTTTGGTCGGCGGCTCGCTGTCGCCGACATGCCATTTTCCCGCAGCAGCAGTGCGATAGCCGGCAGACTTAAGTACCTGAGCAATGGTCACGCAGCTCGCATTCAATGCGCCACGATAGCCGGGAAATGCCTCACCTTTGTCGCCAGCACCAGGAAATTTCGCGGCTTGATCGGATGTCATCAACCCAATGCCTGCCTGATGCGGATAGAGCCCCGTGAGCAGCGAAGCACGCGACGGACAGCATCGCGTGCATGTATAGAATTGCGTGAAACGCAGTCCGTCCGCCGCGAGCGAGTCGAGATTCGGCGTGCGGATCTCGCCTCCGTAACACCCGAGGTCCGACCAGCCTAGATCGTCAGCGAGGATGACGAGGATGTTCGGTTTTTCAGCAACTGCGGCGTTCAGTGCGGCCAGGTTTCCCATTAGTAAGGCAACGAAGAAGAGGCAGTAAATTTTCATAGGGAAGTCATTGGTAAAGGTTTGTTTTCAGAACTCGATCAACCAAAAAGTGTGCGGGGAAACGAAGTATTGAACCTGTCGACGAGATATTCGGTGCAGTTGTGAGTACTACGTTACGTCCGGTTATGGCTTGCTGTTTTCCAACGTGTTCAAGACATCGATCATTGCCTGTTGGCTCACTTTCAGAAAGCCTTCTTGCCCGCGATCTAGGTCGACAATCAAGTACAACACAAGAGTAAAGGATAGCGTCATGATGAGCATCTCGGGCGAGCGGTTTGTTCCGAAAAGCCCGGCTTGATATCCAATCGAGATCATGCCCAGTAGCGTGAGGCTGAAGAGTGCTATCCAGATACTAAGCGGGATTCGATTACGAAGCCCGATGAAGACACGCTTGGAATGAATATCGATCGTCTCATTAAGCGACTGCAGAAACAGGCCTGTCGTAATGGATCTTGGATCCTTGTCGGCGGCCATCACGGCTTGCGACCAGATTTGCTTCAGCAATTCATCGGACTGCTTCATCAGATCCTTCATGATGCCCATGTTGAGAGGCTGCACACGAATCGCTGTGTACTCGCGGAGTCGTTTGGCAATCTCCGACCGCTGGGGTTCAGGCAATAGCTGACTCCGTAGATAGGTAGTGCCGATCGAGTTGGCTTCTTCAAGCACGACTTGGCGGCGTGCATCAAACCTGCTCGCCGCCATGCTGAAGGTGAATGCGAGCATGAACGCTAACAAACCAAGGATAGACGCGACCATCGCCGCCACTGGTGTTTCCTGTTCTTTGGATTTGTGAGCAAGTCGCCATCTCCCGAAGCGATACCCAAACTCCAATGTCAAGATCGAAAGAACGATTACGACGGCAAAGAAGCACCAAAGAGGTATGTAATCAAGCGGCTCAATATCCATAACAATTCCAATTAAGTTATTCTGGTCTTTTTCAAACTAGGCGATGGAGCAACTAATTGCCTTCAAATAGTTCTCTGTCAACCCGTGACAATAATTGCTTTAGCTTTGGCAGCGACTCGCGAGTCGTCTGTGCACCTATAGTGGACATTTCGTCGGCTCGCGAAAACTCGGTAATATCGAAATCTCTTACATCGGGCTGAATCACAAAGTCTGCCGGTTGCACTCCCACCGAGTTCATATTGACGTTTTGCACAACATACGTCCGCATGATTGTTTCGAGTACCGACGCCGACTTCATTTTTGCTGTCAGAGTATCCGGGCTATTCTTGGCAAATTCCTGTTTTATCTTTGCCGTAACGCTGACCGCGATCACAAAGTTGCATCCTTTCGCCACAAGTGTATTGGCTGGTACATTGTTAATGATGCCGCCATCGACCAACGCTCTACCATCTCGGTTAAACGGCTTCGATAAAACGGGTACGTTGATACTCTCGAGGACGGCATGCACGGAGTCTCCCTCCTGTCGAACGATCGGTTGCCCACTAATCAGATCAACAGTGACCGAATGAACTGGAATCGGCAGTTGTTCTAGTCGACTGTCCTTCAAGTATTTTCTCAGTAGCGGATCAAATTGGCATCTCCGATACATGTACAGTAGATACCAGTGACCACCATTGGGTATTTTTCGAAACAACCAGGGGGGAGCTAACTCCTTTACGAAACACTCGGTACTGTACGCTGGGTTCATTCCCGAAGCGTACAAGATTCCCGTCATTGCCCCAGCGCTGGTTCCGGCAATCATATCGACGCAAATACCGTTTTCCTCGAGGACGCGGAGGACGCCCAAATGGGCCATGCCTCTCGCCGCACCACCGCCCAACGCTAAGCCGATTCGAACTCCTCGCATCTCATGAATGATACGTTCGAAACCATTCA
>CAMBSL010000161.1 GCA_945870455.1 Pirellula staleyi DSM 6068 | reverse complement strand
CTCTCTTATTGCCATCGACACCTTTTTTGCGAATGGAGGCATCGGAACTGATCGGATTATCGTCAGGAGTTCGAACCGTGACGCCGGTTCGTTCCAATCCGAGATTGTCGAATCGCCTGCCCCAAGCGGCGTAGTCCAGATCGAGATTGAATACCGGGATCTCGACACCGTCGTAACCCATGGCTTTGAGCTTTTCGAGAGTCGGCAACAAGCTTTCGTTAAGTTCGCCGGTCCAAAGCAAAAGGTTCATGCCGTACTTCATAATGTCTCCGAGGATTCGAGAAGGGTGAGGATATTTTGGGAAAGTGGCGGGAAATCGCGTTACGATCGGGTAAGCGCGGCTTCGATTCGATTCAACGCCTTGTGTTCACCCGACGAGATGGCTGCCCAGCCAAGCAAACCGCCGCTCGACGATGCGACCGTGTGGATTTCTTTCACGAGGGCTTTCTTGAGTTCGTCGGCATCATGTGCTGGGAGTGCTGCTACCAAGGCTTTGGCGTACGTTTCCCATGCATCAAACATTTCGGAAGAGGGCTTTTTTTCGAGCCATTTCTCAAGCAATTGCCCTGCTGGGCTTTGTTTCGTGAGCGACTGAGTCGCGGCGAGCGTGTTGATGGTACTTTTTTCCGCATCCTCGAGCACACCATCTGCCCAGGCAACGGCAACCAACGGAAACACTCGCAACGCGGTAAACGATTGAGGCGTAACACCTATTTTGAGAATCGCTTCAAGGATTTTCTCGTCCTTGATCCCCGAAACGCGAGAAAACTCGCTAATAAAATTGGCATGATCTTCTTTGATCCTCAATTCCTCCAATAGTTTGTTGTCGAGTTTGGAAAAGAATTGATTTTCGAGAGCTGAGCCGCGTTCATTCAAAGGATCGGTACTGGACATCGTTTCGACTATCCTGAAATGGGCAATTAGGGAAAATAGAAGTGAGTAACCAACAGAATAGCCGGAGGGAAGTAACCTTAAAACCCCCGAGCCAAATGTTCGGACGGTCTGTCCTTTCCATTCCAGTCATATTTTTGCCTCATCACCCTCTAAAAAAAACGCTTTCTATGTCTTCGGCCACAAAAATGCCACGCACCATGTTCCAAAAAATTTGGGACAACCACACTGTTCAAAGCGAATCGGGCAAGCAAACGGTTCTCTATGTCGATCTTCATTTGGTGCATGAGGTCACGAGCGCCCAGGCGTTTGAGGGGCTTCGTCTCGCGGGTCGGAGGGTTCGTCGCCCAGAACGAACGATCGCTACCCCCGACCACAATGTTCCGACCAGCAACCGCGCGTTACCAATTGCCGACCCCATCGCAAAGAAACAAGTCGATACGCTTCGAAACAATTGCAACGAATCCGGTATTCGACTCTACGATTTAAATGATGTGAATCAGGGGATTGTGCACATCATTGGCCCGGAACTCGGCTACACTCAGCCGGGCATGACGATCGTCTGCGGCGATTCGCACACAGCCACCCACGGTGCTTTTGGTGCATTGGCGTTCGGGATCGGGACCAGCGAAGTTGAGCATGTGTTGGCAACGCAAACTCTCTTGCAGTACCTGCCAAAAACCTACGAATTGCGAGTCGATGGCCAACTTGCTCCAGGCGTTACCGCCAAAGATCTCATTCTCTATTTGATCGGCCAATTGACGACCTCCGGCGGTACTGGATATGTGCTTGAATATACGGGTGAAGTGATTCGCCGTTTGAGCATGGAGGAGCGGATGACCGTTTGCAACATGTCGATCGAAGCCGGCGCACGGGCTGGTATGATTGCTCCGGATCAAACCACGTTCGACTATTTACGAGGTCGAGAATTCGCACCCAAGGACCTAGCGACTGCGGAAGCACTTTGGAGACAACTTCCGAGCGATCCAGGAGCGACCTACGATCGGGTTAGCGTTTATCGCGGACAGGACATTGCACCCCAAGTGACTTGGGGAACCAACCCAGGCCAAGTGATATCTATCGATTTGCCTGTCCCCAATCCAAAGGATTTTGCCGATGAAACAGAACGCAAATCGGCATTAGGATCCCTAGAATACATGGGGCTCAAAGCGGGCGTTCCGTTGACCGAGGTTCCTATCAGCCGTGTCTTTATCGGTTCATGTACCAATGCACGCATCGAAGATCTACGTGCAGCGGCGAACGTTGTTAACGGCTATAAGGTGAGCGACAAGGTGTACGCGATGATCGTGCCAGGCAGCGGCCAAGTCAAACGCCAAGCCGAATCCGAAGGACTTGATCGAATTTTCAAAGAGTCAGGTTTTGATTGGCGAGAGGCGGGTTGCAGCATGTGCTTGGCAATGAACCCCGACCGATTGGAGCCGGGCGAACGATGTGCCTCCACATCCAATCGCAACTTCGAAGGTAGGCAAGGCAAAGGAGGTAGAACTCACTTGGTCTCGCCTGCTATGGCCGCCGCTGCCGCAATCTCAGGACAGTTCGTTGACATTCGGAATTGGACCTATAGGAAATAACGTTTACTGCTGCACGATGCTACGAGTCGTTATTTAGCACCACCACACAAACCACACCTAGAAAAACATGCAACCATTCACCGAAGTAACCGGCGTCGTCGCCGCCATGGATCGAGCCAATGTCGATACAGATCAAATCATTCCGAAGCAATTTCTCAAGCGAATCGAACGCAGCGGCTTTGGTCAGTATCTTTTTTTTGATTGGCGCTTCAATGAAGATGGCACTCCAAATCCCGCTTTCGAGTTGAACCTAGCTCGAAACAAGAACGCCGCGATTCTTCTCGCCCGTCGCAACTTTGGCAGCGGTTCGTCGCGAGAGCATGCCGTCTGGGCGATCGACGACTACGGCATTCGTTCCGTGATTGCCCCTTCGTTTGCAGACATTTTCTATAACAACTGTTTCAAAAACGGGACATTGCCGATCCAACTTACCGAGGACCAAGTAGACGAATTGTTTCGTCGGGCTGGGGCTCACGAACACTACATTCTCACGGTTGATTTGGAGAAGTGCACGGTCACCGATTCGCAAGGATTTTTGGCATCGTTCGTGGTTGAGCCGTTCCGACGTCATTGCTTGTTGAACGGACTGGATGATATCAGTTTGACGCTCGAACACGAAAAGAAAATCACGGAGTTCGAACTCGCGCATCCTGCTTTGACGTAGTAGCATCCCACTTTGACGTAATAAGCACATCGGCAAGAGTTTTTCAACCCAATTAGCCGTTGGGCTGTAGCCCCGGTTTTCCAATTGCTCGACATTCGTCGAGAACCGGGGCTATCGCCCTTCGGCTAGCAGTTTGTTTCACTCGAAGACTGATACCGATGTGCTTAGCATCGCGCGGGGGTGTCTACAGAGCCTGTTTTGTTTTCAGCTCGGCGATGCGTTCGTCCCGATTTTCGATGGGTTTGTAGCCGAGTCGTTGCTTGGCGGCCGAGATATCGAAGTAGTGATCGACTCCCAATTGAGCAGCCACAAAGCGTGTCATCGGAGGCTCGCTTCGAATACCAGCCAAGCGATACATTGCTTCGAGTACGCTCCCCAGTCGATATGCCGCCTTGAGCGAGATGCTTTTCGTTGGCGGGGTCAAATTGGCTGATCGGAGAATCGTCGTTAGCCAGTCCCAGCATTCCACGGGCGCCCCATCGGTGATGAAGTAAGAGCGGCCCGATGCATTGGCGTCTTTGTCAAGCATGCGTTCCAATGCCAAACGATGCGCAATTGCCGCATGATCGACATGAACCGTGTCTATCCGATTCTTCCCATCGCCGACTCGTCGCAATCGACCTGACCGGCAGCGAGAGATAACACGCGGTATCAAATGGGGATCGCCAACACCCCAAATGAGATGTGGTCGTAATGAGCAAGTCGCCAAGCGAGCGTTGTTGGCCTCTAAGACGTGTTGTTCCGCGATCGCCTTGGTCCGCGGGTAGTGGCACAACCAAGTTTTTGGATAGGGTGCCTGTTCATCCATGTTGCGTTGGGCTGCTCCATCAAACGTAACCGACGGAGAGCTTGTGAACACAAAAGATCCGATGCCTTTGCTTTTACAAACACTTAGCAGATTGTCCGTAGCGACAATGTTGGCTTGTTCGTATTGCGAAGCAGGCCCCCACACGCCAGCCAACGCGGCGGTGTGAATGACCGCGTCAACGCCAGAGCATGCAAGTTCACATGCGGTTTGCTCGGTTGCCGAGGCTTGAACGCACTCGACTCCTAGCTTCTCAAGTTCGACATAGCGATTGCGGGCCAGGCCCCGAACGCGATAACCGGTCCGAAGCAGTTCGCGGCATATCTCTCGACCGAGAAAGCCTCCGTAACCGGTCACCAACACCTTCGTCGTCAACACCTTCGTCACCAACACCTTGGTCGTCATTGAAACGCCGAGGCCTCAATCTTCGACTAAAGTCTTTGGTTCGGGCAAAAACATGCCAATTACCAAAGCCAATACGGCCAGTGAAGTTGCTACGTAACCTGCGGCTTGGGCTATGAAAATAGGCGAGACTTTATCTGTTCCTCCGGCAAGCCATGGTGCCACGAAATTGGTGGTGACGACTGCCATGCTAGTCCCAATCATGCGCCCGCCGACATTCGTAGCGAAACTGCCACCAGTACCCCGCAAATGCATGGGAAATACCTTCGGCAAGTACTCTCCAAAGTAGCTAAATTGCGCCACGGTCAGCAAGCCGCACACTCCGTAGAACCACATGAAATTCGAGCCTCCTGACTTAAACAACACGAAATAAGTCAGCGGTATGATAACCAGGGCTGGAACCTGAAATAGCTTCAACGTCAAGACTCGACTGAGACCGAAAATAATGAAGACGGCGAGCAGGATACGGCCCACCAAGCCCCCCATTTCTTGAAACAACTGCACGGTATCGCCAACTTCCGCGACTTGTTTCGTCAACGGGTCTTGAAGCTTCTTGTTGGCAATCAATTTGCCGCGAACTTCTTTGCGCTCGGGTGAACCCGGGGCCGTCAAATCGAGTTCCTTGTTGAGGGCGGCCGCTTCCCTGCGCAACGGTGCAAGTTCTTTGGCTTGTGCGGAAAGCTCAGGCAAACCCGGGGCAATGCTCTTGGGCGTCAATTGCAAAGCTCCGAACGCAATTCCATACGCGCAAGCGGAGAGGAGTGCAGTAACGATCGTGGTTCGCCGAAATTCAGGTGCAAAGAGAGCGGAGATTTTTGGGCGTTTGAGCGTCCCTGCGGCTTTCTTCTCTTTCCAAATACGTGACTCTGGAACGAACGGCAAAAGAAGAGCAATCGGGATGGCTGGGAAAAAGCCGGTCATTAACAGGTAACGCCAAGCAGATGGATCTGTACCATTGGGCGGCAATGGCAAACCAAGATGGTAGAAATTCTTGCTGTTTGCGAGCACGTAGACACTCACGAGTGTCACGAGCACTCCGCCCAGCGATGCGAACGCTTGTGTGATTCCCAGCCAACGCTCTCGTTGTTTCTTGTCTTCGAAGACTTCTGCCAACCATGTGATGGCAGCCACAAATTCAACGCAAACTCCGATAAAGGTTGTGCTTCGGAAAAAGATAAACATCTCTAACGAAGTACTGTAGGCGGCGAAGAACGGAGAGAGCGAGTAGACAAAGATAGCGGCGGCCATGACGAATTTGCGTCCAAGTCGATCGGTCATCGCACCGCCGATCAAACCGAATACGCCGCCACAGAGGGCCGCGATCCATAGCAGACGACCGAACCACAAAGCGACCGAAGGATGGTTGAGCGGTAGATCCAGCAGTTCCGCAATTGCCGGCGGCGCGGTCAACGGCGTCATTAGCAGTTCGTACGTATCGAAAAGAAAGCCAATACTGGCAATGATGACAATCAACCAAGTGGTGAGCGAGAATTTGGACGTGTCTTGTGCCATAGTTTCCGTAGGACCCTAGGTGTGGAAATGGGTGGTGAGGCGAAATAATATCTCATGTTTGATCGGTTTTGGTTAGCCGTTTCGCTCTATTCTGGGCTTTTTGGGGGGACATTTCGACGGCACTTGCTCTTTTCGGTCTTCATGGGTTTGACGTGGAATTCAAATTCTCTCGGGGCAACATCGCGTTTGTTTTTTTCATGTACACTTGTGATACGAGCAAAAGACGGAAAGATACCGATCCCGCGTGTGGCACGCAAACAACAAATTGAGTGTGAATGAGCTCGACCGTTACCCCCTTTGTCAACCAATTATTCGCCGCGATCGAGCGTTCTCGATCGCTGGAACAATTGCTGCAAGAACCTCTAACCTGGGCGATCAACGCGTGGAACGTCTCCGGTATTGTGCTGATGGTCGCTGCGAAGGGGGCTTGGAAAAGGACATTGCAATTGGGCAAGGTTTCCGCCGAACCGCCTGATTGGAACATTGCGAGCGAATGCCTCGACAACCGAAGCGTTCTTCGATCCGCCTTGTGGACCTATCTGCCGATCCATGCGGCGACCAACAAGAACCTTGTGTTATGTTGTCAGCCGGTGCTTAGCGAAAGCGCCGCCGAGCGCGTGGTTGAGCATCTATCCCTGTTAGCGATGTCCATCGACACGTGGCACCGTCAACAGCAGAAAGCCCGTGACGTTGTCCGACTGAATCAGATATTGAATGTCGCCGCCGATTGGCACTCGCACCAAGACCTCGATCGCCTCCTACAAGATATTGCACAGGCCGCCACACGTTTGTTGCGCAGTGATCGCGCAAGTATCTTTTTGTGGGATAAGCCAGCCCGCGAACTGGTCGGTCACCCCGCTCTCGGCATGGAGGGCAAGCCGCTTCGCATTGCCGATGACAAAGGCTTGGCCGGCGCGGTTCTCAAAAGTTTGCAACCACGACGTTGGGATCGGTCCGACCCGCATGATGAAGTCGATCGAAGAGTTGATTCTAGCAGTGGCTATCGAACGGATTCCTTGCTGGCGGTTCCATTGATCGATGCTCGCAACAAGCCTATGGGTGTCTTCGAAGTGATCAACCATGCCGACGGGCGATTCGACACTCAAGACGAAACAGATCTGATTGAACTTGCTCGCCATGCGTCGGCGGCGCTTGCCAACACACAGCAAATGCAACGCTTGGTGCAGACCCGCGATCGATTAACCTACGATGCGCAACAGCAAGTTCAGCTCATTGGCAACTCGCCTGAGATGCAAACATTAAAGTCGACCATCACTCGCGTTGGCGACACCGATTTGGCAGTCCTTTTGTTAGGCGAAAACGGAACCGGCAAAGAAGTTGTCTCTCGCCAGATCCACTATCAAAGCAAACGACGCTTTGAACCGTTTATCGCAGTCAATTGCGCGGCGATTACCGAGACCCTGCTGGAGAGCGAACTGTTCGGACATGAAAAGGGAGCGTTTACGGACGCACATGAGACCCGCAACGGGAAATTCGAATTGGCATCAGGTGGAACGCTTTTCCTGGATGAAATCGGCGATATGAGTATGGGCGGGCAAGCCAAACTGCTTCGCGTTTTGGAAGAAAAAGTGGTTGTGCGGGTTGGCGGCTCCTCCCCTATTCCGGTCAACGTTCGAGTCATTGCGGCCACCAATCAAAATTTAGTCGAGTTGGTTCAAAAGAAGAAGTTTCGTGAGGACTTGTACTTCCGATTAACGGTCGTGACCATGATGCTGCCTCCCCTACGAAACCGGGGCGAGGACGTCTTGGATCTGGCCGACTTTTTCTTAACGATGTTTTGCAGCAAGATCGGTCGGTCTAAACCGACATGGACCCCTGGTGCAAAACGCCGACTAGCAACTCACGATTGGCCTGGAAACGTCCGAGAGCTTCGCAATATCGTGGAGCGGATTGCGTACCTAACGACAGGCGATACGCTGGACGAATCGCAAGTCGACTTCGTCCGTTCACCGCGCATGATGGGTGACGGGATGGCGGCTTCGACTTTGGATTTGAACAAGACGCTCGGTGACGCGACCGCAGATTTTCAAACTCGGTTTATCGAAGAACAAATCAAAGCTTGCAGTCGCAACGTAACTCAAGCCGCCGAAAAGATGGGCTTACAACGCTCAAACCTTTATCGCAAAATGAAACAGTTAGGTATGAACCAACCAGAGTAATCGTTGCACGACGCTCCGCGTCGTGGCTGTGGATTTATTATCGTCGCCTTTCGCTCCGCGAAAGTACACGTCATTAACGCATCTTTTGCGAATAGGCTGTGAATTTTTGGAAGAACCCATTTTTGGCGGCGGTTTGGAAACCCGACGCTTAACGGCTTGTTGCTTCAGTGATGTCGTTATTGGGTAAGGGCGGTACGACGGACTTCCAAGTCCGTCAATGGGGAATTCGACGGACGAGGAAGTCCGTCTTACCATTAAAGCAACAAGCCGGTAAGCGAGGTGCCGAGAACAATCCGTCACGCTTCGTGTTACCATAGCCTATCCGACGGCGAACGCACCTTTTACTGAGCAAAAGGCGACGAGGTTCTGTCGTTCGAAAAATGCCCACCCCGAGTAAAAACATGATTCGATTCTTGATTAGCATTTCATTTACTGCACTGTTCGCCAACTCGCTCCAAGCCGATGAAGGCATGTTTCCGATCAGCGAACTGGCCCGGCTCAATCTGCAAAGCAAAGGCATGCAACTTACTCCAGGTGAGCTGTTCAACTCGGAACAAGTGAGTCTGGTGGATGGAATCTGCCGCGTGAACGGGTGCACCGGGTCGTTTGTTTCCAGCGATGGGCTCATCATCACAAACCACCATTGCGCTTTCGACGCCATTCAAAAAGCCAGTACTTCGGCAAATGACTTTTTGCAAAAGGGTTTCATTGCCAAGGAGCGTTCTATGGAAATCCCTGCAGCGGGATACAATGTTCGTATTACCGAGGGTTACTCGGATGTCTCCGCAAAAGTCTTGTCGGCAGTCACGGACTACATGACGTTTCTCGAACGCACCAAGGCCATAGAGAAACGCCGCAAACAAATCGAACAAACTGCGGAACAGGAGAACAAAGGCCTGCGAGCGGAAGTGGCAGAAATGTTTGCTGGGAAAACGTATGTCTTGTTTCTGTACACATATCTCAAAGACGTGCGGTTGGTCTTCGCGCCACCTATATCCATTGGCGCATTCGGCGGTGAAGCCGACAACTGGGAATGGCCTCGTCACACCGGCGATTTCTCGTTCATGCGAGCCTACACGGCACCAGACGGCTCGTCCGCCGATTACTCCCTAAACAATATTCCCTTCCATCCAAAGCGACCCATCAAGGTTGCACCGCAGGGTGTCAACGAAGAAGACTTCGTTTTCTTGTTGGGGTATCCAGGTCGCACCGTCCGGCAAAAGACGGCCAGCTACTTTCGATTTGAACAGGATGTGCGTCTCCCTGCCATCGTGGAACTCTACGGTTGGCAAATCGGCGAAATGGACCGGGCAGGCGCATCGGACCGCTCGATAGCCATCAAGCATGCATCCAGATCCAAGTCGTTAGCCAATGTGGAAAAGCGCTCGCGAGGGCAACTGCTCGGCATGGTCCGAACGAGTATCGTCGCAACACGCGAGCAGCAAGAATCGGAGTTGCAAGCGTTCATCCAGGCCGATCCTCAACGCAAGGCGAAATATGGATCACTGCTCAAAGACATCAGCCTAGTTTATGACGAAATGACCTCGAAAGGCCCGCTGGAGATCCACTTGAAGGAACTCAAGTCCGCCTGTCGAGCCATGTCATTTGCATTCACGCTTTACGATGCAGCGGTCGAGCGGACCAAAGAAGATATCGATCGCGAAGCGCCTTACATGAATCGCAACTACGACCTGACAATTCAGCAACTCAAGCTCGATATTGCGGACTGGGACGCGGCGACGGATGCACAGATGTTGCAAGGCATTTTGACTCGGCTAAGCAAGATATCGAACTCGAACGAGGTCGAAGCATTGAAAAAACCACTCGCGAACCTTGACGTCGCCGCATCGCTTCTGAAATCAACGCGTCTCGGACAGGTTGCGTTTGGTGAAGAGTGCTTAAAGAAGTCACCGGACGAACTCGCTACGAGCGGCGACGGGCTTCTCTCGTGGATGATTCGGCTCTATCCGACGTACAAGCAACTTCGAGACGTAGACAAGGAGCGAGACGGTCGACTTGGTCAACTCTACGGTTCGTTGATGGAAGCCAAACAAGCGTTTCAACCCTCGGTATTTGTACCGGACGCGAATGCAACCCTTCGTATTACTTATGGACGGGTGCGAGGCTATTCGCCAGCGGATGCCATCCTAAAGACCCCCATATCGACGCTGCAAGGAGTGATCGAAAAGACCACGGGCGTTGAGCCCTACATTACTCCTCAAGAAGTGATCGATCGCTATCGAACCAAAGCCTTTGGGCCATTTGTGCACCCGAAACTTGGGCAAGTTCCGGTCGCAATCCTTTACAACACCGACACCACCGGCGGAAACTCGGGGAGTCCGGTGTTGAACGCAAAAGGCGAACTCGTGGGAGTCAACTTCGACCGCACTTTTGAAGCGACCATCAACGACTTCGCGTGGAACGAAAGCTACAGTCGCTCGATCGGAGTCGACATTCGCTACGTGCTTTGGGTGACAGGTTGGGTCTACAACGCAAAGCATTTGTTAGACGAAATGGGCATTCGCTAAGAATCGCGGTCGAACGAGCACCCTCACGCACCTTACCATTTTTCCTAGCCACAAAAAATCACAAAAGCCACAAACCGGATGATCTGTTGATTCAAACTTTCAAACTTTTTGTGCGCTCTGTGCCTTTTAGTGGCTAGCAGGTCGAGCCGCAAAGCGGTGGCATGTGTTCCGATCTAGCAATCGAACCGAAAAGGTCATGCTTGTTCGTCGGGTAGATCCACTGAGTTCTTCGCAGCGGGGCCTGGTTCGTTTTGCAGTGGCATCCTGCCAGCTTCCTTCAATGCACGCTGCAGTACCATTTCGATTTGACTGTTCATGCTTCGAAACTCGTCATCCGCCCAGCGACGAACGGCTTCCAGCGTCGCTGGGCTAAGTCGCAATAGAAAGGAATCTCGCTTTGCCATTTCAACCATTCCCCATAGCGAATCCAGTTAGGAATAGAGCGAACCCACATTGAGAACCGGGTGGGGATTGCTGCCGCTGCACAACACGACCATCAAGTTGGAAACCATCGCAGCCCGACGCTCATCGTCCAACTCAACAATCTTGTCGCGACTCAACTGATTCAAGGCTAACTGGACCATCCCAACGGCTCCCTCGACAATCTTCGCTCGGGCCGCAATGACGGCATGCGCCTGTTGACGCTGCAACATGGCCGATGCAATTTCCGGCGCGTAGGCGAGATGGCTGATTCGAGCTTCGATGACATGCATACCTGCATTATCCAATCGTTCTTGGATATCGTGGCGAAGTTGGGCGCTCACTTCCTGAGTCGAGCCACGCAACGACATTTGATGGTCTTCGCTGTCGTATGGATGACGCGTTGCTAGGTTTCTGAGCGCTGCTTCACTCTGCACAGCCACGTAGTCTTCATAGTCGTCCACCTGGAACAGTGCTTCTGCCGTATTGACCACCTTCCAGACCACCACCGCTGAAATTTCAATTGGATTGCCATCGCGATCATTTACCTTGGACGGTCGGCCGTGGGTGCGAGATTTGGCTTGAATGACTTGCCCCGCCTCGTTCTTCTTTTCGCTAACGTTGGTTGCGCCGGTTTCAAAATTGCGAATCCTGAGCGAGATCTTTTTCTTCGAGAAGAACGGATTCACCCAGTAGAAGCCCGATTTGGTAACAGTACCGCGATAGTCACCAAACAAAAGAAGTACCCGCGCGTCGTTCGGTTGAATCGCCATAAGACCGAACAAACCAATGAAAATCGCCATAGCTATCGCCGCGAGGCCAACCCCTACCACGACTCCGATTGCGTTCGAGAAAAACCCATTCGCCAACAGACCTATCACAACCGGAATGGTTGCAAAGCCGCACAGCAGCACGAACAGCATCCCCCAACCAGAACTCGGCACCAGTGTCTTCTCATTACATACTTCGGCCATATCGAATTCCCCTGTTTCAAAAGCAAACCGTCGAAAAAGATATCTAAGTGATATCACTATGATATGCAAATTGTCGGGGCTGGCAAGGTGAAATTCGCAGAAAAGATCTCGAATTGTCGGAGGATAGTTATCGCTTGCACTAGTGCTTTGTCCAGATTAGATTTTTGGGTAGCTGGAGTCGCCAGACTTCAGTGCCGCAACGAAAAACCGAACTCTGGCGAGTTCGGCTATCATTGCCAACCGTAATTCTTAGCTGTCACAGAGCACTAGAGCGCCTGCCCTGCGATGCGAGTCCCAGAGCGCGAGTCACTGTCCGTTGGTGCCGCCGTTGAGAACGTATGCCAGAAGGTCGAGCACTTCGTCCTTGCTCATCATGTCAATTAGGTTGAGCGGCATCGGCGAAACTTTCGACGGTGCGATACTTACCACCTTCTTGCGATCGAGCGTGACTTTTTCGTTGGGGTTCGTCGGGTCCGTATTGATAGAAATCGTGTCTCCATTGAGATTAACGACCACTCCGCGATACCGCTCGTCGTCCTCGGTGATCACATCGATTGGAACGAATTGCTCATTGATCTCCTTGCTCGGAACCATGATCTGTTCGACCAAATCACGTACCGAGTAACGACGACCGGCGCTCGTTAAATCCGGACCGTTCATGCCCCCTTGGTTGTCAAAGCGGTGGCAGGTAAAGCAAGCAGCCGCTCCAAACATTTTTCGTCCGTTCTCAAGATCACGTGCTTGGATACCATCGGTCAGCGACCCGTTTTTTTCCAGTTCCTGGCTGGCCAGTTTTGAGATTTGATCGAATGTATATCCGTTCTCTTTGCGTCCTGCGAACAACGCACCCACGTTTTCGATGGTCGTTTTTTGAACGGGTTTTCTTTCCAGGACTTC
>CAMBSL010000160.1 GCA_945870455.1 Pirellula staleyi DSM 6068 | reverse complement strand
ACCGGCTTGTTGCTTTAATGCATTGATACTGTGCAGTTTCTTTGTAGGACGGCCTTTCCAGGCCGT
This sequence comes from Pirellula staleyi DSM 6068, assembly GCA_945870455.1. Lineage (GTDB taxonomy): Bacteria > Planctomycetota > Planctomycetia > Pirellulales > Pirellulaceae > JBKCUI01. The sequence goes on along the minus strand of CAMBSL010000160.1, from coordinate 12,887 downwards.
CGAAAGCAGCGTAAATGCTCGCGACGGCCTGGAAAGGCCGTCCTACCGGTTTGCCTAACGGCAAATCTATTTAATCAACAATCGCTCACGCTTCGGGTTGTGATCGAGCCTTTGCCTGCAGCAAATCCACTAAATCAGCAGTCTCCGAAGCGGGGCGAGGGGGAGAAAACGCGATGCGAGTCACTTCGATCGCTTGTTCTTCGTTCGGCCTCATCCCTTGGCCTCCCTTTCGAACCGCTCTCTACGTTCACCGCCTGTACTTGTTTCGTTTTCCTGGCTGAACTCAAGAGGCGGAAGCCGAGGTCGCTGAAGCGAGAGCCGGGCTTGTAGGGCTGCGGGAGTTCAGGTACCCAACTATCGCTCAAAACAAACACGCAGCTTGGTTACAGGATGAACAAAGGACAATTGATGGGAATGCAAGCCCATCGCTTTATTCTGAAGGTCAGGATCCGGTTCGGCGCGTGCCGCAGCACCTGGCAAGTAGAGCGGGTCATTGACGATCGGGAACCCAAGCGACGACAAGTGCAAACGGATCTGATGCGTTCGACCTGTCAACGGTCGGGCTTCGATCCATGTCGTGTTGTTGTCCTGTCGGCTACGAACACGAAATCGAGTCGATGCCGGTGAACCGTTCACGTCAATACACCGGCCGCCGCCAGGTGCGGGCTCTTTGCTGATTGCTAAATCGCATTCGATCTCATCCCAGTCGGGATGGCCAACCACCTTTGCGAGATAAACCTTTTCAACAGTCCCTTGCGTGAACTGAGATTGCAAGAATTGCGAATAAGAATACTTGCGTGCATAAACGACGAGCCCGGTGGTGTTGGCGTCCAATCGGTGGGCGGATCGGAGTTTTTCTGGATGATAGGCTGCGTCGAGAATGCACTCTAAGGTATTAAGGTTGAACCGGCCCGACGGATGCATAGGCAGCGGTGCGCATTTGTTCAAAACCACGATGGCCGCGTCTTCGTAAACCAGTTCGATCTCTGGGTTAATCTTCGGTTCGATATAGTTCTGCATCCTTTGCAAGAATCGCTCCCCATCGCGAACCGTTTGCTCGGCGCTCACAGGGCGGGACTGCAACGACTCTTTGATCGCGATCGGGGATTGTATTTCACCGGTCGCAATGGCTTCAAGCCATTGTTCTCGGCTATAGCCTGGATAGAAATCGCACAAGGCATCGATCAAGGGCAGGCCCGCAGATCGTTTTGGGATCGATATCCAGCGTTTGTTTTCGTAGGGCGTTGAGCCGCGTTGTTCCGATGCAATCTTGCGAATGGTCGCTTGCCGTTTCACGAGCTGCAGTCGCTGTTGCTCCTCAGGTGTCTTATAGCAATACGGGCACGATTGAGACGGAACATACCTCTCGGAATGCATGTCGTCTGGCGTCAATGCATGCTTGCAAGCGAAACATTCGCAGATATCGGACGCTTCGAGTGTCGGGTCGACGGCCACACGTTGATCGAATACAAAGCAGTCGCCTTGGTAATGCGAGTGTTGGCACTGCTCGAAGTATTTTAGGATGCCGCCGTCAAGCTGATAGATTTCATTGAAACCAAGCCCCTTCATGTAGGGCCCAATTTTTTCACATCGTATACCGCCGGTGCAAAACATAACGACCGGCTTTTGTTTCACTTCGTCGGGCAACGCGGCGGCGGCCTTTGGAAATTCGCGAAAGTTCTTAAGGTTGAGTGCGATCGCGTTTTCGAACGTTCCCAACTCGACTTCGTAATCATTGCGTGTATCGAGCAGAGCGAGTGATCGTTTCTCGTCGAGCCATTGCTTGAGTTGCTCGGGCGAGATCTTTGGCGAGGCGTCTTCCACCGGTTGTATGTTTTCGATGCCGACTGGAATGATCTCGCGTTTGATTTTGACCAGCATTCGGTTGAACGGCTGGTAGTCGGTGGTGCTTTCTTTGATCGGGAGATCAGCCAGTTCAGGTGTATTGCGGAGTTGAACCAGAAAAGCGTCGATCGATTCTCGTGAGCCAGCCAGAAAAAGATTGATGCCCTCACCGCTCAGCATTACCGTGCCGCGAAGAGCTAAGCGTTTGCACAAACTCTTGAGCTCGTCTCGCCGAGACTCAAGCCGATCCCAACGAAAGAACTTGTAGGCTGCAATGTTGACGATGATGTCGGGTTGAGTCGGTGCCATGCTTATAGCCATAATCGCAGGCGGCCATCGAGACGATCGGGTAGGGCTTTGTCCACCCAGCGGCGAATCTGAGTATCGTTGTAGCGAGTACTAAAGTGTCCGCAGATAACGATTTCGTTTTTGAAATCGTTTCGACGAGCGACGATATCATCAAGATGAGTATGACCGTGTTTGTGGATCTTCTCTTTGCGATGATCTGGAGCGACGAAGGTCATTTCGGTGATCAGGATTTTGGCTCGATACATGTCGGGGCAAGCGTCGAGTCCCTCGGGAGCGGTGTCTCCCGTGTAGGCAATCAACGGAATGCGAACTTCGCGCGTGACGTCGATTCCGGAGAGTTTGATGTCTCGAATCTGCTCACCGGTCAAGTCGGCAAACTCGGGTCGCAATTTTTTGCGGCGATCCCAAACGATAAAGCCAAGCGATGGAATTGAGTGCCTAGTAGCACTGGTGGTCACGACAAGTTCGCGAGATAGTTCGATCTCTTGGTTCGGGGTTAGGGGAATCAAATCGCAAGGCAAGCGGCCACGATCCAGCCTCGTAAAGCACTTAAGCATCGCATCGACGGACGAGACGGCTGACTCGGGCATGTAGATGGTCGGTTTCTCCATCTTCATCATGCGACGCCGTGCGACATAAGCTGGCAAGGCGGCAATGTGATCCAAGTGCGCATGCGAAACCATAATGCGAGGGAGGGCCATAAAGTCCCAGGGTTGTGCCCCGAGATCAAACCCGAGCTTCATCTCTGCAATTCGCCAATAGGTTTGAACGGCAGCCCGCGAGTAGCCATCGATGGTCAACGAATCATGCGTCATGCTGAGCGTGGGAGCGTTGTCGATGGAGCCAATGGTTTCAGCCAATTGCGAATCGATACGCTGCGACGAGGACGAGGCTCGCGGAACAGACGCTGCTGGATCAACAGCTTTTTTTTCGGACACGATAAACCTTACTCTGCAATGGATGGCACTGCGGTATTTGCCTTTGGCGAGTGGGGTGGATTGACGGGTATTTTGGCGACTCGCCAATCCAGTAACTGTAGTTCAACTCGTTTCATTCCATTGAACTCGTTGATGTTTGGGCGAAACGCGATGTCTATTTGACCCTTGTGCTTGTTCAAAGGTTCGATCCATTCGGCTTGTCCAAATGCAACGCCGCGCATGACGGAACCGTACTGAACAAATCGACCACTCATGTGTCGGTCTCCGCTCCCCATGGCTTTGGCTGCGTCGACCAACTCAACGTTGCTCGCAACGAGAATGGGTCGCGGATTGGCGGCACCGAATGGGGCTAGTTTTTCTAGGATCGATACGGTGTTGAGGTTCATCTGCTTAAAAGTTGCTTCGGCATCGATTTCCAATTTGGCCACGGGCTTTTTGCCGTTGAGATGCGTTGCAACCAGTTCGCAAAACGCATCGCGAAAAGCCGCGATATTTTTTTCTTCGATGCGCATTCCAGCAGCGGCCGCGTGACCTCCACATGAGATGAGATGATCGCTGCATTGCTGCAAGGTCGCATGCAGATCGATAATGCCCTGTGAGCGAGCCGAGCCGGTGGCTGGCTTCTGGCCCGTCGAATCCATACCGATGATCACCACGGGTCGATGGAACTTTTCGGAAAGACGACTGGCGACGACTCCGATGACCCCGAGATGCCAGCCAGCGCCATTCAAAACAAAGGCCGCGTCGTTCTCGATATCGAACTGTTCTTTGGCTTGCTTGTTGGCCGCAATCACCATGCTGCGCTCGAGCGACTCTCGATCCACGTTGAGTCGCTCGATGTATTCTGCCAACGCTTCGGCTCGCTTAGGATCTTGGGTCGTGAGCAATTCGACGCCTAATTGGGCTTGCCCAAGTCGACCAGCGGCATTCAATCGCGGGGCAAGTGTAAAGGCGATGTCCTCGGCAGAAAGAGTGCTTTTTTTATCGAGCTTGGTTTGCTTCAGAAGGGCCTTGAGACCAAGTGGAGCATGTTCGTGCATGAGCTTGAGCGCATGCCGAACTATGATGCGGTTTTCGTCCAAGAGTGGTACGACGTCGGCGACCGTACCCATCGCTGCGAGCGTTGTTGCTTGTAACAAAAAATCACGGTAGGCAGCGGTGACCTTTTTGGCTTGGCTAGCACGCTGGCAAATCGCCCATGCCAATTTGAATGCAACGCCTGCGCCACATAATCCATGAAAAGGGTAGTCAAAACCCGGTAAAGCCGGATGGACGATCGAGCTTGCGTCTGGGAGTTGTTCGCCCATGCGGTGGTGGTCGGTAATGATGAGTTCGACCGCTAGCTCGCGGCACAACTCGGCTTCCTTGATCGAACCGATACCACAATCGACGCTGATGATCATTTTGCGTCCTCGCTGCGATAACTTTCGAATCGCGTCGCAACTCAATCCGTAGCTGTCTTCGAGACGATTGGGCACGTAGTACTGAACGTCCGCTTGCAGCATTCGCAAGCAACCAAACAAAATCGACGTACCGGTCATTCCATCGGCGTCATAATCTCCGTAAACCGTGATGGGCGTTTTGGCTTCTATTGCCGAGTAAATGCGTTCGGAAGCAATCAACATTCCAGGCAAAAGGTCTGGTTCGCGGAGGTCCCCGAAGCGAGCCTCTAAGAATTTTTCGACGGAGGCCTTTTCGGTGATCCCACGGTTGAGCAGTAATTGGGCTACAACCGGCTCAATATTGGATCGCTGAGAAAGCTGCGCAATAGCGGACGAGTCATGACCTTTGAAAAGCCATTGTTTGGCCATAGACAGCCCTCCGTGATGATGGTTGCGCGCGACTCCCGATAAGGACACGTGTCCTTAGGACGAACCAACAAGACTACTTGCGTTTCTCGAGGTGGAGCGTAACTCGGCGAAGACGCGGACTGTATTTCTTGAGCTGGAGTTTTTCTCCTCCGGGCTTGCGTAGCAACACGTAATTGATGTCGCCTGTTTCCTGACAAACAAGGAAGGTCGTTTCCTTTTTCTTTTTGCTTTTAGCCATTTTCTTCGAATTTACCTTCAACAAAACTGCGGTTTTGGACACTTCGGAACGCGTATTATGGAGATCGCGTGGATTTTGGCTAGTTCAATTGGGCTCTTTCGGCGTTCGGGAATTGGGAACCAAGCCAACCATCCGAACATCCAAAACGGATTCCCCACTCGAAACTTACCCAAATATCTCACCTAACCCTCAGATTCGGACGCCAACGCTTCCGAGAATGAAGACTGAGGTGATTTGAAAAGGGGGTTAGGAAGATTTAGCCGAATAAGGTTGAGTTTGAATCCTATCCTTGTCCGACAGGCATCCAGGTTAGTTGAATTAGTTTTTCTGCTTTTGTCAGTAGTCACACATGATGTGCGCCCCGAAATGGAGCGCGAACCAGGGTTTCGAAATGAAAAATATGCAACGCAGCGAATCAATGAAGCAACGTGCAAGACGATTTTTTAAGGCCGTCCTACAGGGTGCTCTGCCAGCATTGACCACTCGCAAATCGCGTCCTATCCACTTTGAGCCACTTGAAACGCGACAATTGATGGCTGGCGACTTTTACGATGCAGCGTCAACGGCTGCGAATTCGTCTGTTGCTGGAACGAACATTCCCGCCTTGGTCAATAGTGCTCCCATGAGCACATCTGGGATGGTTGGCGAGGGAGAAGATGCGCAAAACTTGGTTGAATTTGCAAAGGCGCTTCAACAGGCTGGGGTTCGATTCTTCGGAGCCGACTGGTGCGCTGTTTGCAGCGAACAGAAGAAGTTGTTCGAGGATGGAGCCCCGTTCCTACCGTTCATTGAAATGACGAATCCGGATCGTACGCGAAACGCGACCGCGATCAGCGAAGGAGTAACCCAATACCCAACATGGGAATTTAGCCCAGTAGATCGTCCAAAATTTCGTACCACTGGCATCTTAACGCTTCAGGAGATTTCGTCTAATTCTGGAGTCGCAATACCAACCGGCAGCAGTCCGACCTTTACCACCATTCCAAACCAGACCGTCCTCAATGGTTCGCCCCTGCATGTTCCGGTGGACGCATATGATCCGAACGGTGGTCCATTGACGATCACGGTGACAAGCAGCAATCCATCGGTGATCAGCGCCGAAATGGTTACCAACAACAAGGCATGGAAGATCTCGGTCAACGGTTATGGGGATATGGTTTACCGATTGTTTGCGGACGAAGCCCCGCGCCCAGTGAACCGCATCGAGACGTTGACCAACAGTGGTTTCTACAACCAAACCGCAACGAACAAGATTATTTTTCACAGGGTGATCGACAATTTCGTGCTTCAGGCTGGAGACCCGACAGGCACTGGCAGCGGTGGTTCGAGCCTTGGTAATATCGACGATCAATTCAACGTCAATCTACAGCACAATCGAACCGGCATTCTCTCCTATGCAAAGTCATCTGATGATACCAACGACTCTCAGTTCTTTATCACTGAGGGACCGCAGCGCCATCTCGACTTCAACCATTCGATTTTCGGTCAGTTGATCGAAGGGGACTCTGTTCGTGAAGGCATTTCTCGGACACCGGTCAACGGCAGCGATAAGCCCGTCAATGAAGTGTCGATCAATTCCGCGTCGATCTTCAACGACACTGAGAATGGAATTATTCGACTCAAGGCGTTGGCAGCAACTGGCACGTCGACCATTACCGTTCAAGTCGCTGATGCGAATGGCAATCAATTTTCTCGCACTTTTACGGCCACTGCCGCTGCCGACACCGCAAATGGTGCACCGTTCCTCAATGACATCACGGTCCCGGCAATCGCACCTGGTCAAACTGTCAACATTCAACTTTCGTCTCAAGATGCCGAAGGTCAGCCTGTGACGTATGGAGCCACCAAAATTGGTTCTGTCGACTACCAGTTCAATGTAAATCCGACCACTGGCTTGCTGAGCGTAACTGCGCCTCAAAACTATACGGGTTCGTTTGATTTGAAGGTAAGCGCGCAGGCGACGGACCTAACTGGCGTCACGACGGGAGACAAATCGGATGCCCAGGTCCTGCGTTTCAATGTGGCAGCTACTATCTTGGCACCCACTGCCGTTGACTTAGCAGCGGTGAGCGATACCGGAACAAGCGATTCGGACAACATCACCAATGCCGCCAGCATGCAGTTCACCGTAACAGGTACGACAGTTGGAGCGACAGTAAACTTGCTCGTCGGTTCTCAAGTTGTCGGCACCGCAGTGGCCACAGGTGCAACCACTACCATCACGACGACGCTGGTTTCGCAGATCGGAAACGGAACTCAAAGCGTTGTTGCGAAACAAACGAAAGACGGCCAAACAAGCAATGCTTCTCCGGCTTTAGCGGTGGTTTATGACTCGACCGCACCGGCTGCGATACCAGCGTCTGCGCTACCCACGTCCGCCAACGTTGGCAAAGCATTGAGCGTCGACTTGGCCAGTCCAGAAGAAGGTCAAGGATTACGGTATTCGCTTGAGAATTCACCTGCCGGTCTGTCTATCGATGCCACGACAGGCGTGATGACTTGGACACCCATCGCGAGTCAAATTGGTCCTCAATTAGCAAACCTTCGACTGACGGACGCTGCAGGAAACTCTCAGACGCAAGCGTTTGCTATTTTGGTCGGGGATACTGCAAAAGTAAGTGTAACGCTGCAAGCCTTTGATTCCACCAATACTACGGCATTGGCATCGGCCTCGATCGGTCAAGAAATCGTTTTGCGAATCGTCGTCAACGATCTTCGAGTCGGGGGCAATCCCGAGGGAGACGGTGTCTTCTCGGCCTATCTGGATCTATTATATGACTCGGATAAATTGGAATTGGTAGGTAGCAATCCTCTGACCTATAGTTCGTTATTCGGAAACGGCAGAAGCGTTCCGGACATAACCGTGCCAGGTAGCGTTGATGAGCTTGGTGCCTTCTCCAGTTTTAACGTTGGGCCGGGTCGCGATCCCCAGTTGCTTGGAACTCTCCGCATGCGAGTGAAAGCAGCTGGCCAAGCCGTAATTAGCACCAACCCTGGGGAAAATGCCAGTCGCGGTTTCACAATCTTCAAAGAAGACACTGCCGTTCCATCGACTCTCGTTTCGTTTGGCACGTTGAATCTTCCGATCGGCCAAAACTTTATCGCTGCCAATGATACGTTTAACTTCGATGAAGATTCGTCGAACAATTCACTCGCGGTTTTAGACAATGACACCATCGTTGCAGGCTCAAATGCTGTCTTGACGTTGCAGTCGTTAGGCACTCCATCCAAAGGTGGAACGGTCTCGATAGCATCCGACCTCAAGCGCGTTATTTACACTCCCGCAGCCAATATCAATGGCCAAGAAACATTCGCTTACACTGTGCGAGACCAAACCGGTGCGACAGCGACTGCCACCGTCACCGTCCAACTACGCGATGTCAACGACAACCCGGTCGCCGTCAACGACTCGCTTGGCACGGTCAAGACGACGGACCGCGATGTATTTATCCCCGTCTTAGCCAACGACACTCTTGGTCCGGATACCGGTGAGACTCTCACCGTAGCCCAAGTCGGGACGCCCGACCAAGGTGGTACCGTTCGATTGGCTACTGGAGGCAGTGGCGTCATCTATAACCCACGCGGTGGCTTCACCGGTAATGAAACCTTTACCTACACAATCAGTGATGGCAATGGTGGCACATCGACAGCCACGGTAACCGTTACGGTTTCGCCAGCTGTTCCGCCACCGACCGTTGTCGGCGAGTCATTTACCATCGTCGAAGATGCCGCAGCCGTTGAGTTCAACGTCCTTTCGAACGATTTACCAGCCCAAACTGGCGATACGCTTTCGATCACCGATGCCAAGGCACCCAATGGAACGGCCACCATTACATCGAATGGAACACGGCTTACCTTTGCTCCGAAAGCGAACTTCGCCGGCCAAGAGCTTGTTGTCTATACCGTTCGCAGCAGCAATGGCGGTTTGGCAAACGGCACAGCAACCTTTACAGTGACGCCTGTCAACGATCCGCCTAACGCTGTCGATGACTCGTTTAGCCCGTTGTCGTCTCCAAATCAGTCGTTGGATGTACTAGCGAACGATCCGCTCGCGGATGCTGGCGATGTTTACACGATCACGGCAATCACACAACCGGAAACGGGCAAAGGGACGGTGCAGATCGGACCCAATGGCAAAACACTTCTTTACAGTGCGCCAAGTATCGAATTCAGTGGTCCTGTCGTGTTCACCTACACGGTCAGCGATGGGACATTAACCGATACGGCTTCGGTGACACTCAACGTACAAAACTTTAAACCTCGTGATGTTGGAATTACGTATCCTCAGTACTTTTCAGACGTACCCGTGACGGCAGAACTTGTAGGAGCAACGGGCAGCAATTCTAATACGATTCCTACCATACCGACCGACGATGGGGTCAAGATCTCGAACGTTGGACCTGGAGACTATCTGTTCTCAATACCTGATTTGCCATTCATCTCCGGTGGAGCTCAGGAGGTCATGGTCACTTCGGCATTCAACGACTCCAGTTCGATAACCCCCGCCTTCCAATCTGGGACTCGCGATGCTCGTTCCGTTGACATTCGCGATTTCATGGGTCAAAACTTGAGGCGTGGCATCACCTCTGCAGTCGCTGCAAACAAAGAATCCGCCTGGATTGATGGCCAAGGTGATTGGAAGAACTTCAAGAATATCAAAGTCTCATTGAATACGGCTGGCGACCAATTGACCGTGCGAGCAACGAATCCGTCGAATCAAAATGTTCAAGCCACGTTGCCTGTTAGCGATCCCAAAGTCGTCATGCGAGGCAAAGAGGGGGATGCATCCTTGTTCCGTATCCAGGCACATCCGTCCGAACTGACCTTCACCCCTTCGACTTCGACACCGTCCCTATCGACACCGTCCCTATCCACATCGTCCCCATCCACGTCCGCTGCCAGTACGACGAACAAAACGGGCGCCTCGGGCGAAGGCGAGCAAGGGACTGCTGCCCCTCCAGTCACCACCGATCGACGGGAAAGCGTTTCACTCAATCCTGCCCTGGTCGATCAAGTGATTCAGCAAGTAAAGGCACCGCAGCGGATGATCGCATCCAGCAATGCGTCGGATTCGTCCAAACGAAATGAATCCAAAGCGTTGCCTTCCCAACCCGCAAGCGTACCTGTTAACTCCAATCCCATCTCGAACGGTTTTCGACGCGGTTTCCGAACGCGATAATGGGCTTCCGAACGCGTTAACTCGTGACGACTCCCAAGGTTGCAAGGTCATTAGGCGTGCGGCAGGCGGGTTCAGTACCCTCTGCCCATCGCCATAAACCTTGCGAATCAGGACTTCACAAAGCTGTAAAGTGCATCGTCGGTACGAATGAAAAAGACACCGTCAGAAATGACGGGTGTGGCCATGATTCGCTCACCGAAGTCGTGGGACGAAATGATTTCCCACTCTTTTCCAGCCTTCAAAATGGTCATCACTCCACTCTCGCTCGTCAGGTACACTTTGCCATCCCCGGCAACTAACGAAGCATAGTAATTACCTCGACCTTCGGCCCGCCCCTGGTGTAGCAACTGCCCATTGGTGATATCGAGTGTGGTGATGATACCGCTGTCCTTGACCATCGTCAGCACACCTTCATAAACCACCGAGCTAGGTACCGTTGGCAAGCCACGCGTGTACGTCCATTTCACGAATCGACTTGTTAATTCGCCATTGGGGCCAGGCTCAATGGCAACGGCCATGTTTTGAGCCCTTTCGAAGACGAGGGCATGACGAGACCATTCGGCCTCTTCCAGTTTTTCATTTTGGTTTAAGTCGATGCGAAAAAAACGATCTAACACCGGACTTCCAGCAGGGAGTTCGTTCTTCGAAATCATTTCGTCTTGATCCTTATCGTACTTGCCGATCGCATCTTGAAAGGTTTCCATAGCGATGCGTTCGCCTGGATCACCCCCTGGAGTCCATGATGCAATGTAAATGACGCCATCGTGAATCAAGGGTGTTGAATCCATGATTCGAGATAGCCCGTTGTACCACCATCGCTTCTTGCCCGTCGCGGCGTCATACGCCAAAAGTTGGAGTGAGCCTGCCACCAGTATTTCCTTGACTCCATCGCGTTCGAGCAAGATCGGAGTGGAGTAGCTCCTGGTTGCTTCCTCGCGTGGTATTTCCCACTTCGTCTCGCCTGTCCGTTGATCTAGCGCAATGATAAAACTGCCTAAGTCGTGGTCCTCGTTCAAGACGACATTGCCGTCAACCAAGATGGGTGAACTGCAGGCTCCGAACTCATCCTGAAACGGTCCCATACGGCGTTCCCAGAGCAAATTCCCATCGAGATCGTAACACAACATCCCGTAGCTTCCAAAGAATGCGAAGACTTGGCTGCCATTGCATGCAGGCGTCGAGGAAGCTGGGCTGCCGGTGACGTGAAAGGCTTCCAAGGTTTTTGTGGGAACACTCTTTTTCCATCGAATGCGACCGCTGGCTCGGTCAATTGCAATTGTTGCTAACTCTTTTTCCTCGGCTCGAAAAGTGGTGAGAAAAATCGAGTCCCCACAAACACAAGGTGTGGAATGCCCTTTGTCAACGGGCGTTCGCCACAGCTGCTTCGCACCTTTTTCGAAATCCGCTGGTAACTCCGGGTTTCCTCTAGCAATTCCATGATCGTGTCGGAAATAGGAAACCTCTTGGGAAAATCCCATCGAGGAAAATACACAACCCATCGCAACGAACCAAAATTGGTCTGAAATCTTCATCGTTCACCCCTACTGTTTCGACTGTCCCATGCCCGTGGGCGTAACCGGCAACAGCCTTGCTTGGAACTCAGTTTCGCAGGCGGACAACACCTTTTGAATGACGGCATCCGCTCGTTCGCTGGTCAACGTTTCAGTCGAACTGCGCAAGTGCAGACTGAGCAATACGCGCTTCTTGCCGTCGCCGTCCTTCTTAGTGTCTCGATAAATCTCGCGGAACAATACGTTGATACATAAGGATCCAGCGGCTTTTTGAATCACCGACGACAGCGTTTGCCATTGCAGCGGCTCGTCCACGATGAAATTCAAGTCTCGCTCGATGGTTGGAAACGGAACGATCGGCTGCAATTGCGGGACCAAGCGTGCGTGCGCGAGCAGCAGATCCAAATTCAACTCACCCACCGCGTTGGCAATGTCGAGTTTGACCGCATCCACAATCGAACGATGGATTTGCCCAACCCATGCGATCGGATGACCGCCGACTTGCCAAACGACACCACTGTTCGGAGCCAGATAGTCCCATGCCACGATGTGTTTGGTGACGTGCGAGCGGCTGAATTCCTGGCCGCAAATACGGTCGAGTATCTCTTCAAAGGTACCCAATACAACTCGAATATCAGACGGACCGATGATGCCCAAGTTGAACTGCTCGCAGGGCTTTCCCGAGGGTTGTGAGATATAGACGTTGGCCGTTTCAAATAACATCGAATCGCGATTCGTTTGCGATTGGTTGTACAATCGAGCTGCGATCAGACTTGGAATCAGCGATCGCCTCAATTGGCTTGCTCCCTCGAGCAATGGAACCAGTGTCGTCATCGCGTCTTCTGCGGTCCAAGGTGATATGACCGAAGCGGGTGACCGGCCAATCAAACTCGGAGTGAGTGTCTCGTCGAAGCCAGCCGCGCAGGCAACCGACCGAACCGTTTGCATGACGACATCCTTGGGCCGCTTGGCCGACGACACCAGTGGAACAGCCGCGTCCTCCGGAATCTGATCGTAGCCGTAGATACGAGCGATCTCCTCGATCAAATCGATTTC
>CAMBSL010000159.1 GCA_945870455.1 Pirellula staleyi DSM 6068 | reverse complement strand
GAAATGTACGACCTTGCAATTGAGGTGGCTCGCTCGGTGAAAGCCTTTAACGGATGTGCATCGCAATAGAGGTCACCTCTCCCGACGCAGTTGGGGGAGGTCGAATGGAGCCATCAGCGACATTCGCGAAGGGGGCATAAGCACAGCAGCAGTCTCCTCGGTCCGAAACCCAGGTCGCACCCCCTCCCAGAGCTTGCTACGCTCGCTCCGACCTCCCCCAGCTTTGCTGGGAGAGGTGACGTTAGCGGCCTTTTTTGGAATTTGGTGAAGCAATTCGTTGGGGATTCGTTGGGGTCAGACCCTGTTTTCTGTTTACAGCCAGTGGTTCGTTGGGGTCAGACCCGGGTCTAACAGAGCTTCAAGATAATGCGGCCAGTGTCGTCTTCGAAGCCGATGACGTTTGCGTTTCCTTGCCAGCCATTGGTCCAAAGCATTCCTTCCCAAACCAAACTTTGCGGAACAAACGCGACCAATCGAACGTTTCGAACGGAATCCATCGCCGAAACCCACATACCATCCTCGTCAATGTCGGATTCCAATGGCTCCTCGACCTCGCCCTGGATGTCCACCGAAATTGCAAAGACTTGCGTCTGGACCGCCTCAATCACATTCTTGAGTCGGTCAGGGTTTTCGGCGGATTGAACCACTTGCTGATACACTTCGGTCAGCCATTGATCGTCTTCGGGTGTTGCATCGGTCGTGGCTGTCGATAGGGCACCGCTCGCATGCTTAGCGAGATCGGCCTTGGACGCAGGTTTTACAACGAATGGAATCTCCTTGATCCAGTCAGGCCACTTGGGAATATCGATCCGAAATTCACTGCTCCATCTGATTTCATTGTCGGTAAATTTCAGAGAGGGAGGAACCGTGGTTGGAATGAGGTATGAGAATTCAAACTTGTGCAACTTGCCGGCTTCCAATACACCCGCTTCGGCCAAGGTATGAACTTTTGTCAACACTTCCTGTGTGTGCGTCGAGCGGTTCGAACCCGAACCCGACACGCATTTCTCATTGCACTTAACCGTCCATATGATGCCGTTGATGGTGCTGGCTCGTTTGGGTGTGAATTCGCAAGAACCTGTCAACGTTTGACCTTGGCTCAGGGCGGCCGACTCCGTTTTGAACTCGACCTTGCCCGTGATCTGACTGGGAATGAGAACGCGGATAATCCAATAGGAGGCTGCGATGATGCCGAAGATGGGAAGCAGGAAAAGCACAAACGGGATGAACAACAATAGTACGATCAAGAGAATCGGTGCGAAAATCCAGCCGATCCAACTGCGCTTTACCAAAACATTGCTGGTAGGCGTAAGATCTGGCGGGCTATCGGTCGCGATCAACGAGAATTCTTGCAATGTCTTCGTATCTTTGGCCCAAGGCATTTGAGCTTGGGCTTGTACGTAGTGGCTGACATTGATCATGTTGCCATAATAGGTTGGCGGCCAAGTAGCTGTGGCGAGCTTAAACGGATATCGATACTCCTTGCCCTGTTGCCACTCACCGTCGAAAAGCGTTGCTGTTTCGACATCCCCTCGCGCGGAATTGCCTCGTCCATGTGTGGACCAGTAGCATGTCACGACTAAACCTTTGCACCGCGCGTCCTTGTCCGACTTGACGACTACGAACCCAGTGATCGGTTCTCCGGCAATTCTTGGTCGGGACGGTTCATCAATTTCTACTGTGAGTCGGCAGGTGGCCAAGGTCGTAGCTCCCGTGCATGTTGCTGAAACTGTTCGTACAAAGAATGTTCAATGGCTCGAACGTCCGATCCAAATGCGTTTCGCAATCGTACAGCGTTTTCGGCTGATATGCGAGGTACGGTTCCATTTCCGAGACGACTCGCCTCGATTCGCCGATTGAGTATTTCCTGAAGTTGTTCGCTGGACGAATCCGCTGCAACGTTGAACGTAACCACATGGAGGCTGGCTTGCCGTATGGCTTTTGAGAGATCGACGTGCGTTCCAACGATGAGTGGCCCACCCGCTTTCAAAACGCGTCTAAGCTTCCAAAACGAGAGTCGCTGGGCTTCATCAATGATTACCGGTCGGCGATTGGAGATTGTGGGGAGCGGTCCATCTTCCGGGAGATAGATGTACTCGGCGTTTGGTAAAACGCGTTGGATGGCCAACAAGTGGGTCGTCTTTCCGTGACCGCAATGACCTAGGAACTGCAAGACGCTTTGGTCATCTTGAAAATGCGGTTGCCATTGCGAGAGTTCGACCACCGCCAGTTCGGCCCGTTCCTCGCGGGACAATTCGCCAAATGGGTTGCGGAAGAGATTATAACGATGGAACGGCGATTCTAGCATCGGAATTGCTTATTGCTTGGGCGTCCTAGTTGTTACCATATCTGGAAAACTTTTTTGCGAATGCGAGATGAGATTTCTATGAATGAGGCGATCGATGACAAGCAAGTTCCATTGGAGCGTGGGCTGGGCGTTTGGCAAGCAACCGCCCTCAACATTTCCAACATGGTCGGCATCGGACCATTTATTACGATTCCTGCTTTTATTGCAACCATGCATGGTCCGCATGCGGTGTTGGGTTGGATCATTGCTGCATTGCTGGTGTTTTGTGATGGCCTCGTGTGGGCCGAGTTGGGAGCCGCGTTGCCTGGCAGCGGAGGGAGTTATCACTTTTTAAAGGAGATCTTTGGTCGGCATCCATGGGGACGCATTCTGCCGTTTTTGTTTGTCTGGCAGTTTATTGTGAGTGTTGCATTGGAGCTAGCCTCGGGTTACATCGGAACGTTGGGTTATCTCGAATTTGCTTGGCCAAGTATGCCGCGTACCATGACGGCATGGGGAATACCTGGCGGCTCGCGGTGGATCGCGGTGCTAGCCGTAATTGGGATCACCCTAGCTCTTTGCCGGCGAGTCGGACAACTCGGTGCGATGGGGTTGTTTCTGTGCGGCGGTACGTTGCTCACTGTCATGACGGTGATCGTTTGTGGGATGACCCACTTCAACGCCGACTTGCTTGCAACGCCCGAAAACGCATTCAAGCTGGACGGTAGGTTTGCTATTGGGCTAGGTGGCGCAATGTCGATCGCCATTTATGACTATCTCGGCTACTTCAATGTGTGCCATCTGGGTGACGAAGTTCGAGAGCCATCCAAGACGATTCCGCGATCGATCTTGCTGTCGATCGCGATCATCGCTTGTCTTTATTTAACCATGAACATTTCGATCATGGCGGTCGTACCTTGGCAAATCGCCATGGAATCCAAGAACATTGCGGCTGACTTTATGGAGCGGCTTTTCGATCATCGGGTAGCGGTCGCGTTTTCTTGGCTGATCGTTTGGACAGGCATGGCCGGAATGTTTGCAGGGACTCTCGCATATTCGCGTATCCCTTATGCAGCAGCCAGAGCGGGCGATTTCTTTGCCATCTTTGCCTACGTGCATCCGCGCGGTCGATACCCTGTTGTCTCGTTACTGGCGTTGGGAGCGTTTACGGCTTGTTTTTGCTTTTTGAGTTTACAAAGCGTCATTGATGCGGCCGTATGCGTGCGCATCATGGTTCAATTTGTTGGACAGATTGCGGCTTTGCATGTGCTGCGAACCACTCGGCCCGAAGTCCATATGCCGTTTCGCATGTGGTTCTATCCGATACCTAGCCTAATCGCTTTGGCCGGATGGTTATTCGTGCTCGGAACGTCGGCATGGTTGAGCATTCAGCTAAGCCTACTCGTGATGGGAAGCGGTGTTGTCGTTTATTTCGTCCGGCAGCGATTTCAGGGTTCGCGGTGAGCATTTTGGAGATAAAGCACGGGATACCAAATAGAAATGAGGGCCAACAGAAGCCAAGGCTAAGCCGCTCGCTTGCTCATAATCTCGCCTTGATCGCCGACTTCTTCGAAGCGAACCGACACCTGCCTTGAGACACCGCTCTCTTGCATGGTGATGCCGTATATCATGTTGGCGGCTGTCATCGTCTTCTTGCTATGCGTCACCACGATGAACTTGGTGGTGTCCAAAAACTCGCGGAGCACGGTAACAAATCGACCAATATTTGCTTCGTCGAAGGGTGCGTCTACCTCATCCAGAATACAAAATGGACTTGGCCGATACTGAAAAAACGCCATGATCAAAGCTACTGCAGTCAACGCCTTTTCGCCACCGCTCAGCAAGGTGTTGCTTAATGTCGTTTTACCTGGCGGCGTGGCAACGATCTCGATGCCACTATCTGGATCGCGTTCATCTTCTAGAACGAGGTCAGCGAAACCGCCCCCGAAGGAACGACGATAGAGGTCTTGGAAATTCTTTCGAATCGTGTTGAGCGTCGTAATGAATAATTCTTGAGAATCTTCATCGATCTTCGCCATGGTTCTCGTCAACGTGGCTTTGGCCTCGCTGAGGTCTTGATAGTGGTTTGACATCCGATCAAAACGCAACTGCAAGACGTCGAGTTCCGCGAGCGCTTCCATGTTGATTCCACCCGAGGCAGCGATCTCCTGCCTCAAGAGGATAATCTCGGACTCGATAGCAACTCGGTCGAATTCGCTCGAGTTCTTTTCATCGACGGCAAGAGTCAGCAACTCTCGCAACCAACTGATTTCTGGGTCGCTTTCTTCGAGCTCGATCGCCACAGTATTGGATGGTTTGGTCAAGTTGGCCGCGTTGCGATGTTCCATGTACCTGTCTGCCCTGTCTGCAATCGCATGCAAGTCCACTTGATATTCCTGAGCGTAATGGTCGTGAAGTCCATCCCATTGAATAGCGAATTGAGTTTGTTGCTCTTGGAGTGCTTGGATTCGATCTTGGCCTTTCTCAACGCTTCGATTGGCTGAGTCATAGTTGCGGATAGCATTTTGCAGGACTAAGTTCTGAGCCTGAATTTGCAAGGCGGATTCGGATCGTTTCGAATCGACATTTTGAATGACCGATTGAGCTTCGGTCGAACGATCCTGAAACTCCGTTACTGCGGTACTATTGGAAGCGATACGAGCTGCAATGGTTTCAAGGGATGCTTCCGCTTGCGTCACATTCTTCATTCGTTCGGCGGAGTCTTGTTGCATTTGCTCCATCGTCGTTCGCAAGCCGACAAGGCGTTGCTCGATGCGAGCTAGTTGAATGCGACGCTCGGTGGTAACGGATTGTTCCGTCTGCATGGATCGTTCGCAATCGGAGCAAGTTCCCGTAATGGCAACCAGCTCTTCGTCCGCTTCTTCCGACAGTTTACCCAAGCGAGCGACCGCAATTTCTGCGTGCTCGGTTTGTTGTTGAACTTCACCAAGTCGACCCTCAGCGGTCAATACATTCTGCTCGTGCATCGTCAAGGAACTGATCAGTTTTCTTTGTCGATCTTGGATGGCCTCCAGTCGAATTTCGTTCGTGGTTAGTTCTCGGGTGGCCTCATGCGCTTCGACATCTTTTCGTTGAAGCCACGCTTCGGATTCAATAATGGCCGTTTGTGCATTCCCAACCGCAAGAACACCCTTCGACACGTTGGTATCGACGTGTTTTATCTCTTCGCGAGCGGACTGCATCTCGCTCCGGCGTGAAACCAATCCGAGCCCAGTCTGAAGTGAACCCAAGGTAATACTTCCATCGCTTTCAACCAACTGGCATTCCGCCGTGACGAAACGAAGGCCCGCGCCGCGGAAATGATTGAGCTCTAGGGCAGTTGAAAGTGTGTCGACGAACCAAGTTGTGCCTAGTAGGAACCGAATGAGTGGTTCATAGGCTGGGTCAAATTGTGTCATTCGGTCCGCTCTGCCAAGCACACCGCGAAGTCCATCGAGTTGGATTTTTTCGCCCGAGCGACGGCTTGTAAGTCGATCCATGCGAAGAAGCGTGACACGCCCGTCGATGGCAAAATTCCCTTCGTTGATCCAATCGATGATTTGACCATTGCTCAGCACGATAGCGTCTGCGTGTGTACCTAACGCAACATCGATGAGCGGAGCGAGATGCATTTCGGTAGTGAGCTGATCGGCGACTAAGCCTAAAACAGTGCCCCAAATATTGGCAACAATCGAATTCGTCGGATGGCTTATGTCAAAGTCTTTATTCTGATTCTCCCGAGCAAGACGGAGTAGTTGTTGTCCACCTCGACCTGCACCCGTGAATTGATCCTCGAGTTGTTCAAGTACAAGCAATCGCTCACGTACACCGTGCGATTTTCCCTGTAACGCGATGAGATGTTCTTGTGCGCTCATAAGAGCGAGACGATGGCGCTGGACTCGATCTTCCGCTTCCCTTTTCGCAGCAGTTGCCAGCTCGGCAGCCTGTTGAGCGGATTGCCGTTTCATGGCTGCAGTCTGCAATTCGACATCGATTTGCGACATTTCCGCATTGGCTTGTTCAAGGATACGTTGCTGTTCAACAATCGATTGTTGGATCTGCTGAGTATGTAATTGATAGGCAGTCCATTTCGATCGGTTTTCGGACACGTTCTCACGTAGGGCCTGCTGTTTCTTTTTGGCCTGCTCCACGTTGAATTTGATCGCAGCTAATTGGATTTGGTATTGGGCCGATATCGCTTCGCTGTCGCTCAATTGTTGGAACGCGCTGAGTCGCTCTGACTCGATGGCGGTCAATTCCGATTCCTTTTGAATGACTTCATCGGACGATAGCGTCGCACGTTGCTGCAACATCGCAATGCGTTCTTGCAGCAGTCTTTGCTCGGCAGCGAGTTCTGCGCCGCGTTCCATCGCAGTGGCGTGTCCATTTTCGGCAGAAATAAGTGCTCGTTGAGCGTTGAGATATTCTGCTTGAAGTGCTTCCTGAGCAGACTGGAGCTCTTGCCATTTTGTTTGTTCCGTAGCCACAGTCACTTGAAGCGACGCGAGATTTTCGTTGAGTTCTCTCTCAACCAACATGGCTTCCGCGAGTTGCTTTTCCAAGCGTTGTCGATCTTTTTGAAGCGAGTTTCGATCGATCCAGCCTAGTTGTTGACGTTTGGACTTCAGCTTTGTGGTCAATTCGCGATAGCGGTTAGCTTTGACAGCTTGGCTTTTGAGCGTCGCAAGTCGTTTACCAATTTCATCGACGATGTCGTTGAGGCGAAGCATGTTTTGGTCAACGCGGACCAATCGCCGTTCGGCCTCGACCTTTTTGGCTTTGAATCGAGAAATCCCGGCGGCTTCTTCAAAGATCCCACGTCGATCTTTAGCCGAAGCTTGTAGAAGTCGATCTACTTTGCCTTGTTCGATCAGACTGTACGCATCGACCCCCACGCCCGTTCCACGAAACAGATCCTTAACATCTTTCAGACGACAGGGTTGGCCGTTGACGGCATACTCGCCTTCGCCGCTCCGAAAAACACGCCGACTAACTTGCACTTCATCTGCGTCGTGGCTAAAGATCCGAGTCGAATTGTCAAGGATTAGGACGACTTCGGCGCTATTGGCGGGTTTACGACCGCCCTCTGCCGAACCCTTGAAGATCACATCGGCCATGTCCGCGCCGCGCAAGGCCTTAGCGCTTTGAGCACCTAGAACCCACTTCACGGCGTCGACGACGTTTGACTTTCCAGATCCATTGGGTCCCACAACGACCGTGATCCCATCCGGGAAATCGAAACGCGTTCGATCAGCGAAACTCTTGAAGCCAACCAATTCGAGGGCTTTGAGCATGTGTGGTACCGAAGTCTAGTGGTCTGAGAAAAAGCGAAGCAAAGCGGGATCAGTTGTTGAGCAAAGCACGCTCTTCATCCGACAACTCAAGGCTCGATTCAGCAGGCGGTTCTTTGGGGAGGCTCTTCTTACTGGTACTTTGTTGGGGTTTCTTCCACCACGATGTGGGCGTTATCCAGCCAAATGACGTACTTACTAACTTTTTGACGCTCGAATTATCGATCGAGACAATATTCAGCTTAGATTCGACATCAGAACTAGCGTTGAGCGGAGACTTGCGAACGTATTCACGTCCAGCCGACGGACGTGGATTCAACGCGAGAGGCGTCGCAAGAGCCTTGGCATTGGATAGGCTATTGAGTGTATGAACGACGTCGTTGTAACTGGCTTGAATATTCGCCATGCCGCGTAAAATCGAAACGACATCGCTGGCAACGATCGTGTTAAACACTTCACCAGACGTCTTTCGTTTCGTCATCTTGAGTTGATCTCCCATCACGGGAGTTATTTTCAATGCAGGAGTTGGGGACAACGGTGAACGTAGTTCGACCCCTGTGCTATTGCCGAACAAGACAATTTCCTTTTTGGTTTGCAGCGACACAGCCATCAACGGTATTGCACTCGGGATTTGCACGAATTGAAAATCCTGGCCAATCATTTCACCCGAGACCGCCAAATCGGTCGGGTTACGATGTCGAATCGCCCAGAATGCGCCGAATCGGAGCTCAGGTTCGCGCTCTTGCAAGAGTTCCTCCAGCGCTTCGCGAGCCATGGAGTCTTCGTTCATCGACAAGCCAATCAAACAGAGTGGTCGCATAGCGGGTTCATATCGCGCCAGGTCCATCAATGTTGGAATGGCTTCTTTCCTGTTTAGGTAAGCCAACGAATATGCTGAGTGAAAGCGGATTTCGATGTCCGAGGATTCAAGACCCGAAATAAGTACTTCCTGGGCTGCGGTATCTCCAATCGATTCTAACTCGACGGCAGCACGTCTGGCCGTATCTCGGTTGGCAAGCAGCTTCTTGCATCCGTTCACTCGTTCTTGCCTTTCTTCGTCGGACTCTCCAAAACCGGTCGCCAAGATAACCGACATAAAGTGAGATGGGTCGTACTTGTACTTTGGCACGGTTTCAATCACGATGTACGAGTCGTTCTTACCCTCCGCGACGAGGCGCTGCTTGTTCGAATCTTGGAAGAAGAATCGCAAGTTGATCGATTTTTCAATGGCTTTTGTGACAATAACGTGCCGGAATTCTGGATCGATTTGCAAACCTAGCCGTTGTTCTTCGATGAGCTTCCCACCCCCAATAAGGATACCCTTGAGAGGTGTACTTTCCTGGTTTCTCGTGGCGTTCGATGGAAGGATGACAATGTCACCCGATGCATAGGCTTTGTCGTCGCTTGTTCGCATGGTCCCATCGATATTGACCATCTCGCGAAGTCTTGCATCCAAAACAAATCCGCCCGTCAGGTCGGTCGCTAAGCATTCGGTTGAGGTTTCGACGGCCACGTCCATGATGTCACCCTTTTGGTCGCAAGGGTTCGCAAAAACTTTAAGCTTAACGACAGCGGCCCAAGGGGCGCCGAGCACAGCTTCCGGGGATTCAACATTGCGTGACCGCATATCGGCCAAGATTAAGTCACGTTGCATACCTGGTTTGACAATTCCTCCAGTACCCGGTAATTCGGTCACTAATCCGAAAGCGTCGTAGCTCTTCGACGAAAGACCAAGCGCTGCCGCAACCTCCCCAACGAGACGGGGGCGTTCCGGGTCCTTCATCATTTCTTTGAATCGCTTCGAATCCTGCAGAAATTGATTATCTTTTTCCTTGCTCTTGGACATCCAAGACTGGCATCCAGTCAAACTTACCAGGACTACCCAACAGACCATGGACGAGACTCGGATCGCCGAGCCGCTCAGGTATGCCGACGCGTTCATGGATAGAGGACGATTGGGATGGCGACAGATTCGACTAGCTCGGACCATCGAGTTTCAGTTTCCTGGTTGGTTTGTTACTGATGAAGTCAAAAAAGCTTGCGAACGGACAACGCAAATCGAGGGAATAACGGCAAACCAACTTCGCGGTCAATATCGCTACGAGCGGAATGGTGGGAAATTGCCCTTGGTTTGGTTGTGTCGTAGTGGTAAGAGCACAAGCCGTTACGGCTTCCAAAGAAGGGCTCGGCATGCTAAGTTTTGTGGGATTTTGGTCCGCTTTGCCAGCAAATGGGGAGGTGGCCACGGGCAGCCACTTTCCGCAAACTTCTAGGTTTTTACTGTGCCTCGACGCACTGACATCAAAAAAATTCTGTTGATTGGTTCGGGTCCGATTGTTATCGGACAAGCTTGCGAATTCGATTATTCCGGTACTCAGGCATGCAAAGCGCTGCGCGAGGAGGGCTACGAAGTGGTTCTGGTGAACAGCAACCCAGCCACGATCATGACCGATCCAGCAATGGCCGAGCGCACCTACATCGAACCTCTGACGTGGGAGATTGTTGCAAAAGTCATTGAGCGCGAACGCCCGGATGCTCTACTGCCTACGCTGGGTGGGCAGACGGCTCTCAATATTGCCATGGAATTAGACAAGCACGGCATTCTTAAGCAGTACCAATGCGAAATGATCGGCGCCAAACCCGACGTCATTCATAAAGCCGAAGCCCGCGACGCCTTCAAGATAGCCATGGAAAAAATCGGCATGGAGGTTTGCAAGGGCGCGGTGGTCCACAATCTAGACGACGCCCGAAAGACACTCGCTCAGGTCGGCCTGCCCTGTGTTGTACGACCAAGCTTCACCATGGGCGGAAGCGGTTCTGCAATCGCTTACAATCGCGATGACTTTGACGACCTCGTCCAAAACGGCTTGACCCTCTCGCCTATCACCGAAGTGCTTGTCGAAGAATCGATCATCGGTTGGAAAGAGTTCGAGATGGAAGTCATGCGCGACGTGGATGACAACGTTGTCATTATTTGCGCAATCGAAAACTTCGATCCGATGGGCGTGCACACGGGCGACTCGATCACCGTTGCCCCGGCTCAAACGCTGACGGACAAAGAATACCAAAGAATGCGAGATTCAAGTCTCGCTATCATTCGCGAAATCGGTGTCGAAACCGGTGGCTCCAATATCCAGTTCGCCGTCCATCCCGACAACGGTCGTATGATCGTCATCGAGATGAACCCGCGCGTGAGCCGCTCAAGCGCACTGGCGAGCAAAGCCACGGGATTCCCGATCGCCAAGATCGCAGCCAAACTTGCGGTCGGATTCCGACTATCGGAATTGCAAAACGATATTACCAAAAAAACACAAGCCTGCTTTGAACCAACCATCGACTACGTGGTCACCAAGATACCGCGCTTCGCATTCGAAAAGTTCCCGGAAGCCGATTCAACGCTGACCACTCAAATGAAGAGCGTCGGTGAAACGATGGCGATAGGGCGGACATTCAAAGAGTCCTTTCAAAAAGCCTTGCGAGGCCTTGAGGTCGGTGCGTTTGGCTTTGGCTCGGACAGTAAAGATCTCTGGTACACCGATCGCCGGCCAGACGAGGAAGAGATTCGCAACAAGCTCTCGCGACCTAATGCAGAGCGGGTGTGGTACATCCGATACGCCATGCTAAGCGGGATGAGCATCGACGAGATCTTTTCCATCACGCGCATCGACGAATGGTTTCTCGATCAATTGCACGAGTTGGTCGAGATGGAAAACTACCTGCGCGGTATTGGCTCCTTGGCTGCGATCGACGCGGCGACGATTCGGCAAGCAAAACAAGCTGGATTTTCGGATCGGCAACTCGCCACTCTGCTCAATAGCGACGATGGGGAGATCCGCGAATGGCGCAAGGCTCGCGGCATCATCGCGATCTATAAATCCGTTGACACCTGCGCAGCGGAATTCGAAGCCTACACGCCTTACTATTACAGCTCCTACGAATCCGAGAGCGAGATACCTCCCAAAGGTGAAAAAAAGCGGGTCATGATTCTCGGTGGTGGCCCCAATCGAATCGGCCAGGGAATCGAGTTTGATTATTGCTGCTGTCATGCAAGTTATGCGCTTCGCGAACTCGGCATCGAATCGATCATGGTGAATAGCAACCCAGAGACCGTCAGCACCGACTACGATACCAGCGATCTGCTCTTCTTCGAACCCCTTACGACCGAAGACGTTCTCAACATCGTCGACGCCGTGCAGCCAGATGGGGTTATCGTTCAGTTTGGTGGTCAAACACCGCTCAACTTAGCGAGGGCTCTTGCCAACGAAGGTGTTCCGATCATTGGAACGAGTGTCGATACGATCGAGGATGCGGAAGACCGCGAGAAATTTCAGATACTACTCAATGAACTGAAGATCAAGCAACCCGCCAACGGAATCGCCCGGACGCTCTCGCAAGCCAGATCCGAGGTTCAGAAGATCGGCTATCCATGTTTGGTTCGACCGAGCTTTGTTCTTGGCGGACGCGCGATGGAGATCTGCTACGACAATTCGCAATTCGAGCGATACGTAGCGGAAGCGTTTGTGGTCGCTCAGGGCCAACCGGTATTGATTGATCGATTTCTTGAGGATGCGACCGAGGTCGACGTGGATGCTGTCTCCGATGGTGATGATGTGGTCATCATGGGGATTATGGAGCACATCGAAGAAGCGGGCGTACACTCCGGTGATTCGGCATGCGTGATCCCTTCTTTCTCGCTCAGCCCTGAAGTGCTTGCCGAAATCCGGCAAGCGACCGAAGCGATGGCTAGACGTCTGAAAGTTGTTGGCCTGATGAACGTTCAGTTTGCCATCAAAGAAGAAGACGGCAAGTCCGTTGTTTATGTTTTGGAAGTGAATCCGCGTGCTAGCCGGACAGTTCCGTTCGTTGCGAAAGCCACCGGGACTGCTGTCGCGAATATCGCGGCCAAGGTGATGGTTGGCAAGAAACTAAAGGAATTGGGAATCACCAGCGAGCCGATCCCTCGAAGCGTTTCGGTCAAAGAATCGGTGTTTCCGTTTCGCAAGTTCGCCGGAGTCGACATTGTGCTTGGTCCTGAGATGCGCAGCACCGGAGAAGTCATGGGCGTGAGCGATGAGTTTCCAGTCGCTTTCAACAAGAGCCAGATTGCAGCCGGAGTTGTCTTGCCAAGTTCAGGCAATGTTTTCTTGAGTATCGCGTTGCGACACCGGGCAGGGATTACGGATATGGCGAAGCAGCTGCATGAAATGGGTTACAAACTACTTGCAACCTCCGGAACAGCTTTCGAGTTGGAGCGTGCCAACATTCCTGTGGTTCGAGTCAAGAAGTTAGCCGAGGGGAACCCGAACTTGATCGACTACTTGAAAAACGATGAGGTTTCCTTGATCATCAACACGCCGAATGGCAAAGGGGCTCGAACCGACGAGGGACGCATTCGCGC
>CAMBSL010000158.1 GCA_945870455.1 Pirellula staleyi DSM 6068 | reverse complement strand
ACACCACTGTTGTAAAATTCATCATTCATTTTGTAGTAACGGTAAAAACGAACTTTGCCCCCATTTATGCGTGTAATGACGCATACGAATCCGTTGGCAGTCCGTTGAACTAATTACAGATTCCCTTTCCTAATAATTGGTTCCATTTTCTGTGGAATCTTCCGATTTTGCCTGAAAGATCGACTTGTCATTTGCACAAAACGTGGCTAAGTTACGCATAGCTGGAAAGTCTGTGTGGACCTTCTATCGAGCTTGTTTTCGACGCGTCATTGCTCCCGGCTGCAGCGTCGAAGTTTGAGTACGGGAGGACCCCAGTTCGGGGGAAGGAACAAAGATTATGAAATCGGTATTTTTGGGCTTGGCACTGGTTGCCGCAATGCTTGGCGGAACGACCGCACAGGCAGGTTTTGTGAGTGGGTCGGCGACGTTTGGAACGACCACAACGACACCCGATATGGGTGGAACGGCTTTGGATGCCAGGACGGTTAGTGATGTTATCAAGACAGTTGGAAATGGAAGTTTCGCAAACGCTTTAATACCCAACTCCACAACCCAGTGGGCAAATTTCTCGATTACGAATCCGATGAATTCCGTTTCCTTGAGCACTGCAGGTTTCGGGACCTTCGCTTCGAGCGGATTGACGTCGGACACTGGTCTGACTGGTATTTTCAATGGTAACGGTAGCCGGGTTATCACTTTCTCCGGATTGTTCGTAGGGGGAACTCAGTTTGCACCAAATTTGAGAGATGCAACTGCATCAACCCTGACGATCACCCTTCTTCAAGAGGACGTCGGCGGGGTGCCCAACTTCTCGACGAGTGTGAGATTGGTCGCCACCGGGGTTCAGGCGGTTCCAGAGCCGACCTCGATTGCGCTCTTTGGTCTTGGTGCGTTGGGATTGGTTGCTCGACGATTCCGTCGCAAGTAATTCAGACTTCTTCGAATTGAAATGATGTTGAAGCGCACTCTCGTTCTGGGAGTGTGTTTTTTTTTAGCTAGTCCGTTGCATTTGCGATTAAAAGCGGCCTCAGCGGCGTGAGCTAGAGGCGTTTGGATTTTTCGCTTCCCGAGATCCACCTAGCTGTTTGGTCGTCGATTGTTCGTCCTAAATGGATCCGGCTGTGTAGGGTTCGTGCAGCGGTCCGTCGGTAACATAATTAAGCCGCGCAGAAGTTCATGATTTCATGGACGTCCAGGTGGGCGGCACATGGAATGTACTACTTTGCGGACTTCCGAGTTGAAGCGGCGGCACAAACATCGTTCCGCCCTTTCAGGGCTTCGGAGGATCTTGACCATCGAACCCAGGGCGTTTCCCTGGGCTATCCCAGTTCGCCCCCTTGGGGCCATCTGCGTAACTCATGGGGCTGGCGCGCGTCCATGGGTGGGCGTTTACCACCTATTTTCGGATTAATTCTGATCTTCATGAAATCTGAATAAAAAGCTGGCGACCCATTGCTTGAATCCCGCGGCTTGAGATTGGACAGAATCGCACGGGGTTTAATTTAATAGGATTAGAGGAATCAATGAGACGAAACGTGAGATTATGGGCGCTTGCCTTATTCTCGTTTTCTTTGTCAGCCGTTATCGGTTGCGGTCGATCTGGCACAAACCTGCATGAAGTTAAAGGGAAAGTAGAGGTCGGCGGAAAGCCTGCGGACCAGGCGTTGGTCTTTATGCATCGGAAAGAGCGAAATGCTCTGACTGATCCACTTCCCTATGGTACTTGCGAGGCGGACGGGTCGTTCGCAATCGAAACTCCGAACGTTGGAAAAGGTGTACTGGAGGGGGAATACACAATCACTGTCTATTGGCCCGATATGAGCAAGCCTGAGGACGGCAACGGGCAACGGCCTGACGTCCTAAACGGTGCCTATGAGATGGCGGATAAATCGAAGATCACGGCCACGGTGAAAGCCGGTGTGAATGAATTGCCGGTAATGAAATTAGTCCCTGGTCCCCCAAAAGCACGCGCGGTATCGGACAAGAATAATAAATAGGAAACGGATCCACTCGGAAACGAATCAATGGTTTTTTTACTTTAAAAGGTGTTTTTTATGCGAAAATTGAAACTCAGCCGAAAGGCTTTCACGCTCGTCGAGTTGTTGGTGGTCATTGCGATTATTGGCATTTTGGTTGGGTTGTTATTGCCTGCGGTACAAGCGGCTCGCGAAGCAGCTCGCCGAATGCAATGCACGAACAATCTGAAGCAACTTGGACTCGCATTCCACAATCACGAAAGCGCAATGAAAGCGCTTCCCCCGCTTTATACAACAGGCTCGTACGTCCAGCCAAATCAATTTTGCTTGACCTATCTTCTACCCTATTTTGAACAAAACGCCCTCTTCAATACGATCGACCTGAAGGCTGACGGCTACGGCGCCGCAAACTTCCCAGCGTTTACCACGCCCATTCCGTCACTTATGTGCCCATCCGCACCGCTTGAGCCATTGATGACTTATAACGTGCCTTCATCCAAGTATAAAACGTTGCCGTCTGGTGTTACCCAAATCCGAATGGGTAGAACCGACTACAGTGCGCCATCCGGTACGGGTGGAACATGGGTAGTTCAAAGCATTGGAACGCAGGCTATTGCTCTTGGCCCTCCAATGCTTGAACGGGACAAGTTTGCCAAGTTTGCATCCAACACCGATGGGCTTAGTAATACCCTATTCCTGGTTGAGGACGCCGGTCGACCGTTTCGGTATGGAGGCGGTTTTGTTAAACGTGGAGCCGACCGGGACGGCAACGGAGCGGCAGGTGGTTGGGGAGATCCTGATAGCTGGTTCGGAATCAATGGTGCAAGCCGCTCACTTGGTACTCAGGGGTCGGGGCCTACGGCGGTGAATGGTTCTAGCGACAATGAAATTTACGGTTTTCATCCAGGTGGAGCCAACGTGCTACTGGGCGACGGATCCGTTCGTTTTCTTTCGGAGAGCATTACCCTGGCTATGATCTCCGCTTTTGTTAGTCGCCAAGGGGGCGAAGTTCTGCCGGAGGAAGTTCAGTAGAACGGATTTTTCTAGGCCAAGTGGGTCAGCGGTTTCGCCCGTTGACCGCTTTGTGCCCTGCGAACGGAGTCCAGTGGCACAAACGTTTAGTGGAACAAGCGATTTACATCTCCTGAACGCGTGCCACGTCGTCGACTGTTGTTTTGAATGCTCTCCATAGGTTTGTGAGACCACAAAACCGCTGGCTTGCGAAAGTTAGAACATTCGTTCGTTCGAAACGACAGCCCCAATTGTCAATCTTGCCATATAGCTGGTCGGCCCCGTCGATTTTAAGCCCCGTCAATCTTCGCACCGTCAATCTTCGCACCGTCAATCTTCGCACCGTCAATCTTGCTCATATCTACGCTAAAGTCGATGAAACATCTTAGAGGCGTAGAGCGAAATAAAAAATACCCCGGCCAGGTGCAATGAGGCGGACACTGCACACTGGCCGATGGGGTACTCTGCGGTCGGCGAACCGACGCAAGTCCATTTAGACACAAACGTTCAGATTGAAAACATCGAGAGCGTGGAGCTGTGGGTTTAGTCCCACAAGCTCCGCCACTCAGTCGACGTTGGGTAGAACAGGGATGTGCACAACATTCGAGCACATTCCCGAGTAACCCTCATGAAGCAATGTTTGTGCCAAAACCATGGATTGAGCCAGAAGTGATGCGATTCCGCCCATGACAACTTTTTTCATTACGCTAAGCTATGCAGAACTCGCTAGGATTTGTGGGGGAACTCGCAACGTGATCCGCTGTGCCATTCCGCGACGAATCGACGCGTATGCTCAAAATAGGGGCAATGGCGAACCTCGCAGAGCGAGTGATTGTCGTAGGATCGTGCTCGCAACAACAGTCAAAAAAGTCGAAACATTATGACGAATCCCACCATCATCCCCGAAACTCAAACTGCTACAAAAGCAAATTCGACGCTCCGGACGATCAAAATTTTCGACACCACGCTGCGGGATGGCGAACAATCGCCTGGTGGAAGCATGAATTTGACCGAAAAACTGAAGGTCGCTCAGGCGCTTTCGGATTTGGGGGTCGATGTGATGGAGGCTGGTTTTCCGATCGCATCACCAGGGGATTTCGAGGCCGTACGCGAGATTTCGGCAACCATTCGTGGCCCAATTATCTGCGGATTGGCTCGATGCAACGACGGAGATATCGACCGCGCTTGGGAGGCATTGCAAAAAGCGCATCAGGCTCGCATTCACGTCTTTCTTGCGACGAGCGCCATTCACCGTGAATTCAAGCTGCGAATGTCTCAAGAGGAGATCATTGAGCGCGCCGTCAAGGGAGTGCAACGCGCGGTTTCGCATTGCGATGATGTCGAATTCTCCGCAGAAGATGCAGCCAGAACCGAAATCGATTTCTTATGCCGCGTTGTCGAAGCAGCCATCGATGCAGGTGCAACCACGATCAATGTTCCCGATACGGTGGGTTACACGACTCCCAATGAGATGTACGAACGAATTCTGTCCTTGCTAAATCGCGTCCCCAATATTGATAAAGCCGTCTTGAGTTGCCACTGCCACGATGATCTTGGATTAGCGGTTGCAAATTCTCTTGCCGCCGTTCAAGCCGGTGCAGGTCAAATTGAGTGCACCATCAATGGCATAGGGGAGCGGGCTGGCAACTGCTCGCTCGAAGAAGTCGTGATGGCGATGCGAACTCGCCAAGAACTGTTTCATACTCAGACGCGTATCGTCACCGAACGTCTGGTGCCTGTCAGTCGTTTGCTTTGCAAGATCACAGGCCTGGACGTTCAACGCAACAAAGCGATCGTGGGTCGAAATGCGTTTGCACATGAGTCAGGCATCCATCAAGACGGCATGCTCAAAGATCGTAGTACGTATGAAATCATGCGCCCCGAAGATGTTGGTTTTGCAAAGACGGATCTTGTGCTCGGCAAGCATAGCGGTCGCGCAGCATTGGCGGACCGAGCTCGTGAGTTAGGTTATCAGCTTACCGGCGAGAATCTACAAACGGTGTTCGAACAATTCAAGACGTTAGCCGACAAGAAGAAAGAACTCTACGATGGCGATATCGTCGCCTTGATACAGCAACAGATTAGCGGACCGACACAACGCGTTTGGTCGCTGGTTTCGTTTTCCGTCTCGAGCGGCAGCGGCAAAACGCCCACAGTTGATTTAACGTTGCAACACGGGGACGAACAGTTCAACGAGCGAGTAGAACAAGGGGATGGGCCGATCGATGCAGCCTTTTGGGCAGTCGAAAAAATCACTGGCATCAAGGTCGTTTGCAAGGATTTTCGAGTTCGTAGCGCCACGATCGGTCGCGATGCCTTGGGGGAAGTGACCGTCGAAGTGGAACATGAAGGGCAACTGTACCGTGGGATGGGTACCTCAACGGATACGGTCGAGTCGACCATCCAAGCGATGCTCAATGCGGTCAACCGAATTGTGACGGAAAAGACCGTTCGTTCTCAAGGTCGCGTAACGCCACAAGATGCATGAGATGAATAAAAGGCTAAAGGCTAAAGGCTATTGGCTATTGGCTATTGGCTCGATCGACGCTAGGTTTTTGGGAAATCATCGATCGTTAGCAACGTTGCGAGCGGAATCCCATGCGCTTCGAAGGCAGCTTGTCCACCTTCGAGTCGATCGATGACGCCCAAGACCCCGATGACATCCAGCCCGAAATCTTTCGCGGCTTGAGCTGCTTTCAGAGCGCTCCCTCCGCTGGTAATGACATCTTCCACGATCACACATTTCATACCAGGTCGCACGGGCCCTTCGACCAACTTGCCGGTTCCGTGCTGCTTGGCTTCCTTACGCACCATGAATCCGAGCAGCCCTCGGTCCCTAAGTCCCGAGTGTACCACGATCGAGGCGGTAATCGGATCCGCTCCGATCGCTAAACCGCCCACGGCATCGGGAATGGAACCAAAATGATTTCCCAAAATCAGATCCAGCATTCCCGCCGCAATTTGGTTCGCACCTTGAGGATGCAAAGTCACGGTCCGACAATCAAGGTAATACGATGCTTGTTTTCCACTTGCCAACGTGAATTGCCCAAATTGAAGCGCATACTGGCGGACGATTGAAATCAACTGGTCGCGGTCGTAGTTTAAATTCATCAGTTATTCGTTGTTGGAATGGTCTGGAAACATCCGAGAGGCGATCTAGGAGTCGTGGAGGGAGAGTTTAACGCGTTCCTCTTTCTACGCACAGGTCCCAACGATTGCTAGCACATTAGATCCCGCCTCAAGCGCAGCCGCCTCAAGCGCAGCTGGTTGAAAAGTACCAATCTGCCTCCCGCTGTAAGTTGTCTTGCTTGAACCATCGCACATAAGCTAATCTCCGGCCGGAGGGTTTGTGAGCATGCATAGAAACAAAGCAAACAACAGTCGTTTTCAGAGGACGCCGGCGCTGTGCGGGCTCGTGTGTGTATTGATGGCCGGCTGTAAAATGACAGCCCCGATGCACGTATGGAAAGCTTCGGAAGTCCCCAAGCATGGCATTGTGCGGGTGGCAGTGGCTCCTATCGGAGGAAAAACCGATGCGACTGATCGGCTCCTGAACGCGATGCAGAGAGCTCAGCCGCAGCCCAATCCGATGTTGGCTGCCATGTATCCTCACGAGCTTTCACAGGTTGGTGGCATTCAACTAGTCTCTTACGACAACCAACCCAATGATATGGCCACCCTGTCGTCGGCCAGACTCGCTGGAATGGACTACATCCTACAGGGCAACATTATCGACGAAGAGTTGGATATTCCGCCTCCAGAACCAACTCCGAAACGCAGATTTCGTTTGTTCAAACCCAAGGAAAAACTGGAGTACTTGACCGTTCATTGGAGTATTGTGGATGTGTCCTCTGGGCAACGCATCAAAGAGGAAATCGTCTCGATCGATCGCAAACAAGCGGAGAAGAAATACCCAGAACTCATGATGTTTGCGCAAGGGAACGACAGTCGAGTGCTCATGGCCTCTGCGAAGCAGTCATGGTCCATGGTCGCGCCAACTACGGAAACAACGCAGGCAATGCTGGACTTGCCTTGGTTCACGCCGGGCTCATCCCAGGTTCGTAAAGGAAATGGCTATGCGAGGCAAGGGAATTGGCAAGCGGCGGAACGGGTTTGGCAAGAGACGGTCGATCAGCACTCTTGGAACACTGCCGCCTGGAAAAACTTAAGCTTGGCAGCCACGGCCAAAGAGGATTTCCAGTTGGCTCGTGACCGACTGAAACATGCGGATACGATTCTTCCTGGAAATTCCACCTTTCCAACGTTGACCTGGATCGAACAAAGGCAGCGAGACTACCACAAATCGCTGGATCTAGCTCCTCCCGCAACGGGATGGACTCTACCTGATCCTCCTCAATCCGTCCGGCCCAACGACGTTCCTGCGTCTCCGCCCCGCGATCTCAAAGACCTGCCTTGGTGGACGGCCATTCCCTTTGTTCCGCCCCCCGGTTGGACGTGGAAACAGTGGTGGACTCAGCCAATCGTACTCTAAACGAAAAGGCTGCTATAATAAGAGGGCATGCGCCCAGTGGTAACCCGAAGGCATAAGCGAGGGACCATTTCGCAGGTCCCTCGCTTACGGTTCGGGTTATGATTGGTAGTTTTCAGTCTGCCGCTCGCCATAAGACCCATTGTTCCATCCGAAGGTGAGTGCCAGACGCGTGCGCAACCGTCTTTACCCATTCCCTCCAAATCCAAGTATTATGCCTATTGCTCCTGGTTGGCAAACCGAGAATCGACTACCTCGCATTCTTATCGTGGACGATGATTTCGAAGTTGCCGAGCCAGTGAAATATGCTTTGGAAGGTCTTGGGTACGCCGTCACGCACGTTCCTGACGGAAATCAAGGCGTGGATTCGATTGAAACGGTGAATCCCGACTTGATGGTGCTCGACATGATGATGCCTGGCCGAAGCGGATTCCTGGTCCTGGAGCACCTGCGTCGAATGAAGAAGTCGATGGTACGCGTCGTCATGGTGACTGGCAATGATGGCGAACGCCATCAGGCCTATGCAAGGATGTTGGGGGCAGATGATTACATTCACAAACCCTTTGCTATGGACAAACTAGTGCAGACAATTCAAAGACTCCTTGATGAGCCATTTCCAGACGGGAGCGTAGAATGAATGCAATCGAACCAACAACGCAACGGGTCTTCTCGGTGCAATGGTCCGGCGATGCCGATGGTTATCTTGATTTGCTGGACCAAACGCTGTTGCCCATGGAACTCAAGTTGCTCGCGTTGCACACGATCGAAGAGGTGTTTGAAGCGATCGTCATGTTGCGAGTCCGTGGTGCCCCCGCGATCGGTATCGCCGCTGCCTATGGTGTTGTGCTTGGACTCCAAAAATGTTTGTCGAATGGAAACTCGGTTGGGGAAGCCCGAGAGGTTTCCGTTAAGGCTTGCGAGTACTTAGCGACGAGTCGCCCGACGGCCGTTAATTTGTTTTGGGCGCTCGATCGGATGAAAGCGGTTGTCGCTCGCAGTACCAACATCGCATCGCCATTGGACCTCGCTCAAGCTTTACTGAGAGAAGCGCGATTGATTCACGACGATGATCGCAGAACTTGCCATGCTATCGGTGACTATGGTGCCGAGTTACTGGAGGACAACTCAGGGGTGCTTACGCATTGCAATACAGGTGGCCTGGCAACTTCGGAATACGGGACAGCTCTGGCCGCTATCTTTACTGCCCAGGACCAAGGCAAGAATATTCATGTGTTTGCCGATGAGACTCGGCCATTGCTGCAGGGCTCAAGGTTGACTGCTTGGGAACTCCAGCAGCGGGGCGTTCGGTGTACCGTCATCTGCGACTCGATGGCAGCCCAAGTCATGCGTGAAGGCCGCATCCAGGCGGTCATCGTCGGTGCGGATAGAATCACAGCCCGCGGTGATACGGCTAACAAGATCGGAACGTATGGGGTTGCGGTCTTGGCCAAGCACCACAATATTCCGTTCTATGTCGCAGCACCCCGCAGCACGTTTGACTTGTCGTTGATCAGTGGCGACGCGATTCAAATTGAACAACGCAAAGCAGACGAGATTACGCGCGGTTTTGGCAGACAGACGGCACCAAGCGGTATCGACGTGTACAACCCCGCCTTCGATGTAACGCCGGCTGAATTGATCTCCGCTATCATAACCGAGCGCGGCATCATCTCCCCGGTTTGCGAAGAACGCGTGCGAGCGATGGTGGAGTAGTAGGCAGTGGGGAGTTCGTTGTGCGACGCTCCGCGTCGCAGGAATCACGACGCGGAGCGTCGTGCAACTTAGAAAGGCGACAATAGGTGAATATTCCTTTGGAGCAAAACATGGTCAGTGACAATTTTCGCAATCGCTCTCGCCCAAGCCAGATTGGCTCGATGATGCGCACCTTGTTGCTGATTACGGCTTTGTTGCTGCCCTCGTTTATCGGACCACGCGCGGTTGCCCAAAATACAAAAGTAACGCCTGCGGCCGTTTCCGCATCGATCGCGCAGTGTGTCTCGTTTCTGGAGAAAAGCCAAGAGACCGCTGGCCGTCGAGGTTCTTGGCCTGGCCAACTTGAATACGGTACGGGACAAACGTGTTTGGTGACATTGGCCTTGCTGAGCGCTGGACAAAGCATCAAATCCCCCAAGATCGTTAAGGCATTGGATTACATTCGAAGCGTCAAGTCGGAACGAACCTATACGGCATCGTTGAGAATCATGGTACTCTGCTTGGCAGAACCGGCCAAAGACATGGCGAGAATCCAGGAAGAGGTTGACTGGCTTGTGAAAGCTCAGGCGAGAAACGGAGGCTGGGGTTACTTTCAGGGTACCGGCGATTCGGATGAATCGAACAGCCAGTTTGCAGTCCTGGCGTTATGGGAAGCCAGCAAGCTCGGAGTCGCAATCCCAGTGGACTGCTTTAACAAGAGCAGGGATTATTGGAACGAACAAAGACGCGGCGAGGGTTGGGGCTATCGAAAAGACAGACCGATTGGCAGCATGACTTGTGCTGGGATCGCTTCCATGATCATCTTGCAAGACGCTTCGCAAGGAACAGATGCGCAAGTCGTTGGGAACAACATTAAGTGTTGCGGGACCGGCAAAGGCAGTGATATGAAAGCCGCCGATTTCGACCTCGCTAAACCGATACAATGGCTTGCTCGCAATTTTTCCGTCAACCGCAACCCGGATAGTGGATCGTACACCATGTACTACCTCTATGCACTGGAGAGGGTCGGGCGCCTGACCGGCCAACGTTTCATTGGCGATCACGATTGGTATCGCGAAGGTGCCGAGTATTTACTCTCAAACCAGGGCCAAAGTATCGGTGGAAGTTTTCGAGGTGGTCCGACTGAAGGTGACGAAATCTCTGCTTCTGCGATGGCTCTTTTGTTCTTGAGCAAAGGCAAACGACAAGTGGTCATCGGTCATTTGCAATTTGGGGATTCAAAGGACTCCGATTGGAATCACCATCGTCGCTCCATCCAAAACCTCACCGGGCAGATCGAGAAGGTCTGGAAGCGTGAACTGGCGTGGCAAACCATCCGCTTAGAAAACGCAACGGTGGAAAACCTCCTTGAAACGCCCGTTTTGTTCATCAGTGGCTCCAAGGAATTCAAGCTTACGGACTCGCAACGCAAACTGCTCAAAGACTATACCGAACAAGGCGGATTTGTTTTTGCAGAGGCTTGCAATGGGGATGGATGCAACGGGGAAGCGTTTGATAAATCGTTTCGACGCGAGATGGAGACCATCTTCGACAAGCAATTTCAAAAGCTGGCTCCGTCGCATCCGATCTGGTCAGCCGAAACCAAAGTCGATCCGAATGCGCTACCTAAAGATTTTTGGCTGTATGGCCTGGACACTTGTTGCCGCACCAGCGTTGTCTATTCACCTATCAGTTTGTCATGCCGATGGGAACTGGGTCGGCCGTATGGGATCATCCCAAAGCGTGCCGCTTCGGTCGAATCGGATATAATGAACGCAGTCAAACTGGGTGTCAACGCGGTGGCCTATGCAACCGGACGCGAGCTCAAAGACAAACTAGACGCAGCGACCATCATCGTCCCACAAGGAGACCGTCAAGCGCTGGCTCGCGGGGCGCTGACCATACCCAAGATTCAGCACAGCGGTGGATCGGATGACACTCCGAAAGCGGTCTCCAACTTGATCGAAATGTTTCGGCGAGAATCGCAGTCCCTGGTCGACAGCAAGACTCCCATGGTCTCGCTAGTGAGCCCAGAAGTCGAGAAGTATCCGATTCTCTACATACACGGGCGAAACCAATTTGCCTTCGCGCAAGAGGAACGGCAAGGCTTGAAGAAGCACTTCGAAAACGGCGGCTTCGTAATGGGTGATGCGATCTGCGCCTCCAAAGAGTTTTCCGAAGCGGTTCGAAAGGAATTCAGTCAGGTTCTCCCCGATTCATTCTGGCGAAAAGTCGACCCAAAACATCCGCTCATGCAACGCAATGGGCCCGTTGGATACGATTTGGGAAACGTTGCATTGATCGATGCATCGGCTGCTGGCTCGGACCTGCGCCAATCCAAGCGCGAGGGGCCTGCAGATCTTGATGCGCTGGAATGGAATGGCAGAATTGTGATGTTGTTCTCACCCAATGATCTAAGCTGTGCAATGGAGAGCAAGCACTCGATGCAATGCCGAGGTTATGTTCGGGAGGACGCGTTCCGAATCGGAATCAACATGCTACTGTATGCGCTTACGCAATAGATCAAACAAAGCTGGCCGATGGATGAACCACCGGCCAGCGCTTGTTTTTTCCTCCGACCGTCCATCGGCACGACATGGAGCCGCTGCGAGACTGGCGCAGATCAGGCGTGCTACTGCACTCGCCTTTTGACGATCTAAGCCAACGCAATATTATGGTCCCTCAGCCTGAAAAACGACCAGAGGCAATTGATGCGAACAGTTTCCGATTCGCCCTGTTGCACTATACGTAACAGATTCCGCATTGGAAAGATTGATTCTCCAAAAAATTGATGAGTACTCGCGTAGAGTTCTTGCTCCCTTCTACCCGGTACTCAGGGGAGAAGGGCTGGGGATGAGGGGCTTGGACTGTAAGAATCGCATCGATTTACAGAGCAATAATTCGCCCCTAGTATCTAGCAACGGCACGCCATCTCAAGCGATTGGCAACGAGAGCAAAATGAAGTCAATAGGATATACTCGCCCTATTTTTTGATTTGAAAATCAAGCTGGCTTTGACCCCACTTGTGCGCTTTCATGTCCTCGATGGTCAAACGCAATTGATAACTGCCAGATGCGATTTGCTGAGGCATGTAGATCTTGTAAACGATGAAGTAGTCGCGTCGATGATTCTGGCATAGTTCCGGTTCCATCGGCAACAATTGGTCAGCTACCTTGCGACCTTGACCGTCGATGATCTCATAGCTGCCTTGCAGTTGCGTTTCAAATCCATTTCGGATTTTTTCAGCCGAAACGTTCTCGATTTCGCAGTATAGCAAAACTTCTTGATCGGCTTGGAATTGACTCTTTGGAAACTTCGTCACAACACCATACCGCTCGACTTCGGTACAGAAAGCAAGCGACTTAATTTCCAAATTGCTCGCTACCGCAAGATAATTCGTGGCTTCTCGCTGGTTGTTCATGACGAGAGACCAGTGGCGCGACCGAACTGGCATCGCGTCCGGATTGGTTGCCTCAAATAGGGCTTGCATCTCATGTGCAATAAACGCGTTTTCGTTGTCGCTCAAGTGCTCGATAGGTCGTAGCGCGTCCTCTAGCCGGCGTTGAACAACGTACAGCATTCGCAATTTTATTTCTTGGCTCCGCCGTAGGCTCTCATCGGTGGAAGGGGTTTCGCGAAGTTGCTTTTCCAATTGTTCGATGGCATGGTTTGCACTTTCCGTTAATGTCGATGAATGAACTGGCGAACTATTTTGAGGAATCGTAGGTGCACTGTCACCGCTTGTGGCAACTGCATTTGGATTGGCATTTGGATTGGATGGCGCGACGGCGACTCCTGAAGCACTTACGACTTTGGACTCTAGCGGCATGATGGGCGAGATAGTTGC
>CAMBSL010000157.1 GCA_945870455.1 Pirellula staleyi DSM 6068 | reverse complement strand
TCGGCCATGGCTTTTTCCAATAGCCCTGCACAGAAAGAAGCATTCAGTAGCTTCGTGTCCTTGTCCGCTACTTCGCCGCGATAGTTCAATTGGCACGCGCTGATACTTCCGTTGTGCCATTGGGCCATGAGCATTCCAAGGCGATAGGCTGCGTCCAGGTAGCCTCGGAGCGAATCCAGCGTTTTCGGGTCGAGCGATGCAACGTTGACCGCGTGTCGAATCTCGCCAGTCTTGAAGAAATTGATGAGAAGCTGAATGCCTTCGATGGCAACTTGCGTTTGGGCTTCCTCGGTGCTGGCGCCCAGGTGCGGTGTGCACACAACGCCGGGCATTCCATACAGCGGACTATTCGTGCAAGGCTCCTCTTCGAATACATCCAATGCGACACCTGCGATAATGCCACGCTTTAGGCCTTCCACCAAGGCTGCTTCCTCGTAGATCCCCCCCCGAGCGCAATTAATAAGCCTGACCCCTTTTTTCAAAAGGTCGAGCTGCTTCATGCCAACCAAATACTTGGTCTCATCCGTGAGGGGCGTGTGTACTGTCAAGTAGTCGACGCGCGGCAGTAGATCGGCGACCAAATTGGCCTTTTCAACGCCCATTTTGGTGGCCGCTTCGTCCGACAAGAACGGGTCGTATGCGATCACTCGCATTCCGAATGCAAGGCCACGCGTGGCAACCTCGCGGCCGATTCGCCCCATCCCAATGATACCTAACGTTTTATCCGCCAACTGGGCACCCATAAACGACTTGCGATCCCATCTCCCATCGCACAGACTTTGGTAGGCGGGTGCGATCGATCGAGATAAACCGAGCATGAGCGCAAAGGCATGTTCCGCTGTGCTGAGCGTGTTGCCAGCCGGCGTATTCATGACCACGCATCCAATTCGTGTTGCAGCATTTTTATCGATATTGTCGGTACCGACGCCCGCTCTCACAATCGCCCTGAGTCGCTTGTTGCCCTCCAGTGATTCGGCTGTGATTTTCACTCCACTGCGCACAATGGCACCATCAAACTCGTTGAGCGAGCGTCGCAACTCCTCGCCTTTGAGGCCGGTGCGAACTTCGTATTCGAAGCCGCGTTCGGCGTTGAGAAGGTCGAAGCCTTCTTGAGCGATTGGATCAAGAACCAAGATGCGAAATGTCATGAATGGACTGCTGTGTGAGTAGGAGTACGATTTGCTAAAATGTTTACCAACCAAAACCAAATGAACACTAGTGCTTCGTGCAAATCTAATTTTAGGATTAGCCGAATGGCGCTAGCCACGGTTCTTGCGACAGCAACCGGGGCTAGTGCCCAACGGCTAATTTTATTAACCCTAATTCTTTGCGTTGACAAACCATTAGGAATGTTTGTTTGCGAATTCATCCATCAACTGCGAGAGAGTTTCAACGCCGGCCA
Organism: Pirellula staleyi DSM 6068; assembly: GCA_945870455.1. Taxonomy (GTDB): domain Bacteria; phylum Planctomycetota; class Planctomycetia; order Pirellulales; family Pirellulaceae; genus JBKCUI01. The sequence goes on along the minus strand of CAMBSL010000157.1, from coordinate 11,616 downwards.
TCGGCATCGCGTTGTACATACTAGCTCGTATGCCTCCTACACTTCGATGTCCTTTGAGTGAGTCCAGATTGTTTGATTGCGCTTGCGACAGAAATGCTTTTTCGAGCTCCTCGCTTGGCAGTCGAAATGTCGCGTTCATGAGCGAACGGTCTTGTTTGCGAGCGTGCCCCAAATACATGGCCGGATGACGATCCATCGCATCGTACACCGTCCTAGCTTTTTCGATATTGATTTTGTGCATCGCAGCCAAGCCGCCGATTGTGTTCTCAAGCCACTCCGCAACCAACCCGAGCACATAGATCGCGAATGTTGGCGGAGTATTCCACATCGAATCTTCTTTCGAGTGATTGTTGTAATTCAAATAGCCAGGCAGTGAGTCGCTCGAACGCTGCAATAGGTCTTTGCGGATGATCACCACGGTTACGCCTGCAGGACCTGCATTCTTTTGAGCGCATGCGTAAATCAGTCCATACTTGGAAACATCGATTGGGCGATACATAAAGTCCGACGATGAGTCGCAGACCAAAGGTGTCGGAGTCACCAAATCGCGTTGAAACTGAACCCCCTGAATCGTTTCATTGCTGGTAATGTGCACATACGCTGCATCGGACCGAAATTTGAGCTCGTCGTCCGTAGGAAACCGATCAAAGTTGGTGGCGGACGAGTCATACAGAACTTCGACGGAGCCTTCTTTTTTCGCTTCGCCGATGGCGTATTTTCCCCACGTACCAGCAACCATGTACTGCGCTGGCCCCTTTTGGCCGCGGAGCAAGTTCATGGGAACCATGGAAAACTGAAGCCGCGAACCACCTTGAGTGAACAGAACGTCGTATTCCGCTGGAATGTTCAGCAAGCGAATCAGCCGCTGCTTGGCGGCCTCTTGGATAGCAATAAATTGCTTGCTTCGATGCGAAATCTCCATCACGGAGGCTCCGCAACCAGGCAAGCATAGCATTTCATCCCGGATGCGCTCCAGCACGGGTACCGGCAGAACGGCTGGCCCCGACGAGAAGTTAAAAAGTCTTTTTTCCATTGTTTCGCTGTAATTCAACTGTTATTAGGCGGGCGCGATCGTCGGATCTCCGAGAACTTCCGGACATCCCAGGCAAGGGCGAATTTTACGTTTAGAATGCCATACGCGGAAGGACTAATAACCGGCTCCTTCGGCTCACACCACCCAAAACCCGTTTCCGACTAACCGCTAGCTTTTCGTTTATGCAACGCAGCACACGTCAGGTAGTTGAAGATCTTCGACGTCACGGTCGACTCATCGAAATAACCGAACCACTCTCCACGCATCTTGAGATTGCCGAAGTTCAACGCCGTGTTTACGAACGCAATGGGCCTGCCATTCTTTTTACTAATCCCATCGGAAGTGCGTTTCCGATGGTAAGCAACCTTTTTGGGTCGCTTGACCAAGCCCGATTTTTGTTCCGGAAAACGATCGATCGTGTTCGCCGAGCGATCGAACTCAAAATCGATCCGAACCAGTTATTCATGAGACCCACTCGTTATTGGACTGCGCCATGGACCGCTTGGACCATGCTACCGGGAAACGTCCGCTCAGGAGCCGTACAAGGCCATGAAACGTCCATCGAAGCTTTGCCCAAGTTGATTTCTTGGCCAGACGACGGCGGTCCTTTTATTACGTTGCCCCAAGTACTGAGTCAAGGGCCTTCGAAGTCGTTAATGCAATGCAACTTGGGAATGTATCGCGTTCAACTTTCGGGAAACGACTACCAAACCAATCGCGAGATCGGCTTGCACTATCAATTGCATCGAGGAATCGGAGTGCACCATCAGCAAGCACTTGCCGAAAATCGTCCTTTTCAAGTTGCGATCAGTGTGGGGGGAACTCCGGCCATGACGCTGGCCGCAGTGATGCCACTGCCAGAGGGACTGAGTGAATTGACTTTTGCCGGTGCCCTAGCAGGTCATCGAATCCCCATGATCACTTCCCGTGACCACGCTCCGCTTTACGCCGACGCCGATTTCGTTATTCACGGAACGATCGACCCAACATCCATGAAACGTGAGGGACCTTTTGGTGACCATCTAGGTTACTATGCAAAAGAGCATGAGTTCCCGTGGATGCGAGTTGACAAGGTGTACCATCGCGAAGGTGCGATATGGCCATTCACGGTCGTGGGGCGACCACCGCAGGAGGACACCACCTTTGGCGAATTGATTCATGAATTGACAGGCCCCATCATTCCGACGGTATTGCCTGGTGTGAAAGCCGTCCATGCCGTTGATGCTGCCGGTGTCCATCCGTTGCTGTTGGCAATCGGCAGCGAACGCTACACTCCCTACCGAAAGCCGAACCGGCCACAAGAACTGCTGACGCAAGCCAATGCGATTTTGGGCCAAGGCCAAATGTCGTTAGCGAAGTACCTGCTCATCGTGAATTCGTTAGACAATCCGGCGCTGGATATCCACAAGATCGACGAGTTCTTGATCCATCTCCTAGAACGCATCGATTGGACTCGCGATTTGCATTTCCAAACGCGTACGACAATGGATACCCTCGACTATAGCGGAGAAGGCTTTAATCAAGGGTCCAAGGTCGTCATGGCAGCCAGCGGCGACAAGCGAACCGAGTTGACGACCGAGTTGCCCGGGACGTTTTCGCTTCCACAAGGATTTCGGAATCCACGTTGGTGCTTGCCAGGCGTGTTAGGAATCGAGTCTGCAGATCCAGCGGTAGGCGCACTGAATCGGTTGACGGATTGCTGGGATGAGCTTGCGAAATCCATGGGGAGTCGCTTTGTCGAGGATCCGAGTTGGAGCGGGATGCGATTGGTCGTTTTGTTGGACGATGCTCATTTTGCAAGTCGATCACTGAACAACTTTTTATGGGTGACGTTCACGCGCAGCAATCCAGCCTTTGATATTGGGGGCGTCAAGGGATTTACAGATCACAAACATTGGGGCTGTGCTGGTCCGCTTATCATCGACGCGACGCGAAAACCGCACCATGCGCCGCCGCTAATCGAAGATCCGAGAGTCACTGCCAAGATCGATGCATTAGCAGCCAAAGGTGGCCCATTCTCGAAGTTTTTATAGGTCGCTCGTGCTGAGAGTAACTTTGTTCTCAGGCTCCGCGACACGGATCCAAGCTTGCACAAAGCGTTCCACGGCAAAGCCTCGCGATTGATAGAGTCGAATCGCAGGCGTGTTCCTGATGTCGACCGCCAACGTCATTCGCTCGAACCCGTGGAGGGTCACCCATCTGTCCAAGTGGTCCATGATCGCACGAGAGTGCCCCTGGCCGCGACGCGATGGGGCCAATCCCAAGTAAGTCAGTTCGCAGTGTTGGTCACCATTGGGCGTGAGCAACAGACAACCGATGTTCACGCAACCGTCCTGGATGACCCACCAGGTCCCCGGTATTCCCGGCTGCGTCATTCTGGGCTGCGCCGATGCATACCCTTGTAATGTGTTTTCGATGTTCCTTAAACCATTTAGCTCCGGTACGTCGAGGGTTTCGATGTAGGTCGCCTCGATAATCGCATACCAATCGCGAGTTGAGATTTCGTCATGCTGTTTGAAACCAAGTTTCCCGTTTTGAATGGTGGGCGAGGCTGAGGGACGCCTAACCTCGTCGCGTTCCATTTGAATGAGTTTGGCCACCGGATTCATTCCCGCAGACGCCAGCGCTAGATCACGAGCGGAATCTAGCTCCGCAAAGGAAACACAACTCCAATCGGTATGGCTATCCGCATTCAACTGCGAGATCGCTTGAACAAGTTCGGCACCTTGTTCCAACGCAGCGTTGCAAAGAGTGCGAATGACGCTTGTTAACAATTCTCGCTCGATTCGTTCAACCGAAGGAGTGTTGCCGGAGTCCTGTTGTGCACAGAATCGCAATTTGCCGAGCGAACCAAGTGCGCCGGGATACAGCACGACGTATCCCGCAGCAACATGCCCTTGCTCCTCCGCATTTGCAGAAATGATTGGGATGCGATATTTTGATCGAGCGGACAAATCAATGAGGGTTAGAACCGTTGCATCGATATCGCTTTGATTTTGATCCGCATGGCACCAGCGGACCCAATCGCTCCAAGTCCTGTTTTCCATCCTAATGCTTCGTCCAAATCTAATTTTAGGATTAGCCGAATGGCGATAGCCACGGTTTTTGCGACAACAACCGGGGCTAGCGCCCAACGGCTAATTTTTGGAACCCTAGATCGCATTACTTGCGAGCGAACGAATCGTCCAAATTGGATTCACTCAATCGAACCAGCAGCAATACCGGTTGGATATCACCGTTTTGGGTCTTGGTATGGAAATAGTGTTCGCCGAGGCCTCGAGACTCAGTGGTAGGCCCGATCAAAATACACTGGCCGTGTTGGATTTTCAAATCGATCGTCAGTTTTTCCCAAGCCACGGACTCTCGTCTCATGTCCGTACGGATTGCAGCTTCGCGAGCGATTACTTTTCGGATTGGGTCGCCATATTGTAGCTCGGGCGTCAAACGAATTGTTGCCGACGAGTCCCCACGAGGGGCCGCTTGAATCGAGTAAAGAAAATGAGGAGAGTCATAGGTACGCGCTTTGGTGGTTCCCTCGACGTAGAATACGGTCGCAGGTTCTGTTGCAAATTTCCGGAGGGTCAACTCTTTCCTTGAGTTGGCCCTGCACCGCCAGAGTTGCGAAAAGGAGGAGATGTCGGCTGCAAATCCAGTTTGCTCCAGAGGATCTTCGCCAATTCGCCGAACGGTTTCCCGGATCCAGTCCTCGAGCAGCAATGGGAGGTTGGCCGACAGTTTGCCCGCCCGCATGCCGTTTCGATCCAATGCGATTCGGAGCTCGGGCGCTAGCACTTGTTCGTCTATCTGCGCCCAAAGTTCAGGTAGTCGTTGCGATTGTTGTTGATCCAACCGCACTAGAATGGTTTCAATCCCAGCCGATTCCGGAGAAGGGGGAGTCGGTGCAAATCCATGCTTGATGGGATTCGGCTCCTCACCCGTGGGCAGCCATGTCGCGCAGCCTAGGTGAAATACCATGGAAACGCAAGCTGCAATCACGAGACGCCTTGGTGCGCAATTTCGACTCATTCGATTTGACGTTCGACGAGGTTACTTCGGTGGAATGTTTGGATTTAGGCCAGCTGGTGGTATTCCCGCAGCTCGAAAACCTTCTTGCGCCGGTGGAGCATAAGGTATTTCGACTGTCTTCCAGTCGGGCGGAACATCAAATGGGATGAACTCTTTGCGAAACAACGCGTCGCTTATCTTCTGCAACAAGTTCGCGTTCTTCTCGCGATCGGTAAATTCGAAAATTTCGCGTTTGTCGCTGAGTACTTTGCCTGCTTCGTCTTGATGCTCTGTATCGAATTTGATGAGCATAGCCGGAAGGCCTGCTTGTCGGTCAAGATAGATCTGCACATGGTCATAGTTCACCGCATCCGATTGAAACTTGGGATAGGCCTCGATAACCACCAAGTCATTATTCTGCTTGCCTGTTGCGTCTGTTGGCGTGAAGGAACGTACCCAGTAGCGTTCTTTGATCTTGTCGGCCTTCACCCCGAAGACAAAAGGCATAGGCGAATCAAGAATCGCGGAACCTTGCATTTCAGGCGGCAGCGTATGTTTTGTGCATTGCTTGTTCTTGCGATCGTACTCGTACACTTCCTTTCCATTGCATAGCCACCATTCGCCAAATCCATTGTCAAACTCTTTGTACTCAGGACGATTATTTGCAATCTGCCCGGAAAGTGAGAGCAACTTGTCTATTTTGAACATTCCCTTGTCGGGTGCCATGTACTTGACTTCACCTGCAGCCACGGTGGTGTTGACGGACCGGATGTCAACTTTTAAGTCTTTGGAAAGTTGCGCGACAAAGTTGTCGTTTGAGTTGTATTTCCATCGTTTGAATTTACAAGAATACCTGGTGATATCCGCAGTTGATTTTTCCCAAAAGGTAAGGACTTGATCCAGATACGCGATTTCCTGTTGCGATAGTGGTTTGTTCGCATAGGGATCGGCAGTCGCTATTTCCTTGCCAGTGCCACCCCCAGGTACTTGACCACCTGTAGGCACTGGATTGAGCGGCTGATTGAAGTTTGGGTTCAGGTTTGGGTTTGCACCGTTTGCTGCGCCTGGCTGATTGGGCTGCACCCCCTGCGGCTGCGTTTGTCGTGGTTGTGGGTTACCGTTGGAGGAAGCGTTTCCGTTGTTGGGTTGAGCACCGGTCGAGGGTCGGCTCCCGTAACCTGCCGCCGGAGGTGCCACGCTCGGATTTCCACTGGAATATCCGTTTGGATTTCCATTGGCTTGGCTCCCGGTACCCGGCACCTTTTGGCCTGGTGTGTTTGGGCCCTGTTGGCCCAGAGTGTTTGGGCCGGGTTGACCCGGTCGTTGTTGTCCCCATGCCATGGAACCAAGATTTGACATCGTCATCGCGCCCAACAGGCACCCCGCTAGGGCGCGTTGGCTGAACCGCTTCCAGTAATTCTTCATCTTCTACATCCATTACGTAACTGAAAACGCACCCGCCGACCTTGAGTGTCATCCGTGAGCACCTTGGGCGAACGCTGACTTGCAACAATAGCGACTTCGATCCCATGGACCTAGGCCGGTTTTGACGGTTCTAGCGCGCGAACTGACCATTTCCCAATAAGACACAGCCGACAAAAGGTGCAGGCACGCTCCGCCGTGCAGTTCGCAGTCAAGCTTTTGCCAAGATTCTAAGTGGACGGCACATGGAATGTGCCTACTACTTTGTGGACGGCACACGGAATGTGCCTACTACTTTGACTTTTGACGGCTGTGTCCAATAAGGTTCGTGGCGTTATTAGCTATCAAATTAGCTATCAAATTAGCTATCAATAGACAAACGGATCTTGAGTTTGGTACACCTCATCGCTCTCTTTCCGTCGTCGCTTACCCTCGTTGATCGATGGGTTTCCAGTTTCGTTGCTCTGGCCCGATGTAGTCGGCGGATGGGCGTATCAATCGATTGTCGGCTCGTTGCTCAAAGATATGGGCTGCCCAACCTGAGATACGGGACAACACGAACAGAGGGGTAAACATGGCCGTCGGTATTCCCAAGCAACGATAAGCCGACGCGCTATAAAAATCTAAATTCGGAAACATCCGCTTCTCGCGGCGCATCACCTGTTCGATTCTCTCGGAAACGGGATAAAGTCGCTGATCCCCACAGGCCTCGCATAGCCGTTTGGACCAAACTTGGATAATGTCAGAACGCGGATCACATTTTTTATAAACGCGATGCCCAAAGCCCATGATCTTTTCCTTACGAGCTAGCATTTCCACTAGGCTTGCTTCGGCTGCATCCGGATCTTGAAATCGATCGATGAGCTCCATCGCGGCTTCGTTCGCGCCGCCGTGTAGCGGACCTCGCAGGGCTCCAATACCTGCGGTGATCGCGGAATGAAAGTCCGACAGGGTTGATGCGACAATGCGAGCGGTAAAGGTCGAGGCATTGAATTCGTGCTCCGCATACAAGATCAACGAAACGTCCATCGCACGTTGATTTAACTCCGACGGTGGATGTCCGTGCAACAGTTCCAAAAAGTGCCCTGCGATGCTATCGGATTTTGTCTCGACCTCAATGCGTTGACCCGAATTGTGAAAGTGATACCAATAAACCAAGACCGACGGCATACATGCTAGCATTCGTTCCGCAGCCTGATACTGTTCTGCGAATCCGGCTTCCGGTTCCAAGCAACCCAGCACGGAACAACCCGTCCGAAGCACGTCCATCGGATGCGACTGCTTAGGCAATTGCTCAAGTACGATTTTCAATGGAACTGGAATGTCGCGTTGCTTGCAGAGACGTTCACGAAAACTTTCAAGCTCGATTGCGTTGGGGAGTTTTTTGTAGAGAAGCAGGTAGGCGGTTTCTTCAAAACACGCATGCTCGGAAAGATCTTCGATCGTGTAACCAAGGTAGGTTAGTCCTACCCCATCCACACCGACGGTGCAAAGACTCGTTTGGCCAGCCACAATGCCTTCTAAGCCGCCTCGGTTGATCTGGTTCATGATTTCGGTCTTTGTTGATCGATTCGCTTTTCATCGGAATAGTAATTGAGCAACTTGTAGAGCTGATCGCGCGTTTGCAATTTGTCAAGAACGGATCGCTGAGTGCCCTGTGTGCGAATCGTCTCGTAAGTCAACTTTGCAGCCGCATTCATGGCCCGAAAGGCGGTCAAGGGATAGAGGGCCAATTGGACTCCTGCCGAGGCCAGTTCTTGAGCGGTGAAAGCGGGTGTTTTTCCGAATTCCGTCATGTTCGCAAGAATCGGAACGCCGACCTCGTCGACAAACCGACGAAAATCTTCCAGAGTTTCAACGGCTTCGGCAAAAATCATGTCAGCCCCTGCTTCCACATACGCTTTCGCGCGGGCAATCGCGGAACCAAGGCCTTCGACATGAACGGCATCGGTTCGCGCCATGATGACAAAGGATGGGTTGCGAGGTGCGTCGACTGCTGCTTCGATTCGAGCTTGCATCTCTTGAACCTCAACCAGTTCTTTACCCGGTCGATGTCCGCAGCGTTTGGCAGCCACTTGGTCTTCCATGTGAATTGCAGCGACACCGGCCCGTTCCAACTCTCGTATCGCGCGATGGATGGTCAGGTCGGTTCCCCATCCTGTATCGATGTCGACCAACAGCGGCAACGAACATGCAGCGGTGATTCGAGATGCATCTGTTACGACATCGTTTAGACTGGTGACTCCTAAATCGGGCAGGCCATACGATGCGTTTGCAACTCCAGCTCCGGAAAGATAGATTGCTCGAAAGCCGGCCGCCTCGGCTTGCATCGCACAAAGAGCATTGATGGTGCCGGCAATTTGCAGTGGCTTCTCAGCGAGCAACGAATCGCGAAATCGTTGCCCTGGACTCAATTCGGGCATGAAACCGTCTCGATGAAAAAAGGGCTATGGACAGAGTACTCGGCAGCGGTTTGGCAGCAGTTTGGTAACCCGACGCGTAAGCGAGGGATTGCAGTCGGCTCCTCGCTGACGCGTCGGGTTACCAATTCACAGCTTCTGCACGTGCCACATGGGCTCGGTACGTGAGTCTACTGCTCGCCTTACGAACTCTATCTTACCTTACACGAGAACCGAACGAGTCCACCTTCGCCTGGCTTGAGCCCGTTTTCTAGCTCCCAACGCAGAACGGAGGAACCGGCGTTGTTTGCCGTTATCGAGAAATCGGCTGCCACGCTCGCTTGTTGACTCTTGTCTAGGTACTCAAGTCGCGGAGCTAGCGAGTCCGTGATAACCAAGCTCTTCAGCGGCTGTTCACCTACGTTGTCAAACCGAATCGTGAACGAAATGACATCCCCGGGATTGGCCATCTGCTCGGATGCGACTTTGCACAGGCGAATTCTCGCGCCCTTGTATTCGTAAATGGTAACGTCGGCGGCACGCTGGATGGACACGTTTTCGATGGCTTCCTGCCCGTCGATCAAGACGTTCAATTCGTCCACATTGGTCCAAGTGCGGGCTGCAGCAGCCGACTTAGCAAGTTTTGCCAAGTCTGTCATCTTCAAGTCACCATTGCGAATCAAGCTGAAATCCTCATAGAGCTTAAAGGTGTCGCTGATGGTAACGGCTGGCAAGATCAGCTCTGCAGGGATCGGACGGTTTCTTTCTCGGAATGCTTCGACAATTCGAACATTGTCGCTGTTCATCGACTTCAATGGTTGCGACACCTTGGCAGATGGAAGTTGATCGCGAATGACGCCCGGTCCATCTGGACGCTCGGCCGTTCGCAGTCGCATTGCCAATTCGCTCTCCAGTGTGGATTGACGCTTGCGAACGCTTGCGAAACGAGGAGCATAGACGGAAACTCGGCAACCGCTCACGACACTTGTTTTTCCGTCTAACGTTTCATACTGAATAACGGTGTCCTCGGGATCGAGCCCGACCTGTGTTAGATCCGCTTTTAGCCGTACTTGCGGGTCATGATCGCCGCCGTCGAATATGTACTCTTGCGGGTCCGAAGTGTGCGGTACCGCACATCCTTGATCGACCATGACTCCACCGCATTCGCCCGAACAAGCGGCCACGCCACATGCCGAACAGCCGGAATTGCCCGAAAGGCGTGGAAAGAAAGGCCTGTATGCACCCGTCCCGTGCTTGCAAGCGCAGTTGCTGCCCGTGTGCACATGCCCGTGAGGGCCCGGAGGCCCGGCCATGGGCGTGCGAGTGACATTCATGGAGGGGTTGTTAACCCCCGGAGGCATCGCCATTCCTGGAGGCATAGCCATTCCTGGAGCCATCGCCATCGCAGGAGTCGCCATCGCAATCCGTGGCACATTCTCGGACGCTCTGGTCGGACCAATAGGCGCGTAGCGATCGGGTTTGTGCTGAGCCGGAATGACTTGCGAAGCAGTTGCGCCCCCGCGAGGGTTATAAACGGCGTTCTGAATCTCTTCCGCGCTTGGCTTAGGTGTTCGCAAAGTGTTTGGATCGGGTGTTCGCAAAGCGTTCGGTGCGGGCGTTTGCGGCGAGTTCGCCGATGCGAGTCGAACGGGTTGTTCGGGTTGTACTGGCGGAACGCCTTGAGATGCGGATGGGTCCGCATTCGACCTGGTACTGAGCGTCCCCGCATCTTTTTTTGCTAAAGCGATTGGGGTTTGCGACAAACTGATTTGCCGATCGGTAATGGCTGGCTTGGCCGAATTTTGCGCCCCTAGTACCGACAACGGATTACTTTGGCAGCCAGTACTACTCACAACTACGACAGCGGCAACGAAAGATCCCGCTAATAGGCTCCGGTTAAGCATTTTGTTCACGAAATACATAGTGGGTTGTCGGGTGAATGGAACACTAGCGTCGGTCGGAGATGGAGCCTGCATTCGCCGTTACAGGCCATTTGCCATCGTCAATCAGTTGTTGCTTGGTTGGAATCGGCTTGAGCGTCGACCACGGAGGACAACCGAAAAGGAAATTCTCCCAATCCTGACCTTCGGACACGTTTGGAACACGCGAACCAATTCGCAGAATAGCCAGCGGACGGCCAAATTGGTCGGCAGTGCGAAGTGCATCCTGGTGTGGCCTTAAGTCGAGAACTCGTTGCGGCTTGCCTGCCGTGTCGACGGGCTCGGCGACTTGATTGTCTTCGAGGTAGATGACTCGCATGACCAATTCGCCGCGTGCGGCGGCTTCGAGATCATCCTCGTCAATCTCGATTGGAATGGGAAATCGGTGTTCGCGTTCGGCAGGAGGATGCGTACGATCAATCACTTCCAACGTTGGAAAGAGTTCGACCTCGGGCTCCAAAGGAATTCCAGTGATACGCATTCGATACACTGGCCCAATCATGACTGCCACGCGGGCGGGTTGCGGTAAATCGGGTGTGAATTGACCCGCGTCGGCCATGCTGATCTTGATCCCCTTGGGACAACGAATCTCGACCGCTTGCCAGAAACAGCGCAATTCAGGCTTGCGCTGCAGTTGGATTGCGCCGATCTCACCAGGAGGTGCATTATCTCGGAACAAGGGTTGATTACTGGCAGGCAGTGGAGAGTAAATCGATTGAGCTTGTGCCTTGTCGCAAACACAAATAGCGAGCAAGCACAAGGCAACCATTGCAATCCAGGCGATCAGCAAGGTTGGAAAGGAGATTCGTTGAAGCAT
>CAMBSL010000156.1 GCA_945870455.1 Pirellula staleyi DSM 6068 | reverse complement strand
ATCACTGAGATGGAGCAGTAATAAAAAGGTGGCAGAGCAAAAAGGTGTCAGGAACCGTTTTTTGGTCTTCCGTAAGGTCGAATAGTGCTCTCGAGAGCCAACCTCTCGCTGATTTTCGATGTCCAGCCTTGCTCGCCCGAGGACCAACCGCGCGGGACGCATGGTACAATCAAATAATCATTGAGCCATGACTGCTTGCAAACCTAAACTACAGAAATCCGACCAATGAGAATCGTATCGCTGCTGCCTAGTGCGACTGAAATCGTGTGCCAACTGGGATTGCGCGAGCAACTAGTGGGCGTTACGCACGAGTGTGACTATCCGCCTTCGGTGGTCGGGCTCCCCAAAGTCACCAATACTCTCATCCCGCATGACGCATCGAGCCACGAAATTGACTTGTTGGTTCGCGAACGCCTGAAGGATCAGCGGGCACTTTATACGCTCGACATGCCAATGCTCCATCGGCTCCAGCCTGATCTTATCGTCACTCAAGCGTTGTGCGACGTCTGTGCCGTCGCGGAAGCAGAGGTTCAGCAGGCCGCTTGTTCGTTGCCTGGGCAGCCTAAGGTCATCAACCTAGAGCCAACGTGTTTGGAAGACGTTTTGCAATGCATTCGACTGGTCGGTGAAGCAACTGGATGGGCTGACTTGGCAGAGCGAGAGATTGGTCTCCTGCGATCTCGAATTGAAGCTGTCGAGCAGCGTTCGAAAACAATGGCTGCAAGACCATCGGTCCTATTGCTTGAATGGATAGACCCACCTTTTTGTGCTGGCCATTGGAGTCCGGAACTCGTTCAATTGGCAGGCGGTCGCGAAATCATCGGTATCGCTACCCAGCGTTCACAAACTACGACTTGGGAAGCCATTGTCGAGGCCGATCCTGAAGTTCTTTTCATCGCCTGCTGTGGATATAATGTCGAGCGAACCCTGCAAGACATTCCAATACTCGAGGCCCAGTCTAGTTGGGAATCACTGCGATGCGTGCAAGCAGGCAACGTTTTCGTCGTGGATGGGTCCGCTTATTTCAGCCGCCCCGGTCCGCGACTCGTAGATAGCCTAGAGATCCTCGCCCATGCACTTCATCCAACACTGCACCCGCTACCAATCGGTTGCAAGCCAGCAACGAGTCTGTTCCCATCAAAGCAAAAAATGACCGCCAAATGATTTCCCAGAGCAGTTTTGGAAATCGATTCGGCGCCAAGGCAAATAAAGCATCACCGTTTTGCTCCAATAAGCCGCCCATGATTGTGCACCGCCAGGCTGAGCTTCGACCTATCACTTCTTCCGCTAGGAGATCGATCTGTCGCCATCCCATTCTTTGCAGTGAGCAGATGGACGTGCCAAAGACAACATTTCGATGCCCGTCCAAAGGGTGGACCCTTCTAGTATAGTGTTGCAGTGTTGCAACGTACTCCTAGCGCACGTTGGTTCGCGAGGGGTGGTCGAACCAAAGACGCTTTTTGCACGAAAAGTGGATGATTGTACGTTGATGTATCCCAAGAAAACGAAACAGAAGAATTCTTTTGAACAATAAAAAATTGGGTGATGGATTCATGTTCGTCACGGGAGCCACGGGTTATGTCGGTGGCCGACTTGTTCCATCGCTGCTTCGCGGTGGATACACGGTTCGTTGCTTAGCCCGCGAGCCGCGCAAGCTGGAAGAACGACCTTGGCGCAATGATCCCAAGGTGGATGTCGTTACCGGAGACCTATCGGACGTCGATCAGCTCGTGGAACAGTTGAGAGGGTGTTCCGTTGCCTACTTCCTGGTTCATTCCATGGAAGCATCCGGTGGAAAATACGCCGAACGAGATCTGCACCTTGCGTCGAACTTTGCCAAGGCGGCCGCGATCGCGGGCGTTCAACGGATCATCTACCTTGGCGGATTGGGGGAACTAGGCGATGGCCTCAGTCGCCACCTTCGTTCTCGCCGCGAGGTCGAAGATATGTTGGAATCCACGGGTGTCCCAGTCACGACATTTCGTGCTGCGATGATTATTGGATCGGGTTCGGCTTCTTTCGAAATCCTGAGATACCTTGTTGAAAGACTGCCGGTGATGATCACTCCGTCTTGGGTAACGACAGAATCGCAGCCAGTGGCAATCATCGACGTCTTGCACTGGCTTGTGCGCTGTCTGGAAGTTCCTGCGACCATCGGGCAAACGCTGGAGATCGGTGGCCCTGACATCTTCCCGTATCGTGAGCTTATGCAGATCATGGCGGAGGAACTTCACATTCCGAGGCGATTGATTGTGCCCGTTCCGATTCTTACGCCAAGACTCAGTTCGCTTTGGATCAGTCTCGTTACTCCTGTTTCTTATAGGATCGCAAGACCGCTGGCCGAAGGTCTTCGCAATCGCGTGGTCGTTACCGACGACAAAACTCAACGTCTGATGCCGCATGAACCGTTGGGAGTTCGAGAAGCGATCAAGCGTGCGCTACAGAAGGTCGAATCGAACCAAGTCGAAACGCGTTGGTCCGTCGCGGGGCCGATCCCAGGCGATCCGCATTGGGCGGGTGGAAAGGTTTTTACAGACCAACGCTCAGTTATGATTAAAGCGGATTCCGCCTCCGTTTTCGCGGCGGTGTGTCGTATTGGTGGCGGTAATGGTTGGTATGCGGGCGATATTCTTTGGCGCATTCGGGGTTGGATGGACACGCTCGTAGGCGGACCGGGCTTGCGCCGAGGACGACGTCACAGCGAGCGTGTGGAGTTTGGCGAAGCACTGGACTTCTGGCGTGTGGTCGGTATCGATCGTGATCGCTCGCTGTCGTTACTTGCTGAGATGAAGCTTCCGGGCTTGGCGATGTTAAACTTTGATCTCGATTCGGAAGGCAATCGTGATCAAACCAAGCTTACGATGACTGCTCGGTACAGGCCCAAAGGTTTGATCGGAATCCTATACTGGTACGCGGTCGTTCCGCTTCATAACATCGTCTTCGGCGGGATGTTAAAAGGGATCCGTAAAACGGCAGAAACAACACAGTTTAATAAGGCCCAATTCATGACGGTTTCAACCAACGACATAACAAAAAGACCAGGATACGGACGGGCACGACTTTGGCTAGGTATCTCCGCCGTTGGCACGATGGTGACACTTGCCACGTTAACACTTGTTTTGGGAATACTATCAGGATTCCGCCCTACGACCGACACGAGCCTTGGAGCACAAGTAACCAGCCTTGCCCTGTTCGTCATGATGTACGCGCTGGTCCAACTCCCCTTTGATTTTATGGGAGGTTACTGGTTACCAAAGCGATTCGGTCGAGTTCACCCGAACCTTACAACATTCTTAGGAAATCTATTTCGAGGTGTTTTCGTTCACGGTGGTCTTTTGCTGATGTCCGCCATTCTCATCATGACCGCTGGAAAATACGGAGGCGTTGCAGGGACAGTGATTGCGGGCTTGGCGATTAGTGTCTTATTGCTTCGACTCCGGGTTCGCATAGCATCCATGATGTCGCACATGGCACTCGTTCGCGACCCAGCGGCAAAGACTTCGCACGATGAGCACATCGAAGTCATCAATGTGGAAAGTTCTGACGAAGGTTTTACAGGAGGTATTGCGGGAGTGCTTCGACCACGATTCCAATTGCTTCCGATGCGATGGCGAGACGTGCTAGGGCCCGACGGTTACGAACTTGCCGCAAGTCGACGAAGCGTCGCGATAAAGACAGGTGGTTGGTGGCGAGGGCGAGCGGTCGCATTGCTGTTTACTGCGGTTGGACTTTTGGTCGCAGCCTTACTGGTCGGTTCGGCGAATCTTGGCACAGGCTGGGGAACGATTCAGTTTAGTCTTTGGTTTAGCCTTTGGTCATTTCTCGGACTTCTCACGTTGCCAACGCTTAGTCGGCGAGGGGTTATTGAAATTGACGAGCGGGTGCAATCGGAGGGATACACCGCACAATTAATGCGAACCAACACAGAGCGGCTCGATCAATTGCAAGATGGAGAGCCGATGCGTCCTTCGTTGGTTGAGACGATTTTTCATCCGGTCCCCAGCGTCGAAAACCGCCTGGAGGGGCCGCGATCGCATCAGGTCGTCGGCTTCTGGGATGCGGCTCGCACTTCCATTTACCTCAGTGTTGCCGGAATTAGCCTTCTCGGTCGCGCCGTGCATTGCAATTGCGGTCGCCCCGCGTTGTGGGTGTTTCTTCCAACGGACTGAAGTAAAAATCTTCTTTCGGATCACTTCAGGGAGTGTCTTCGACTGAAAACCAAGCCCGGGGCAATGCCGTATGCTGAAGACATGCACCACGCATGTGGGAGCAAATGGGATAGGCATATTGCAATATGAGCCCGGTACAAGTGAGGAGGGTACCAAGGACACCTTCATCGATCTCGCCGATCCTGCGGAAGAAAGACCAAGGCGAATGACGGAAAAACTGAGGAGATCACCATCGATCATAGAGAGCGATGGCCAAAAAGACGACTCACCGAGCAAAAAAAAGGGGAGCGGCTTTCGGTGTCCTCGGTTATCACAAATTGTCACAAACTGTTAAAGCGGAGGGCACGGGGATCGAACCCGCAACCCCTTACGGGGCACTTCATTTCCAATGAAGCCGCTAGCCATTCGCCTACCCTCCAGACAAACGTCGTCCAAAAGGATACCTTAGAGGATGACAACGGCAAGTCGAAGCAGACGCTTTTCCAAAGGATTCTCATCACATGGCCTACCAATCCTGGGTTTTTCGTTCGAATCAGGCCTCCTACGACCTAAAACTTAAACCCGTTCCTGACATCCCAGAGTCCCGAATCCCCCCCGACTGCGTGCTCATCCGTGTCCGCGCTATTGCATTGAACTACAGAGACATTATCGCTTGGAAAAATCTGGCGGGGCGACATGTGGATGGACGCGTCCCCGCGTCCGACGGGGCTGGCGAAATCGTTGCCTGTGGAGCCAATGTTCGCCAGTGGAAAGCCGGGGATCGAGTTGCTGGCTGTTTTTTTCAGACTTGGCAAACCGAACCCTTTGAAATGCGCCACCACAAAAACGATCTAGGTGGCACGTTAAACGGAATGTTGCAAGAGTTCATTTGCCTCCCCGAAACGGGGATCGTTCGTATCCCTAGCCATTTGGATTTCGAGCAAGCTGCGACTTTGCCGTGCGCGGCTCTGACCGCTTGGTACTCTCTTGTTTGTCGCGGAAATCTCCAATCAGGCCAGAAAGTTCTCTGCTTAGGAACCGGCGGCGTATCCATTTTCGCCTTGCAAATCGCAAGGGCCATGGATTGCGAGGTCATTATTACATCGAGCGACACTGACAAGCTGCAACGCGCTAAACAACTGGGCGCAATTCATACGATCAACTATCGCGAATTGCCTCAATGGTCCAGTGAAGTCATGCGGCACACCGACGAAAGGGGAGTGGATCATGTTGTCGAGGTGGGCGGCCCGGGAACGCTGGAACAGTCGATGAAATCGGTAGCTGCGGGAGGACATATCGCTTTGATCGGTGTGCTTACCGGTTTTGGAGCTCCCGCGACAAGTCTTTTCCCGCTGCTTGCTCGCAACATTCGACTTAATGGAATTTATGTGGGGCCTCGCGACCAATTCGTACAAATGAATGCCTTTATGGAACGTGAGCAGTTGGTGCCAGTCATTGACCGCGTCTACGAAATGCCGGAAGCGCCAGATGCATTCGAGTATTTATCGAGCGGAAAGCACTTTGGAAAAGTTGTCATTCGGATCTAGTGACAAAGAATGGTTGGAGTGGTTGATTAGTTGCCAGAAAGTGGCTATAATTTGGGGAGGCTGCGAGAAAGCGGCCCCTTAGCTGGCATTTTCGGGAGTCAAGGCTCCCGATCTGATCGGTTAAGCCCCCCGGTGGTCCACGTCGGCTTAGGTTGAAAAAACTCTTCTACTCCTCAACGCGAGATTACCCCAATCGTCGTGGGGCCAACGTGGACCACTTTGTTTTCCGTCAAGTACGTAGGCGCGGCAAGCGTCGCCGTTTCGAATTACTTTCCTTCTTAATATTTTCATTAGAGTGTTAGTCCTATGGATCAATCCGAAAGCCCCGCAACACCCGCTAATTGCGATTCGCGCCGAGATTTCATCAAAACGACATCGACGGTCCTAGCTGGGGGTGCCATGATTGGAACGTTGCCCATCGCTCGGGCAGCGCATTCCTTTGGTAGCGATGAAATCAAAATTGGCTTGGTCGGTTGTGGTGGTCGCGGAACGGGTGCAGCTACCCAAGCGCTAGACACTATTTCCGCTGAGAATCGTCTCAAATTGAGTGCAGTGGCGGATCCATTCCAATCTCAAATCGACAATTCTCTGAGGTCGATGAACAAGAAACATGGTGAGCACATCGATGTAACCGACCGAATTTTTGTCGGGGTCGATGGTTACAAGCGACTCCTTGAGTCCGATATCGACATGGTCATTCTTGCGACACCGCCAGGGTTCCGACCCATGCACTTCGAAGCCGCCGTCAAGGCAGGAAAGCACGTGTTTATGGAGAAGCCGGTGGCTACGGACGCTCCTGGCGTGCGACGCGTGCTTGCAGCGAACAAGATCGCTAAGGAAAAGAATTTGATGGTCGCTGTCGGATTGCAACGACACCACGAATCGGGCTACCAAGCGACCATCGCTAAGCTCAAAGATGGAGCGATTGGCAACATTGTGCTTGCACGAGCCTACTGGAACAACGACGGAGTTTGGACTCGCAACCGAACCCCGGATCAATCCGAGCTTGAGTATCAGATCAACAACTGGTACTACTTTAATTGGTTGAGCGGAGACCACATTTGCGAACAGCACATTCACAACTTGGACGTCATCAATTGGTTGATGGACGGCCCACCTGTGGAAGCACAAGGTCAAGGTGGACGGCAAGTCCGAACGGGTCCGAACAGTGGCCAAATTTTTGATCACCATTTTGTCGAATACACCTATGGGAATGGTGTTAAGCTTTTGAGCCAGTGCCGACACATTCCTGGCACGTGGTCCGCCGTCAGCGAATTTGCACATGGAGCTAACGGTTGGTGCGACATCGGAGCTGGTAAAATTTATGACCGCAATAACAAGGAAATTTGGCGAGCACCAGCCAACGAACAAGGGCACGCGAAAGAGCATTTCGACTTGTTTGCAAGCATCCGCAAAGGAGAAATCCCCAACGAGGGCGACTACGGTGCCACCAGCACGATGACTTCGATCATGGGGCGAATGGCGACTTACACAGGCAAACGCCTCACGTGGGATCAATGCCTTAACAGCAAGGTTTCGCTTGCAAACACCGACGCCATGGATTCCTTCAAAGCCGAAGCACCCATTCAGCCTGAGAACGGCAAGTATTGGATTCCAACGCCAGGTGTAGACCCTGAACTGGTAGTGTAGTTTTTTCGTTGATAGCTTGGACGTTTCGTCCCTGACTTTCGGCCCGTTTGGCAGCCTCTCTGTCGCCCTTGATGGCGAACTGCCAAACGGGCCGTTCATTTTTGGTGGTTGTTTGTTCTATAATGATCCAACATGAATATTTCATCCGACCGCAATGTTCCTACGCCTCCCCCTGCCGCACCAGCGGAATCGAAGTTTTTGTCGCGTTTCGCAGACACCGACTCTCTGTTCTCGCGGCCGATCGTTTCTGTTAATCAACAACGCGGCTCCGCCATTGCGCTCGAGCGTTTCCAACAGCTCGAACAAAGCATTCGTAATTCGCCCGCAACACCGGAACCATACGTCGAACTTGGACAGTTTTATGTTAACCAAGAACGCTGGAGCGATGCTCGTCGTGTTCTAGAAGCTGGCGTGAAGTCTTGCCCCGAGCATGAGCCTTTGGTTGTGTTGAGGGAAGATCTAATACTGCATCAGGCGAGTCAACTTGTCGAACAGGCCAAGCTGGCGACTGCGCAAAAACCCTCCGAAGAAAACAAATATGCGTTGGAACAAACGGAGATCAATTTTGCAAACGAACGCATCCACGTTTGCAAGGATCGATACGGTCGACATCCGGATCAACAAGAGATACTGATCAATTGGGCGATTGGCCTGAGACAATTGTCAAGATTTGATGAAGCGGTTGAACTGCTGAACAAAGCCACCAATGCTCCAGAACTGCGAGCTCGCGCAAGCCTGCAATTAGGAATGTGCTACCAGATACTCAACCGCCCTCTCGAAGCACTTTCAGCGTTTCGTCAAGCGTCCTTTTTCCGCGCCCCCCCGCCTGAGCCCACAATTCGGCAACGTGCTCTCGAGCTGGCACTTGAGCTCGCGGAGGAACTCTCGTTGATCGATTCGGCAAGATATTATGCTGAGCAACTCCTAGTGGATTGTGACAATTCCAAACGCAATCCAATCGAAAAAAGGCTCAAACGCCTTGAATCAATGGACCTTTGATTTGCTTCCCCTTTCGCTTGGAGTTGATAACCCTCATAATCTGTTTCGGTTTCGGTTTCGACCCTGTGCCGAAGAGGGTCTTTTCTGAACTTGGGACCCGCGAATTAGCCTGATGGTCCAAACATAACCTCCATTTTAAATAAGGATACATGGCATGTTTGCTATGCAGAGCATCCATTCATCGATTGCGAAGCTGAAACAAACAGCCCTCGCACTTTCCATAGGGCTTGGCATGGGTGTAACCCTTCAAGCGGAATCTAGTCCTGAATTGATCAAGCAACTGCAATCGCTCAAGTCGAACGATGCAAGCAATGAAATCGCCACCAACACCATCAAGCAGCTTTATGCAGCCAAAGATGTCACGATCATTCAATCGCTGACCGCCATGAAAGGCGCGACGCCCGTGGGACGCAATTGGTTGATGGGACTTGCCAACTCTCTCTATCGAAAGTCAGGTAAATCACAGACCGCGGAGTTAAACAAGTTCTTGTCGGACGCATCTCAAGATGGCGAAGCCCGCTACACTGTCTTCAAGTGGTTGACCGACAGCAATTCAGAGCTGCGCAAGACCTTGCTGGATGGAATGAAACAAGATCCTAGTCCTGAGTTACGCTACTTAGCCATCAGCGAGGCCGTCCAAGCCAAACCAGACACCCAAGAACTGCTGTCGCTCCTGGACTCTGCACGCCATGCCGGACAAGTTGTTAGCATCATCGGCGTACTCAAGGAAAAAGGCACGGTTGTCGATCAAGTCAAACAATTCGGCTTCCTGACCGAATGGAAGTTGATCGGACCTTTCGACAACGTTGGAACCGTGAACTTTGACAAGGTCTTTCCGGTCGAAGCGGATTGGATGGACGGAAAAGTCAAAGACGAATACGAAAGCAAGCTTGTGGTCGATGGCAAGAATGTGAATGCCAAGTGGATCAACGAGTCCGCCAAGAGCGAAGATGGAACAATCGACATCGCAGCAATCTATTCGAATGAAAAGGGATGCATTATTTATGCCGCCGCAGAATTCGACTCGGAAAAAGAACAAGATGCGGAACTTCGACTGGGATGTATCAACGGCAACAAGACTTGGCTCAATGGCAAATTGGTCATGTCCAACGAAGTGTATCACACCAATATGAAAATCGATCAATACACGGAAACCGTTCGACTCAAGGCGGGCAAGAATCAGATCTTGGTCAAAATCAGTCAAAACGAGCAAAAGGAGCAATGGGCGCAACGCTTTGCTTTTCAGCTCCGCGTCTCCGATTCCACCGGTAAAGCCGTCTTGGCAAAGGGTAAATAACCATGAGATTCAAGTTGCGTAATACTTTTGCAAGAAGTGCTTTGGCGTTTGGCTTTGCTTTGGCGGTTTTCACGTCATCCTTGCAAGCGGATTGGCCCCAGTTCCGTGGTCCAAACGCGGGCAGCGTATCGCTCGATTCCAAGCTTCCCACGAAATTCGGCGGCGAATCCAACGCGAATGTCGCATGGCAAACCAAATTGCTAGGTCGGAGTGTGGGTGGAGCGATCGTAATCGGCGATCAAGTCATCACGACCAGCAGCAGCGGCATGGACCAACGACGCCTGCATTTGATCAGCGTGAACGACAAAGATGGCTCGATCCGATGGCAGCAAGAGTTCGTTGCCCGAGGCCGCACCAATTGCCATCCAACCAGTGCGATCGCTGCCCCAACCCCTGTCTCCGATGGCAAATATGTGTACGCGTTTTATAGCTCAAACGACCTAGCGTGCGTGGATCTTGACGGCAATCTGATTTGGTATCGTTCGCTTTCGACCGATTTCCCAAAGGCCGGTAACGATGTCGGCATGAGCAGTTCACCGATCGTGGTCGATGGGGTCTGTATCGTCCAAGTGGAATGTCAAGGCGATTCGTTCGCTGCCGGCTTGAGCTGTCAAGATGGTCGCATTCTTTGGCGAATGGATCGTCCCAAACATTCGAACCACGCATCGCCAGTGGCCATCAAGCTGCCCAGCGGCGAACAAGTCGTTGTGATGCAATCGAGCCAAGATCTTCTTGCCGTTTCACCCAAGACCGGTAAAACGGTTTGGACGATGGACGTTAAATGCTCCACGATACCATCGGCTATGGCGGCCGAAAGCCGATTGTTTGTACCGGCTGCTGGGTTGACCGTGTTTGACTTGTCGAGCGTGGGTGCGGTTCCTAGCAAACTTTGGGATAACAACAAGTTAGCTGCAAACGCGTGCTCACCGCTCGTAGTTGGTAAACGCGTCTACACCGTTAGCAGAACCGTTCTGGCCAGCGCGGATTTGTTCTCGGGCGAACTGAAATGGCAAGCGAGATTGCCAGACGCTAAGAGTATTTGGTCATCGCCAGTGGTTGCGGGTAACAATCTGTATATCTTCACCGAAGATGGAAAGTGCTTTGTCGTAAACCTTGGTGACGAAAAAGGGGAAGTGGTCGAAACCAACGACTTGGGTGAAAGCGTGCTCGGTTCGCCTGCAATTTCTGGAAACGCGTTGTACGTTCGGGGAGTTTCGAGCCTGTGGAAGATCGCGGAAAAGTGAGTTTGCCCGGCTCGGTTCCCTATGCTGTCTCCTTCGAACCGTCGAATAGTTCCATCCAGGGGAGCGTAACGGTTCCCGGTTCGAAGAGCATCACCAATCGGGCGTTGATTTGCGCAGCCATGGCGAAAGGCAAGTCGATCCTGTCGGGAGTGCTCGATAGTGAAGACACATGCGTCATGGTCGACGCATGGCGAGTACTGGGCCTCGAATTGGATTGGAATAAAGACAGCAAGGCGTTGGCTATCACCGGTTGTGATGGTCGACCACCTCGACCGTCGGGTGCGTTGCATATCGCCAATAGCGGAACCACCATACGCTTCTTAACCGCTGCGTTGGCGGCGACGCAAGGTGTTTACACTTTGGAGGGTGTGCCACGCATGCATGAACGCCCAATTCAAGATTTACTGGATGGGCTCAAGCGACTTGGAGCCAACGTTACGAGCACAAACTCCATTCGCTCTGACTGCCCGCCAGTAAGAGTGATTGCGAACGGACTCAACGGCGGAATCGCCGAAGTTGCAGGGGATGTTTCGAGCCAGTTTTTGAGCGGCATGATGATGGCTGCACCGTACGCACGAGCTCCTGTTGTCATCCGAGTCGTCGGTGAACTTGTTTCGAAGCCCTACGTGGATATGACGGCTGCCGTCATGCGTTCCTTTGGAGTTCGCATCGATGGGGTGCTTGGCGAGAACGGGCACGAATATCGCTTAAAGTCGCCGATGAGCTATGTAGGTTGCCACTACGAGATCGAGCCAGATGCGTCGGCGGCAAGTTATTTCCTGGGAGCTGCGGCTATTTTGAAAGGCTCGATGAGAATCGAGGGGTTGAGTTTTCATGCGCTTCAAGGTGACGTGCAGTTTGCACGAGTGCTTGAGAAAATGGGCTGTCGCATTTCGAGTGGCGACGACTTTATTCAGTTGGACGGTAGACCATTGCGCGGTATCGATATCAACATGAATGCGATCAGCGATACAGTCCAAACGCTCGCGGCAGTCGCATTGTTTGCGAATGGCCCAACGCGTGTCCGAGGGGTTGCACACAATCGTCACAAAGAAACCGATCGCATCGGCGATTTGGCTTGTGAGTTGCGACGCGTGGGTGCGACGGTGGAGGAGCATGACGATGGCTTGACCATCCATCCCGCGTTGTTAAAGGGAGCGGATCTAAAGACTTATCGCGATCATCGGATGGCCATGAGTTTGTCGCTTGTCGGTTTAAAAGTGCCAGGCATTCGAATACTCGATCCGCGGTGCACACAGAAAACGTACCCCGCGTTCTTCGAAGATATGGGGAAAGTACTCGGTCAAAGCCCCAAATACTATGCTGAGTAATTAGGGCGAAGCTCAGCTACGACCGATGGATTTGCGTGACTCCATCGCGTTTTCTCACCCTCTTCCCGTTTCTTTTTCGGGGAGAGGGGGCCGGGAGGAAGAGCCCAGACATGGTAGCCTCCGGTTCAGTCATTTGTTCACGCTATCGACACGGTGATCCCTTACTAGGTTGTGTCCCCACAGAGCTTGGTTCCGTTTGAGCGTGCCAATAAATGAGATCATGGGACACACATAAAGAGAATGACTTTCGGGGCCATGCCTTAAAAATCCCGGGGTTTGGGACTGGCCCCAAGTCCACACGGCCCGAAGACCTCGGGCACAGACAGGAATTCAAAAATTACATTTTTTTGAATCGGCACTTGCCTTTAACTAACACCGTCGCTCTCCCCGAAGCGGGGCGAGGGGGAGAAAACGCGATGGGATCACGTAAATCCATTGGATTTCGAGTCCAGCGTGTTCTGAAATGTGGGTAAAGATGAGGGCATGCATCCGTGCCATATTCCTCGCGCCGTGAAACGCCGACGCTCCGTGTCAAACGCGTGTCAAACCGGAGCGAGTTAGGGAGACTCGCTCCGTTGGCTCCAAAGTCGGTACTTCGAAGCGCCGTCTCGAAACTCGGCTACCTCTACTGTCGTTGATTAAACTTCGCCCAATGCTGGCCTAAATCTGGCCACCTTCATCGAGCCACTGTTCGCGGAGGTCGACCCGACGACTGTCGTTCATGTTGAGTAGCCGTGCAGTCGCGCGGCCCGTTGTAGTTAGCCCGACAATCTTTGCGTCACGAATTGCAAAATGGTCGCTCCAACTGTCTGTTCGGGGATTGAAGAGGTTGACGAATTCGCCGGAGTTAGGGTCAATGCTCGA
>CAMBSL010000155.1 GCA_945870455.1 Pirellula staleyi DSM 6068 | reverse complement strand
CCAGATTAAAAATGGGGGTTGAAGAATAGAGCAATTGTCCTCAATTGCTTGCAAAACGATTGAGGACAATCGTTCTACAATTTTTCGCCAACCCCAAAATCTAAGTTGGACAAAGCACTAGTGCTTTGTCCAGATTAAAAATGGGGGTTGAAGAATAGAGCAATTGTCCTCAATTGCTTGCAAAACGATTGAGGACAATCGTTCTACAATTTTTCGCCAACCCCAAAATCTAAGTTGGACAAAGCACTAGGGCTGGATGCCTTGTTCGGAGGCCATTGTCCGACCATGGGTTCGCGCCGGTTTATCCCAGGGGATCGTTACCTTCATGCTAGGGCTGGCTGGATGCAAGGCGTTTGAAGTAAGCTTCGATGACTTCTCGGTAGTGGCTTGGAAGATCCTTGGTGATGTTTTGCAAAGCCTCCGTTCGTTGAGCAGGGGGAAGATTGCCCCAGCCATTGCCATCGCCTATGTTCTTCTGGTCCACATCGCCAGGCCCTTTCGTACCGGCAATTTCGCTGTCATCCATCGGCTTCTCACCCGGTTTTGCTTTCTGACCTTTGGGGTTGCCGGCATTTTTCTGCTGCTGCTTTTGTTGCTGTTGCTGTTGCTGCTGCTGCTGTTCTAGCTTGTCGATCATCTTGTCCAACTTGTCGACGATCGATTGTTCCTTGTCCCGAACTGTCTTTCCTGTTCTACCAAGTGCAAGTCTACGCTCTACATCATTCATCAACCGAGCGATCTCGTCGAGCGAGTCCTCTTTCAGCGGTTTTATGTCCGCCTGCATCAATCGAGCCGTTATCGCATATCGCGTTGGGAGTTCGGTTTCCCGCTCAAGCAATTTATCAAGCGTTTCGAGACAGGAGCCGCGTTGCATTAAATGATGTTGGCAAATCGCCATGCAAAACAACCAGGTGGCTGGATCCGACGATGTTTCCTGAGACAACGGCTGCAATCGCTGCAGGGCCTCATCGAACAATTCATGATGCACCTGATATCGGCAACAAATCAACTGCAAATCGGTCTTCAGCCAAGCCGGAATACTTCCATTTGCCAAAATCGAACTCAGTTGCGCATCGATCTTGGAGTTGCTCTCGGGAGTGAACGGCGCATCGATCAAAAGCTTGAGAGTTGCGATTGCAGGCTCACCCTTGGCCGTCGTGGCCAATAGTATATCAAGCAGCCCAACTCCGTTCGAGGAATTCGCATTCGACGCGATCAGCTTGGCCTGCTGAAGTTCATCGCCAACTAATTTGCCATCGAGGTAACCTTGAACTTGCTGCATCAACCGCTGACTGTCTGGCCAATTCCAACTCGATTCTTTCTTGAGAAGCTGAGGATCGGAGCCAAACCCCGAAATGGGAACAACAACGATCCAAAAGGCTACCAAGATTCTAAGCATTGACCGGCTCCGGCGTTAAATGGAGGGCTACACGACACCATCGTAGTATACCGCCCGGCCAATAGGAAAGCTCATTATCCTTACATTCGGCAAGGTTTTTGCTGATAAACAGAAGGGTTTGGGGCTGTCCCTGTTGGACAAATACAATCCGAACCAGCCTGAGAATTTCATCGAGCAACCTAACTCTCGGTGGCAGGCCAAGTTAGCCAAAAACCCCCCTTAAGAGGGTGTTGCCAGGCGAGTTTTTGGCTCGAAGAATCGCTCCGTCTGCATTGAATCAACAGACCGTTTCCGCACAAATGATCCCGCTTACCCCCCCCCCCTTTGGGTATGTATGCAACCTTTTTTTCAAATTCAATTTGATGCGACAACGGCCTTAAAGCAGACTTGTTAGGGCACGGACGCGACCCCATTGAAAGGCGTGCAGTCGTTGGAAGACGAGCTGCATCGCCCCAGCCTCGCACAAACACAGAAATATTAGATCGCGTCCTATCATGGCCAACGTAGACCGTGCATACAACTTAGTCCGTCATGAACTTGCCGAGTTAGGCTTGCTAGCCGATGGTGTCTATCTAGACGCTATCGAGTTGTGCATATCGAACGCCAAGAGTTCGGGAGAGCGAGGTTACGTGTTTGAACAGGTTGGGCACTATGCAAAGAGGGGGTATCGCCCAGGAGTCATTTATCTTCCTCGCGATTTGCCTCATCAGCCCTACAAGCCCGGGATGACGTTGTGCGATACGATTCGCCATGAGTACGCACACGCTTGGTACTACATCGATTCGGGTTTCTTCAAGCAAGATTGGTTCGAGCGAACGTTTGGAGCCGCCTACAACAATTGCGCGTCGACTCCGTATCAGTCATGGCGACGGCATTTGAAACGAGATCCAAAATATCAAGCTGGCAAGCGTCGTCGTTCGAGCGAGCAGGGGAAACTAAAATTCTTCTATGGTTGTCTTTTTCAGCAGTTCATTACGGACTATGCGTCGACGAACGCGAGCGAAGATTTTGCTGAGACCTTTATGTTTTTCTTGAAATACCGACGATCGCTGTCACGATTCCGCAATCGGCCCGTCGTTTACAACAAGTTGAAAATGGTGGAGAGGGCCGTCTCGATGACCAGTCGAAAAGTCCGATTGATTTCGGATCGACCTTATCGATCTCGCACGGCTTAAAATCCCTCGGTGCAACAAAAAACCTGGTGCAACAAAAAACCTGGTGCAACAAAAAACCCGGTGCAACAAAAAACTCGGTGCAACAAAACCTTTCGGGT
Organism: Pirellula staleyi DSM 6068; assembly: GCA_945870455.1. Lineage (GTDB taxonomy): Bacteria > Planctomycetota > Planctomycetia > Pirellulales > Pirellulaceae > JBKCUI01. Next base: position 10,525 of record CAMBSL010000155.1, on the reverse strand, counting down.
TTTTCTCAAAGACTCGCATTGGCGGATCTTGCAGTTACACTATCGTACCTAATCGAACTCGATTCGGTTTGCATCCAATGTTTCGCAAGGTATGAAATGACTCACCTCCGAATCCGAGTTTTGCTTTGCTCATCCTCGATGGATGGCGGCGGCAGCGAACGGCAGTTACTCTATTTGCTGCAGGGACTCGATCGCGATCGGTTTGAGCCCATTTTGTACTTGCTTTATGAAACGGGAGTTCTGCTATCCGAAGTTCCTGCAGACGTAAAACGCTACTCGTTTTGGTCGGAAACAAAATTCCCGAGGTGGAATTGGCCGGGGCGGATCCATCGAATGCAGGTTCAACATCTTGAGAATGTCCTCCGCAACGAGCAGATCGACGTCGCGTACGACAGGCTCTTTCATTTGACGCTGGTGACTGGTCCGGCGACTGAGCATCAGCATGTCCCCCGTGTGTCGACCATCGTCTCACCACCGCAATTCGATCTGGCGCGTTCCGAAAAGCGGTGGTTGACTTGGAAAAAGCGCTGCTTGAGAAAAGCCTATGCGACGGCGGATGCCTTGTTAACAGTAGGCGCTGGTACGGCAGAAAACGCGTCGCAATACTATAAGTTGCCACGCGACCAATTCCAAGTCCTACAAAGCCCTATCGACATTGAGCGAATCGATCGGGAGAGCCAAAAAGCTTGGACAGGGATCAGCTTGCGGCCGAATCGAAAACAGATTGTCTCCGTCGGTAGACTCAGCGATGAAAAGGGCCACCGCTATCTAATCCAAGCGTTCGCCAAGTACTCACAATTGGCCACGCTAGACCGTGTTCCGGCCGCTGATTTGCATCTCGTGGGCGATGGAGTGCTTCGCAAGGAACTGCATAGCCTGGCGGCAAATCTGGGCGTGGCCGAGAGTGTTTTCTTTCACGGGCAAGTCTCAAGTCCATTTGCATTGCTGAAGCGTTGCGACCTTCTATGCTTGCCCTCACTCTACGAGGGAATGCCCAACGCACTCTTGGAGGCGATGGCCTGCAGGATTCCCGTTCTGGCAACCAACACCGCCCAAGGAGCTGGCGAACTGTTTCGAGCCCATCCGCTGGGTACACTTGTTGCAAAAGCCAATTCCGACGAGCTAGCCGATGCGATCCGGGATCGATTTGAAAGGCCGAACCATTGGCTAGCGAGGATCGAAGCAGCTCGGGATTATGTGGAAAACCACCACAGCTTGCGCGCTTGGATCGAGAATATTAGCCAAGTCCTGACGCGAATTGCCAAAAAGCCTTGAATGTGCGGGCAACAGGGATTCCAATGGCGATCTATGTCCCAAAAAACAGCTAAGGTACCAGCCAACATCCCGTCCCCCGCGCGTCAATTGAGTAGCGTTCTTCAGAATCTCTTCAAGATCCCGCGCTCTCAAATACAGCCGCTCCTCGAACAAGGACATGTGACAGTCAATGGTCGCGTGAAACGACAAGCCTTTCACGTTCTCGATGTGGGCGATGCGATTTCCGTCGATATGGTTCCACAACCCATCGCGGCTCCAAGTCACTCGGCCAAGAACAAACAGCCAAACCGTTCGGTCGATTTTCTCTATGACGATGAAGATATCACCATCGTCAATAAACCGGCCAACCTGCTGACCGTTCCGACAAGGCATCGCGAAGCCCATACGTTGCTCTCGCTGGTCGAGCGTCAATTGCGCAAGGAAAACAAGGAGGCACAAGCCTTTTGTGTTCATCGATTGGATCGCGGCGTATCGGGAGTCTTGGTGGTTGCCAAGTCGCTTGAAATTGCAGAAGCCCTTCGCAATCAGTTCGCGTTGCGCAAACCCAATCGAAAATATATCGCGATTGTGGCTGGGAATCCGAGCCCACCGAGCAATGTGCTGCGAAACTATTTGTCGACCGACGCGGATCTCAATCGCTTCGTAGTGCCATCGGCGGAGCAAGGTGAATTGGCGATCACGCACTATCAAACCCGCCAAGCTTGGAGGGACGCAGCCTTTCTTGAAATCAAACTCGAGACGGGACGGCGAAATCAGATACGAGTCCAGTTGGCCGAGATAGGTCATCCGATCCTGGGCGATCCGAGATATCGCGCGCGCCATGCGGAACATTGGGCATGGCCGCATCCACGCATGGCCCTTCATGCCGAATCACTGGGATTCGATCATCCGCGGTCCGGCGAGTCCATCCAAATGGAAACGCAATGGCCACAAGAGTTCCGCGATTTCATGCGACACCAAAAAAAGTACTTGCCCACAGGCGATAGCTAAATGGCACATCCGCAACTGTTTCTCAACCCAATTAGCCGGTGGGCGCTAGCCCCGGTTTCCCAATGGCTCGACAGTCGTCGAGAACCGGGGCTAGCGCCCATCGGCTAGCAGTTTGTTTCACTCGTAGTCTCACACCAATGCGTTCCCAGGCAGAGCCTGGGAACGAGTAGTCTCCTGTGCGACGTTCATTCCAATCCGTGGCACTAGAATGGGTGCAATGAGAGCCTGCAAGTCTTAGAAACAAATGAAAACAAATGCATTGAAGGTCGATTTTTCGAGGAGTGCAGAAGATGGCTTGGAAGCGTTTTTGGGACGGGGGTTTTCTATTGAGAATGCGATTGATTGCATGCATGGTCCTTTTGAGCGGACGTGCAAGTTTTGTTTTGGGTGAGGAAGGAGTTCGAGGAGTCCAAGCCGAGAACTGGGTTCAGTGGCGTGGGCCGACGGCGGATGGAATCGCGAGTCCAACCGCAAACCCACCTTTGCAATGGGATTCGAAAACCAACATCGCGTGGGTGGCGGATCTGCCTGGGCAAGGAACTTCGACGCCGATCATTTGGGACGACCAAGTCTTTGTTTTGTCTGCCGAACAGACTTCGCGGAAAAGCCCAACGCCTGTCCTAAACGATGAACGCGCCAAAACCGTACCGGACGAATTTTTCCATCGTTTTCTAGTGACAAGTATTGATCGCGTTACCGGAAAAATGCGATGGCAAAAGCTTGCGACCGAACAAGTTCCGCATGAAGGGCGTCACATGACGAATACCTATGCAGCAGGTTCGCCCACGACCGACGGCGAACGACTCTACGCCTCGTTCGGTTCTCGGGGAATTTTTTGTTACACGCTGACCGGAGATCTCGTATGGCAAGTCGATTTGGGAGATATGAGAACGCGGTTCGGTTGGGGGGAAGCCGTGACTCCAGTCTTGGCAGGCGATTTACTGATCGTCAATTGGGACCAGGAAGAAGGATCGTTTATTATCGCGCTCGATAAACGGACGGGCAAATCGGTTTGGAAAGTGGATCGCCCCGAGGAGGTCACGTCTTGGAACACGCCTCTGGTTACGACTCACGAAGGCAAGCAGATGGTCATCGTGAACGGAACAGGTAGCGCCAAAGCGTACGACGCTCAAACAGGGGAGCAGATCTGGGCTTGCGGTGGCCAAACGACCAATGCGATTCCGTCCCCGATTCGCTTTGAGGATACGGCGATTTGCATGAGTGGCTATCGAGCTGCCTGCGCTGTTGCGGTCCCGCTTGGCTCGCACGGCGATATTACCGGCAAGAGTTTGGTGCGTTGGCAAGTGGCTCAAGGGACGCCGTATGTCCCCTCGCCAATCATTAGCCGCAACCGATTGTTTTTTACGGCGGGCAATACCGATGTCCTTAGTTGCATCGACGCTCGCACGGGAAAGACGTTTCTCGAGCGAAAGCGAGTCACAGGTGTGGGCTCCCTGTACGCCTCGCCGATGATCGCCAACGGACACCTCTACTTCGTTGGCCGCGAAGGGACAACGGTCGTTCTCAAAGACAACGAAAGCCTGGATGTGGTGGCGGTCAATGCACTGGATGACGCGATCGATGCATCGCCTGTGGCGGTTCATGACCAATTGTTTCTGCGCAGTTGGACGAAACTGGTCTGCATCCAAAAATCGCCCAAAGCGGCTATCCAAGAATCGCCCAAAGCATCTGCCAATGGTGCTTCGAACGCGAACGTCCCAACACTGTTTAGCGTCGATCTTGAGACAACGTCCGAGACATCTGCAAATGCAAGCATCGGAGACTTGGACGGCGATGGTGATCTTGATATCGTCTTAGCCAAAGGAAGGCACTGGCCGCTCCACAATCGTTTGTTGTTCAATAACGGCAAAGGAGAATTTTCGGTTGCTAAAAATCTTAGCGACAAACCCGATCGAACCTATTCCGCGGTCTTGGCGGACCTAGATCGGGATGGAGATCTCGATATCTTGGTCAGCAACGACAGTCCCGATGCGAAGTTCGTTTACTTGAATGACGGGAAAGCGAATTTCAAAGTTGCTGGTACTTGGGGCGAGCCGACATGGAACACTCGAAATGCTGCAGTCGCAGATCTCAATGGCGATGGCTACCCAGATGTGATCGCAGCAAACCGACGAAGCGCGAGTTACGTTTGTTTGAATGATGGGGCGGGCAATTTCAGGAACGACCGAGTCATTACCATTCCCTCCGAATCCGCGACCACCATTGTTCCTGCCGATTTCAACGGAGATGGTTTCATCGATCTCGCGGTTCCGCACCGCGATGGTGGACAGAGCATGATCCATTTCAATGATGGCAAGGCAAATTTTTTCAAGTTGGAACCGGTTGGGCGGGCCAAATCGTCAGCCCGTACGGCCGCTGCGGGAGACCTCAATCGAGATGGTTTCATCGATCTTGTGATTGGCGATGAAAAGCAAGGATCGTTGGTCTACTTCAATGTCGGGAACGGCAAGTTTGGCGAGGGCATGTCCATTGGAGATAAAACGGTTGCGCCTTGTTCGATCGCCGTTGGCGACATGAATCGGGATGGCAATGCCGATATTGTGATTGGGTATGCTTTGGCCCCTGGTTCGATTCATTTGAATGACGGCTCTGGTCGGCGATTCGACCAGATTCGCTTTGGGGACGGAAAGGGAACAGCATACGGGATAGCTCTTGGCGATGTTGATTCCAACGGAGATCTCGACATCGTGGTTGGCCGGAGCGATGCTCCCAACACGATTTACTATGTGAAACGGTAGTCTCCCGAAGCATGGGCGACACGTGTGATCGCATGGCGTGAGATCCTATGGCGTGTGATCCCATAAGGCCATCCATCTATGTTTTTCGACCGATTTTGTTGGGTGGCACCGTCAGGTGCGTGCGTTTGAGTTCTTCTTGCAGCATGTTTTAGCCGCAACGCGGCGCAATGAGATAGCCCAGGGCAACGCCCTGGGATCGCGTCGTCATTTCATCAAGCCCTGAAGGCCTGAAGGGGCGGCACAAACATGGTCCCGCCCTTTCAGGGCTCGCGAGGATCTTGAACATCGAACCCAGGGCGTTGCCCTGGGCTATCCCAGTTCGCCCCCTCGGGGCTGGGGATGCAGGCGAGAGGGTTGGGTGGCCTCGTAGGTACCTATGAGTGAGCTTCCCACTCGTCCGTCATTCCCGCGCAGGCGGGAACCCAGCATCACTCGCACTCCACTGGATTCCCGCCTACGCGGGAACGACTTAGCGTGGCTCATAGCGGGGGGACCTTGGGTGCCTGGCACCTATCGCTCCTTTTTTCGTGGAAACAGGGTGAGAAGAATGGGTTTTATTCTCCGGTTTCATCCACACCGGTTTGCTGACGGCTCGAAACTGCAAATTCTTCAAAATGCTGCATGGTGCGTGGACTGCGATCGGATTCTTCCTTCCGAAGAGAGTCCTTCGATTGAATCGCTGGAGAGTCAACTTATGACCGTAAATACCACATAGTTTTCCAATCTTGAAAAGCTCCTGGCATTATCACCACAAATGTAAAGTAGAGGTAAACAGAATCTAAATCGAAGGGTTTGCCATGCCACCAATTTTGGATGTCATGCAGAGGCAACATCAGAATTAGGGAGAGCACAAACAGCATAAAGGTCCTTATGAACCAATTGGGTACCCCACGACCTCGAGCCAGAGAAAACGCAAGGCCACCTAGCAAGGTCGTGACGATACTGCATGCGACTGCGAGTACAACATTGCGGGTTGTATTTGCATTGAATGCTTCGGAGAATGCTGACATCGAGACAAATGCAAAAACGACAACTCCGACAAAGATGGGTAGGCAGAGTACCCGGGACCACGAGGAAGCGGGTGGCGTTGGGAAATTCATCCGTTAGCTCCGGATATATTCGGGGAAAGACACACAACTATTATATTTGTCGACTCTACAAAGAAGAGAGGCGCCTAGCAAGCGAAATTAACCAATAGTTCATGGAACACGAAGCAAGAGGCAGAGTTACCTACTGGTTACCGCATCACTTCTCTCCAAGCCAGTGACAAGCGTTGGAGAGAATCTGAATCATCTCAGCTTGCTTGAACACAGGGAATTCCTCGTGCCCTGGTCGAAAATAAAAAACTTTTCCTTGGCCGATCTGCCAAACCATTCCGCTTCGAAATCGTTCACCCAGTTCCCATGCCTCTTCGAAGATCACTTCATCGGGTTCCGGAACATGAAACGGTTCATTATACATCTCCGTTTGGCCCACTTTGAACTTCGCCGGTAAGCCCTTGGCGATTGGGTGCTGCGGTAACTTGACCGTGATAGTGCTTGGTTTTCCATCAGCCCGATAATCAGGAAAGCAGCACCAAGGCAGATGAACCACTCCGGTTACTGAATTCTTGTTCGTCTTGTAGGAAAAGTAGGCTGGCGTGAAAACACTGCCATGCGTCGGTACGGTTTGCGGACGGGGCGGAGCAACCGTCTCGATGGTTATCTTTTCGCCTGGTGCAATCTTTTCGAATTGTTTGCGACCATCCTCGATGCTTCGCCAATTCATGGCAGCAACAAAGGGTCGCGCCCAATGGGCGGAATGCAACGCGATTAAATCCAGATCGCCTCGCTTGATGTATTCCAAAACGCGCTGTGCCGTATCGTCCTTAATTTCGCCTTGCCGTACATGGCCCCACCACACAATCACATCGGCCCATTCAAGATTTCCGGCCGAAAGTCCTTGTTCAGCATCGTCCAACGCGACCGACCGAAACTCCATATCATTCGTGATCGCATTTAGCCGTGAAACAATTTCGTTACCAAGGAAATTGTCGTAAGCCTCCTTCTGACGCGGTTGTCGTTCGTCCCAGACCAAAACATGGATTGGGTCCGCCGCATTCACATTGAGTACATGAACGAACGATGACAGGAAAAGCAGTAACAAAACTCTCATGACAGCGGATTGACCTTCTGTAAAAATGGATGATAAAAATTGGGACGGGGTAAGGATGCTCCTTTGGCTATCGGGCTGCTGTGGGCGGTGAGGAGAGCAGAGAAGATGCCTCCGCCCTAATTCATCGCCCACCAACGATTTCCCACGCCCATAGAATTGTGCTGTCGTACTTCTGTTTCCAGCCTTTCCGATTCCCTTCCGTTTGCTACAGCAGCCTTTATACCAGCTTCATTTAGCCTTCAGGGTAGCGATGAGGAAATCAGTTGGCGTGGCGTGTTTCACATTTGGAGCACCTGGGTATTGAAGCTCGCAGTTGACGCCGGTTGCCTTGCAGTGCTCCGGGAGCTTAACACCGAAGTTCGAGGTGAACTCTCCCAAGGGGCTTCCCATGGGGCCATCCATCTCTGTTTGCCGACCGATTAGGCACTGTCCAAACCACGGTTGGCCCTCTCATTTGCCCCCTCATTTGGTAGCGGAACGGCGCAAGCCGTCCTGTGACTCTGGCCAACCACACTCCCGAACGTTCCTCGAGAGCGTGCCATACCTCGGAGCAGAAGTTCTCAAAAAGCAGAATTCGGACAAAAGAATGAACGGATCGCCGCTCCGTTCGTCACTAACCTAGATAGGCAAGCGCAACACTGCGAGAAACCATGCTCCCCTCGCCCTGTACTCGGCCGCACTCGGGGAGAGGGAGCAAAATGGGTGTTGAGCATAAGTCCACGCCTTTCCGGCTGAGGGGAAAAACGGGAATTAGCCGTTCAGAATAAAAAGTCATTCGAAAAAAGCCATTCGAAAAAAAGATCGTAAAAATATGAGACTCACACTAAGAACTCTGCTTGCATACCGAGACGGCGTATTGGACCCAAAAGAAGCTGCCCTTCTTGAAGAGAAAATCAAAGAAAGCTCAACGGCCCAGCAGATTTCGCAACGCATCGAAACGGGGATGCGAAACCGCAAAATCGCACCTATTCCCGTTGACGCGCGTGAGTTTGGGTTCGAGGCAAACTTGGTAGCCGAGTTTCTTGACGACACGATCCCGATGGAAACGTTGCCTGATATGGAACGCAAGTGTTTGGAAAACAACACACTCTTGATCGAAATCGGCAGTTGCCACCAAATCCTTTCCAGAGCCATCTCGGTGCCAGCTTCGATTCCTGCTTCGCTGAGACAACGTATTCTAGAATTGCCCTCGAAGCCGGTCGCCTATTCAACTGGCCTTGGAAGTGCACTCGAAAAGGATGGAAAAATCCGGCGAATCGATTCGCCGAGTTCGGCGTATTCCATGGACGGCGGTGAGCATGTGGCATTGGAGTCAGCAACAGCCGCCCCGAAAACATTGCGCAAAACGCGTGCCGATTTGCGAGCGTCCGGCATCGAATTAAGCGATGGATTGGGTCGGCAAGTTCCCGAGTACTTGATCGGAAATGATCGAGGTTGGCTGAAACGAGCTGCAGTGGCTGCTTGCTTGTTGATTGCACTGGTCGTTGCTGGAGCGATTGCGATCGGGCCGCTGGACCGTGTTCGCATTTTGCTTGGTAAGCCTGATGGGATGGATATTGCCAAAGGTCCTTCGGTTCCAAAGCAAACCAAAACCGAGTCCATCCGTTCCGGTGACGAAGTCGCAGAACCAAAAGACCGACGTTCTGCTGCCCCCATTTCCGAGTCTTCGTCGGCACCGCCAATGCCATCCGCAGACAATTCCAAAGCTGCCGAATCGTCGTTGGGCGATAAAGATAAATCTGGCGTCAAAAACGAATCGGTCACCAAGCCTAGCATCGAGCCTTCTTCGATCCCAGCCCGCAAGCCGAATCGAATGCAATGGTTACCCGACTCCAAGCCCTCATCCGATTCGATCGTTTTGGCGAAAGTCAACAATGCAGCCGATGGAACTTCGAACTGGAAGCGATTGATGGCAGGCGAGTACGTGCAAGCCGGCGAACGCGTCGTTGTACCTCCAGCACAACGCACCGAAATTCGCATCGAGCCCGGTATTCGATGGCTCTGTGCGGGTGAAAGCGATCTAGAGTTATTGCCCAGCGGTACCGATTCCGCGCGAGTCGGGCTCAAGGCGGGGCGAGCCCTGCTGTTTTCCACCCCCGATGCCAAGTCGATCGAGGTAGACTGCAACGGAATTCTGGTTTCGATTCGGTTCGATACGGACGACGCCTGTTGCGGTTTGGAAGTGCAAAACGTGATGCTGCCATGTTCGGATGAAATGCTTCAAGCTGGTAAGTTTGACATAAAGCCCATCGTTCGGCTGATAGGCGTTCAAGGTGAAATCGCTTTTTCGTATCAGGGACCAAATGAAGTCGCCGGTCAAGGCTCTTTGAATGTAGGGCAGTACGTTGTTTGGAAACAAGGGATCCTCTCGGAAAAGCAAGAGTTGGTCGAGGAGCTTTGGTGGTTGCGAACCAGCGCGGAACGCCCAATCGATCAGCTTGCTTCCGCCGATCTCCAAAGCGAGCTTGCCACAATCGAATCGACATCCTTGGACTCAGAGCTATTCGAATTGACAAAGCATCGGCGTGGGGAGACCGCCGCTCTGGCCGTCCGTACCCGAATGATGCTCGGCCAATACGATCAAATTTTTTCGCCCGATGGGATCTTGAATCGGAAAGGTTTGCAAAGCCACTGGCCATCGATTCTGGCTCAAATACCGCAATCCCTTGCCAGACAGGAGAATAGGACTCAATTGGTCGAAGCCATTCGAGCCGACGCGCCGAACCGAGCAAATACGATTTTGTCGCTTCTGATTCCAAAATCCCAGGAGCAATTGTCTGCTGGTGCGGATAAAATCTTAGTGGACGCATTATCTAGTTCTGCTCTGGACGAACGGATCATGGCAATCAATCAGCTTTCAGCCATCACCACCAAAAACTTGGGTTACCAACCTGACAAGACTTCCGTCGACGCTGTCCAGCAATGGCGAAAGATGCTTGATAAAAATGAGATTAGGTACTCGGAATCGAAAATCTTCAACATGGAACCCAATCGATGATATCGCCCCAACCGATCTTTCTGTTTCAGCTTCGTTGGACAAGCGTCTGCGTCTGTGCGTTTCTGATGTCTGCGAGCCTATGCCCACTTGCATTGGGACAAGGAACTTACAGCGCTCCGGACGGAAACACCGTTGTTATTCAACAGGGTGGACCTGAACAAGGGCCGTATGGAATGCCGCCAGGAGCAATGCCACCAGGAGCAATGCCACCGAACGGAAAAGCACCTGGAGGAAAGCCACCCGGAGGAGAAGCGACACCTGGTGCCGGTAAGCCTGGCGACAAAGACAAGAACAACGCAGGCGTGGCTGAACCTATCAAGCGAAAGAGCGAGCCACCCGATCCTCCCAA
>CAMBSL010000154.1 GCA_945870455.1 Pirellula staleyi DSM 6068 | reverse complement strand
TAAAGAAATTGCCATAAAGGCATTGAGCCTGGGATGTGCAGAATGGGAGCAATTGGCCAGAGGATGGGTAACAACCGACTAAGATAACGCACGGCGAAAGCGCCTCCGTATTGCGTTCCTTGAGCCGTAACAATCCACATTTCATCCATCAACTGCTCAAAGGTTAAGCCGGGGAATCTTTCCGCAACTTCGGGAGAATGGAGCGATAGGTATACCAAACGATCGCGACCATCCAGCCGCCGCAATATGTCGATTTGAGACCGGCAAAAATTGCATTGACCGTCGAATAGCACGACATCTTTTGGGAAACCATTCATGGCGGACAGCAGTTCGTTCGGATTATGTTGCGAATTTGCAACCCAACATTACCCGTCATTTTAGTTGAGTGTTCACCAATCTGACTACCTCAAAAGGCCATTCCTTGGCTCCACTGGCATTGTGCCTCATCTTTACCCACAGGCAGTCTACACTGCGGGAACTTGTCCACCTCGGTGATATTGCACACGGACAACAATTGCAACTCCAAGAAGTATTGCGGCTAAACTGATCCATTGTGCGATGCTCAATGAAGTTCCAAACTGACCTGCTTCGTCGACTCGAATCCACTCTTCCATGTTTCTGAGAACGCCATAACATATCAATCCCAGTCCGAAAACAAAACCGGTTTTTTTGACGTTCTCGGCCAACAGGAGCGTCCAACAACACAGCAACAACCCACTCACGGCTGCATAGATCTGGGTTGGATGGACCGGCAATGAGTTTCGAGGACCATCGATCGATGCAACTTCGATTCGACGACCATCAATTTGCATTGTCGCTTCATACACCGGATGTGCGTAGGGCTCGCTCGGAGTCATACCATCCACCTGTTTTTCAGCCACAAAGGCGATTTTTTTGCCTGGAACCACGTTGTTTGCCGAAGCCCAACTATTCGGTAGTACTCGCCGTATAGGCTGAGGTTCGGTTGCCGACGGCTCCTTGTCGGTAACCATCCCAAGAAGCTTACCCGACCTCAATTGATCCACATACGCTGGCGAGCCGGACGGAAACTCAATCGCAGGAAGCGACTGTTCGCAGATGCCGCCATAGCAGCAGCCGTTGAGCAAACAGCCAATCCGCCCAAACGCGAGACCGATAAAAAAAGCAGGTGTCACGGAATCTGCGATAGGCAAAAGGGGTAAACGATGTTTTCGGGCCCAGAGTACAATCGCAATCAATCCACCGATAACACCGCCGTAGACCACGAGCCCCCCCTCGGTCACCTTCAACGAGGTCCAGAGCTTTGCTGCAAGGGTATCGCCATCCAGTTCGTTCCATTTTTGTATAACGTAAAACAATCTCGCTCCCACTAGTCCAGCCACAACCACCCAGGTCGCGAGCGAGAAAAAAGCTTCTTGCGAGACCCCCACTTGTTTGCAGCGAACCAGTGCGATCGAAACAGCACTTAAAACCCCCAGCATCAACATGACGCCGTAACCCCGGACAGGCAAGCCAACGATCCAACCCGATGCAGTTCCATCCGGAACGCGGGTCTCAATTTGGGGGAGCAAAAACGCGACCACACACGCAGCCACAAGCCAAACGACACCTTGTTCCTCTAGCAGCTTCGCGATCGTTTGCGTCTTGCTCGCAGTCAACAGTAATCCGACAGCGACAAGGATCAACACGCCGAGGACCCAACCAAAACCGAGTACGGGAATCCCGAGTAGCTCGTGGGGTAAATAGAAAAGTGTTTGTCGCACTAGTTTGAACCTTCGTTGCTTCGTTGGATGGGTGGCAGCAAGGTCATGTTGTCGATGAGCCGAGTACTCCCTACTTTGGCTGCGATGAGTGCGACAGCGCTCTCGCCAACCTGCATCATTGGCTCAAGTGTATCGGGATGAACGATCGTAGCATAATCAACGTAATCGACTTGTGCAGCGAGCAACTCCGAATGCATCGCAGCCTCCAATTCCGCAACCGATTGTATGCCAGCATTCAAGCTGCTTTGCGCCTTACAAAGAGCTCGCCACAATCCAAGGGCCCTGGGTCGATCTTGCTCCGAAAGGTAGCGATTTCGGCTACTCATCGCAAGTCCGTCGGCTTCACGTACGGTTGGACAGGTTTCGATACGAATAGGAACATTCAAGTCGTCTACCATCGAACGGATCACCGCAACTTGCTGGTAGTCTTTTCGCCCAAAGTATGCGACGTGTGCGGGAATCAATTGAAACAATTTGAGAACGATCGTTGCGACACCTCGGAAGTGCCCTGGTCGCAATTCACCTTCCCAACGCGTTGAAACACTTGGTGGGTCAACGTAGGTCGAATGTTCTTTGCGATAAATTTGGTCCGATGCCGGAACGAAAACGAAATCGCATTCGGCCAATCGCAGCGAAGCCATATCGGATTCAAGCGTCCGAGGATACTTGGAAAGGTCTTCGTTCGGGCCAAATTGCGTTGGGTTTACGAAGATCGTGGCCACAACAACATCGCAGTCTTGCTTGGCACGACGAACGAGCGACAAATGGCCTTCATGAAGTGCACCCATCGTTGGCACAAGTCCAATCCGCTTGGAATCGCAACGGACGAAATCGAGTTGTGCGTAGATTTCGTTGAGGTCGTGTATGACTTTCATACGTTAACCAAAGTACGCGACAGCATTTTCAAAAACCTTCAACCCTTCACCATGCTCAGGCTGTGTTTCCCGACGCGTCCACTGAGGATGATTTGTTGCAAACAAGTGTCGCTCAGGATGTGGCATCAATCCAAAAATTCGCCCGGTCGAGTCGCAGATTCCAGCTACGTTTCCTTGAGCTCCGTTTGGATTGTGGGGAAACGCCAATGGGGCAACACCCGTATTGCCGTTGGGCTCGCAATAGCGAAGCACAACTTGCTTTTGGTCCATGAGTCCTTGTTCCGAATCCGAGTCGCGAAAAAGGAATCGACCCTCGGCATGGGCCATGGGCAAGTACATTGTCTCGATACCTCGCAAGAACACGCAGTTGTCTGTTTCCGGCTTGAGATGCACCCATCGATCTTCGAATCTTCCCTGGCGGTTCCAAGTTAACGTCGCGGGCTGAGCGCTTGCAGGCGTATCAAAAAAGATCCCCAGCCGCATCATGATTTGAAATCCATTGCAGATCCCCAAAACCAGCCGATCGTGCTGGCGAAAGGACTCCAACGTCTCGCTCAAAAACGTTTTTAATTGAGTCGCTAATATGCGTCCGGCCGCGATGTCATCGCCGTAGCTAAAACCACCGGGAAAACAAAGGATTTGAAATGTCGAAGCGAGGGCTGGATGCTCGATTAACTGGTTGACGTGCAAGCGTACCGATTCGGCTCCAGCCAATTCAAATGCATACGCTGTTTCAACATCGCAATTTGTGCCAGGAGCTCGCAAGACAAGCACTCTCGGTTTTGTCATCCTCTATTTTCCTCATGGGCCGTCGTCAGGTATCAAATTCATGCGGCAAGTAACTACTGCGCAAGTCCTAAGGCGAGCGGCCTATTGCAATATCCAAACCCGAAGCGTAGGCGAGGGACAATTTCGCAGGTCCCTCACTTACGTATCGGGTTATGATTGGTAATTTTCAGTCTGCCGCGCTCCCTAACGCTACAAATTTACCCCCAACGGGCCATTTTCGTCAGGGGCCCAATCCCGTTTGAGCCCTGCATAAACTACAAAAAGAGCATGCGTAGGGCTGCGACCCCCGTGAAAATCAAAATAAGGCTATCGAAAAGTTTTTGAGGAATGCGTCGCACAACCATGGTGCCGATCCACAGTCCTAGCCCAATGAGAGGCATCAGGGCCGCATTCAAAGCCAGCGTATCCAGTCGAATTAGCCCGAGACTCCAACTAAATGGAATCTTGGAAATGTTGAGAAGCAAAAAGAACCAAGCTGCGGTTCCAACGAATTCCATCTTCGGCAAACCGATTGCAAGAAGGTACAGACCGAATACGGGTCCCGCAGCGTTGGCCAACATGGTCGTGAGCCCAACCAAAATTCCCATGCTCCATGCAAACCATCGAGCGTGTGGCACGTCTGCTAACCATTCCTCTTTCCAGATTCGAATGATCTGCAACACGGTTAAGCCAAGGATGATAGTCCCAATCAATGGGCGGTAGTACTTTTCGTCGAGCCTAAACATCAGCAGCCAACCGGCCACGACTCCTATCATGGCAGGGCCAAACATGCGTCGAACGTACTTCCAATTTGCGTGCTTGCCATAGACCGTCATCGCGAAAATATCACCCGCGATCAACATTGGCAAAACAATGCCAGTCGACTCTCTCGCACCAAAAACGTACGCAAAGAGGATGACGTGAACCATGCTCACACCTGAGAATCCACTCTTGGTTATTCCAATTCCAAAAGCCGCAATCGCGAGCAATAACCATCCGAAAGAGCTTTCGGGCACAACATCGCTTTCGGGGAAAAGGTTCAACCCATCAATGAATCGAGTCGAGTCAAGAACGCTCGCAAGGCGTGGGCACGATGACTGATTTCGCGTTTTACTTCCAAGCCCAACTCCGCAAATGTTTTGCCGTACTCTTCGATCTCGAACAAGGGATCGTATCCGAAACCGCTTTGGCCGCGAGGCTCGGCAAGAATGCGTCCCCAACATTCGCCCTGCGTTTCGATGTGTATGCCACCACTTGGGTCAGCCAGCACAATCGTAGAAACGTAATAGGCTTGACGTTGGTCAGCCGGCACGGATTTCATCGATTGGAGAAGCAGATCGTTGTTGGATTGGTCGGTTGCATTTTCTCCAGAAAACCTCGCGGAATAGATGCCAGGGCGATGATCCAGGGCCTTCACGCAAAGACCGCTGTCCTCGCCGATGGCCCACATTCCGCGATGCGTTGCCTGCGCAATTGCTTTCAGCCGAGCATTTTCCATAAAGGTACTTCCTGTCTCCTCCACGTCAAATGGATCGGGAAAATCCGATGGTGTCCTGAGCGTAAAGCCTCGCGGCTCCAACAGATTAACGAGTTCGACAATTTTCTTACGGTTGTTTGAACCTAAAAGCAGTATTTTTGCGTCGACGAGATCGGAAATAGCCTGCATCGCTTGATTCAACTCCTAAGTACTCAACCGGCCACAAAGCACATCGATCAAGTCATCCGAGAAGACTTCACCTCGACTCAAAAAATCGCGATCGTTATCCAATCGGTTCTTCAAGCCATCGCGATCGATACCAGACATTGGGTTGCCGCCAATTTTCCAATTCGCTTGACCGACAGCCGCATTCATCCGAATATCCAGCGACGGAGCTGGCGGAGTCTTGTTCTGGACACCATCGATGATAGCCATTAGGACCGCCGAGTAGACCAAGTAAGGATTGCTTGACGCCGGTGCACCCAAAAATTCAATCGCTCGCGCACGGGGGTTGTGCGAAGCCACCAACACACGACAAACCGAACCCATCTCTTCGTTGGAGCACATACGGAGCCAGTCGTATGCATTGTGCTCACCACCGTTGGATAACGCGATGGCGGCAATGGCGTCTGCATGCTTGAGTATTCCGCCTATGGCATGTAAGCCCGCATCGCTCATGCCTCGATGAACTGTACCAACCAAAATAGGCTCCCCGTTGCGACTGATGGACCATTGACTGGGCATCCAGAGGTTCTGTGTAATCACCCGGCAGTTCTGCTTCCAAGCGTGCTGGCCGATCAGATACCGGAGCATCATGATGTCGTCACAACATTCGACAAGGCTCGATGGCTTGAGAATCATTTCCGAACTGGAGTCACTGCCGCAGAAGTGTCGGTCTATATGCAGCCCAGACTCGACTGCAGTGTCGGCTATCTCGCATCGCAGTGGAAAATCCTTGTCGTTTGGACCGCATGCCAAAAACGTGTTCTCAACCACGCCGCCCAGCGAGTTTTCGCGATTCTTATGCTCGATTCGAAATTGAAAACAAGAACGAATGGAGAGCGCATCGCCGATCGAGGCGGATTCCATATACCGCATAGCGCGAACCGCCAATTGCCGTGAATCAAGCGGACTCTCCTCGCGCACGACCGAATCCTGCACCGCTGCAATCAGAATCAACGTAGGTTGATTGGTGAACGGATCGAGGTAGTTGGCTTCACTTTGAGGCACAAGAATCAAGTGAACCGGTTGTTTGTTGGCTGAACAATCCAGCAGCAAAGAGTGGCCGAAGCCTTCTTCAAACGACGTTTCATTCAGTGCGCTAAGCGGGAGCGTTATTCGGCGCCAAGTTCCGTCGATGTCGGCAAAACGAAGGTCGACAGACCGAATCCCTTTCTCACGGCAATAGGCTAAGACGGCCTTTGGCTTCACCGAACTACCTCACGGCTTCCAAAGAAATATTGTCAAACCTAGCCATGCCCTCCGCACCAAACAAACCTATCGAAACAATCGCCTCTTTGGTTGCGGGAGGCACGCTGAAAATGCGTTCTTCTTGTTTCCAGTTTCTGGTTCCCTTGAAACCTCCGCCAATGAAGTTGTACCCAACACGATTTCGATTTGCATCAAAGAACTGAATCGCGATGGAAGGAGATTTCTCTTTGTCTGACCCAAACTTGACGTTCTCTGTTGCGACCCACCCTCCCAATTTGATTTTCTTAACGGTGGATCCATCGAGCGCTACGCCCTGGAGAAGCATGCTTGGCACATTCCCATTATTGCTTCGGAATTCCACCGTCTTGGTTCCGTCCGGCGCATTGTTATCTTGAACGACAATGCATCCAAATTGGTAGTACCATCCGGTAATAAAAACGTTGTTGGTGAGCGGGACTTCGAAGCTCGTATTTAGCAGCACTGGATTCGGAGGTGGCATGACTTTGCGTTGTTCCTCTGCGGCTCCTGTCATGGGTACAAACAACGTCGGTTGCAACTCGTCCTTCTCAAGTTTGTCACCCGTCTTTCGCATGAGACAGAGCATCTGCTGGTACCGTTCACCGACAGGAATAACCATCAAGCCCCCATCTTTAAGTTGCTTCACAAGAGGTGCCGGAACGTCTTCGGGGGAACAAGTAACGATGATTTTGTCGAACGGAGCATGTTCTTCCCAGCCCTTGAAGCCGTCACCAATGCGACAATGAACATTTGCGTAATTCAATTTCTCTAGCAAGTCGGTTGTTTCTAAGCCGAGCTTTTCGACAATCTCGATCGTGTAAACGTCTTGAACCAATGGACTCAAAATCGCAGCTTGGTAGCCACTACCCGTACCAATCTCAAGTACTTTGTCGGTCGGCTGAGGATTCAGCGCTTGAGTCATGAACGCAACGATGAATGGGCTGCTAATCGTTTGCGATGCACCGATCGGGATCGCGATATCCTGGTATGCTTGCAACTTGTATTTCGGTGGCACGAATTCATGACGAGGAGTCGTCCCCATGGACTTCAAAACTCGCGGGTCTTTGATCCCATTTGGAATCAAGACGTTGGTGACAAGTTTCTCTCGAAGGGTTTCGAATGGGTTCGAGGGCTGAGATTGGACATGCTGGGACAAACCCACTAACCATGTGAGACAACTCAACGCTAAAAAACTTTTGGATGGGAGCATTGGATTAACCCTCGAATGACAAGAGACGGAAGGAGTCGATGCTCAAATGAAGCGTTGTTATTCCATACTGACGCGTTCGACGTACTCGCCGTTGCGAGTGTCAATTTTGACGATGTTGCCCTCTTTAATAAAACCGGGCACGTTAAATTCCGCGCCTGTTTCTACTTTGGCAATCTTGGTCACGTTGGTAGCCGTATCACCCTTCGTTCCAGGATCGGTTTCGGTTATCTTCAGATGAACGTGGGATGGAGGTGAAATAGTCAACGGATTTCCATTGAACAATACCATGGCGACCGGTGACTGTTCCTTGAGGTATTTCCAATTGTCGTCCACTTGTTCGGCAGTCAGTTCGTATTGCTCAAAGGTCTCGTTATCCATAAACACGAACGAGCCAGCTTGGTTATACAAGAAAACCGTGTCAATTTCTTCGACATCCGCAGCCTGCAGTTCGTCGCCGCCCTTGAGGGTGCGATCGAGCATTGTGTTTCGGACTAGGTTTTTCATCTTGCACTTGTAGAGCGCATTTCCTTTTCCTGGCTTGACGAAATGCACTTCTTGCAGCACGTACGGTTCGCCGTCAATTTGAATTTTAAGTCCTTTTTTCAGATCGCTGGTTTTGTAGGATGCCACAGCCGTCAGTTTTCTTTACCGAGTGGAATTGAGTAGATAGTAAGATTTCGACCGTCCCAAGGCAGCCGACAGACCTTAATTTAATCAAAAACTTCAATTCTGTCTCCTCCCCAATCCGTTTGTTTCACTTTGCAATTCGAATCGTCGAAATCTCGTTATTCACCATCCATTCGAGCCAAGCCTCTTGCTCCTCCGTCAATTCGATTTCGGCCACGGAATGCGCGTCGAGTGGAGAAACGAGAGTGAAAACGCCGTCATCAAGCCATTGTTTCGCGTCCTCAGACCTTATCCAATACTCGTCTTTTGCAAGAGACGGGGCACCCTCTCCATCCAAAGGTGTCATGAAATAGACGACTTCTTTGCGAAATCGATCCGGCATTGAAAACGGAGCTACATCGGGTTGGTCGATGGGGATCACTTGAACCATATCCGAAAATCGTTTCTTGGTTTGTTCATAAAAAAATGTAACCTTCCTCGCCGTGCTGTTGCACATCGAGCCCTTGCCGTTCGTCGGAGGCAGAGACGCGCAGTCCCATCGTCCAGTCGATGATCTTCAACAGCACCAAACTGACGATGCCAGAATACACGATCACAATGGCGATGGCTGCCAATTGACCACTTAGGATGTTTCCTCCTTCAAGCAGTCCGAGTTTCGCGCCGTTGCCAATGTTGTTGCATGCACGCGTTGCGAATATGCCCGTCAACACAGCCCCTACAATCCCTCCTACCCCGTGAATGCCAAAAGCGTCCAGCGAATCGTCGTAGCCTGCCCAGTTTTTGCATAGACTGCAAGCATAATAGCATGCGATGCTCGCGACGAACCCAATCAGCAGAGACGGCATGGGTTGAACGAATCCGGCGGATGGCGTGATGGCAACCAAGCCCGCAACAAGCCCTGAGCTTACACCCAACAAAGTCGGTTTGCCTCGTGAACGCCATTCGACTAGCCACCAGCCAATCGCACCGCCCGCCGTGGATAGATGGGTCGCTGCAAAGGCACTCGTGGCAACCTCGTCCGCTGCCATCGCATTGCCTGCATTGAAACCGAACCAACCAAACCAAAGCATGGCCGCACCAATGGCCGTATAAGTCAAATTGTGTGGGGGCATAGGATCCTTCCTAAATCCAAGCCGCGGTCCAACAACAATGGCAGCCACCAAAGCGGAAACTCCGGAGCTGATATGTACGACCGAACCGCCAGCAAAATCGAGGCTGCCTCCTAGCAATCCGTTCGGATAGCTCAAGCATCCACCCGCCCAAACCCAGTGAGCGATGGGGCAATAAACAAATGTTCCCCACAAAATACTAAACAGCACCATTGCGTGAAACTTGATCCTTTCGGCAAAGGCGCCGCAGATGATGGCGGGCGAAATCGCAAAGAACATCCCCTGAAAAAGCATGTGGGCGCTCACCGTAATCGAGGTGTTCTGGCGAGGCGATGTCCACATCGGTGTCACCGACTGCATTGTCACATCATTCCAAGTCCTCGAAACCCCGTGGTGAAAGAAATACTCTCCCCCTCCGATCCATGGATTGAGCGCGCCGCCGTGGGAAAACGTCAGAGAATAGCCGTAAAAACTCCAAACGACCGTCATCACGGACGTCAAGAACAAGCACTGAATAAATACGCTCAGCACATTCTTCTTGCGAACCAAACCGGAATAAAAAAGTGCGATACCCGGCGCAATCATGAAAAGGACTAGAGCCGCTGAGATCATCATCCAAGCGTTGTTGCCAACGTTCAAGGCTGTCTCCAATTCAGGTTCCGGCATGACACTTGGAATAGTCGGAATCCATTTGGACTCCGTTGTTAGCTCTTCGGCCAGATTAGTTGCCAGCTCGTCCGCCAAATTATTTGAAACCATCAGGACCCAAACGAAAATGGCAGCCGCCCAAAAAACCATAACTTCTCGTCGCATCCAGCTTTGGGAAATCCGAAGTGGGGTGAACCCAACTACCTGTTTTTCGATGGAATTCGATCCATCTCTGCAACGGCTCATGACAGGAGGGGTCATGTTTGGCCTTTGGTTAATGGGAAATTGATTGAAATGCCCGAGCGTTGATCTCCAGATCATGGCGTGCCGACGAGCTTTTGTCATCGGCAGGGAACACTATTGAGGAAACCTCTGTCCAGCCCTATACTTGCCAGCTTCCAAGTAAAATCCATCCCACCGAGCCAATTTGACGGCATGATGCTATGAAAAGCGACCGAAAACAGATCCAAGAATCGAATTTGCTGGCCGACAAAATCGAAACCCAGTTTATTAAGCTAAAAAAAGTTCTTCCTGCGGTTCTCGCGGCGATCGCAGCCGTGGTCGCAGCAATGCTCGGCTACGGAATCTATTCTTCGATCCAAGAAAAGGAAGCAGCGAAAGGCTGGACTGCACTTTACTTTGCCGACACGGATACCTCCGATCTAAACGCCATCGCAAGCGATTTCAGTGGTTCCAACGCGGGATTTTGGGCTAAGCAAACGGCCGGCGATGCCTACATGGCAAAGGCGATGGAAAAAGTCTACCTCGATCGTGACTTGGCAGATCAGTATTTCAAACAAGCCCTGGACGAATACAAAGCGGTTTCCGAAAAGGCTACCGATCCTTTCTTGAAGGAACGCTCCTTTTACGGCGTCGCGCAAGTTTCCGAGGGGATTGGGGATCGCGAGCAAGCGTTAGCTTACTATCGCAAGGTTGCCCTCACTCCAGGGACGAATTCTGAATTCCTGGCCGAAGTCAACAAACGAGTCACCTGGCTGGAAAGCAAAGCAGGTGAGGAGTTCTACAACTGGTTCAAGCAAAATCGTCCTTCTGCTCCAATGCTTCAGAACTTACCTCCCTCGATGTCGCCATTGCCAAACTCGCCCGATATGCAGTTCAAAGATCTATTTCAGTCAACTCCTAATACGACAAATCAAGGCGCAATCAACCTTCCGAAGATTGTTCCAGAGTCGAAAGAGCCGGTGTCGAAAGAGCCGGTGTCGAAGCTACCAGAATCCTCTGCGCCAATCACTCCACCCGCCGAAATAACAACCTTCACGATAGAGAAGCCTGCCCCAGTTGTGCCAGCCCCAGTTGTGCCAGCCCCAGTTGAGCTAGACCCGAAATAGCAATCCGTTGGAACGATGTACGAGCGATTTGTCTCGACCACTCAGTCGGATTGAATCTTGTCGTGCAGACGCAAAGTCAATCGACTAAACGTTGTGCCTCAACAATTCAAGAAAAGACTTTGATCGATGTCCGATATTGATTCCATGGAAGAGTTCCCGTTGGATGAGCTGGAACCTCTCTCCGAAGGTTTGCCTGCGTTAGATCTACCCTCTGCGGTCCTGGGTGATCGAAATGTGGAGTTCATCGTTTCCGAAGAGCATTCGGGCAAACGCGTCGATATGTTCTTGACATTGGTTTTGAATGGCTATAGCCGTGTGTTTCTGCGAAAGGTCGTGGCGGAAGACAAGGTTCTCGTCGACGGTAAACCAGTGAAACCTGCTTTCAAAGTTTTCACGGGGCACCGAGTCACCGTCAACCTTTTGCCACCTCCACCAACCGACGGGCCGATTGCCGAGAATATACCGCTTGATATTCTTTTTGAAGACGAGTGCATGGTGATCGTGAACAAGCCTGCGGGCATGGTAGTTCACCCAGCCAAAGGGCATTGGTCTGGCACTCTTACGGCAGCCCTGGCTTATCACTTTCAGCAATTGAGCGATGCGGGAGGGCCGACTCGACCTGGCATCGTCCACCGTTTGGATCGCGACACGAGCGGAGTTATCGCCATCGCGAAGACGAACGAAGTGCACTTTAAGTTGTGCGCACAATTCGAAGCCCGCGAAGTCACCAAGACCTATTTGGCGATCGTGGCTGGCAGCCTTGATCGAGATCGAGATCGCATCATTCAACCGATCGGTCATCACCCATATCAACGCGACAAAATGGCCTGCCGTGCCGGCCATTCCTCAAGCCGAGACGCCGAAACCTATTTCGAAGTCACTCAACGCTTTCGAGGCTACGCGTTTCTCAATGTTTTCCCGAAGACCGGTCGAACACATCAGATCCGATTGCATTTGGCTCACATTGGTTGTCCAGTACTCTGCGATCGTTTGTATGGTGGACACGCCTCGGTAACCCGCGGCCAGCTTCAGAGGCGCTACGTACGCGGAATGCCACCCCTCGAAAGCGACACCGAACTGGTATTGGATCGACACGCATTGCATGCATCTAAGTTGGAATTTAAGCATCCAAAAACTGGCGAAGTCGTGTCCTTTTCGGCTCCACTGCCGGCCGATTTGCAACGTACGCTCGACGTCCTCAACTCAAGCTACGACTGAGCTACGACTGAGCTACGACTGAGCTGAGACTGCACAATCGCGTGCTTAGGCGATCGGCAGACCAAAATCTACCACGTAGCACAGGCCGCCAGCCACATCTTTTGATCTTGCTCCCCTCGCCCTGGTCTCGGGGAGAGGGGCTGGGAGTGAGGGGTTTTGCACTGTGTTTTGATTGGTATTTTGATCGTGAGTTCAATGTCTATTTGCGTTTCAGAAGTGTAAACAAATAACTGAACCGGAGGCTACCATGTCAGTGCTCTACCCCTCACCCCCCTCTCCCCGAAGCGGGGCGAGGGGGAGAAAACGCCGTGGAGTCAAGCAAATCCATGGGGATTTCGAGTCTAGCGTGCTGCGAAATGTGGGTAAAGATGAGGCCTCCGAGCCCGTGCGTCATTTGCTAAGTTAGTCTCGCACGGGCTCAGAGGCCCATGCTACCGCATAAGCTTCGGCCAGGGCCGATTCGAACTCCAGGGCAAATCTCTCGGGCGATCCCAACGTGCTCTGCGAGAATCGCTCACGTAAGCCCATCCTCAGCGATGCCAGTCCGTCCATGTCCTGGCTCTTGCTCTTTGCGATCGCGACGAACTCCTCGGGTGTCTCTGCTACCCAATCGACCATTCCCAAGGAATGCAGCAGGCTTGCTCCAACCCGCGATGCAGGGACCGGACCGCACATACTCACCGGCGGCACGCCCATCCATAACCCCTCGCACAACGTCGTCGTGCCATTGTACGGAT
>CAMBSL010000153.1 GCA_945870455.1 Pirellula staleyi DSM 6068 | reverse complement strand
GCCGCCGCGATTTCCGCCGCCGCGACTGCTGCGGCTATCTCCACCTGAGCTTCGACTGCGGTCACCCCCAGAACCAGCCGGCTGGCCAGTCCGATCGGCCGATTGAGTTTGACTTTGGCGTGGTCCGCTATCCCGAGCGCCGGTCTGATTTCGATCGTTTCGTTGATTTCGGTTGTCGCCTCCAGCTTGATTGCCACGTCCTTGGCCACCTCGGTCATGCGACCCCTCGTTGGGCCCTAAGGAACCTTGCTCGCTTCGCCGCGACGGTGTTCCGGGTGGTATGGCTGTTAACGAAACCCGCTTTTTCTTTTCGTCAACGTTGAGCACCCAGACTGGCACGAGGTCCCCAACTTGAACGAACTGATGCGGATCCTCAATGAAGTCAGGGGCCAACCGGCTGATATGGATCAGGCCGCTGCAGTCAGGCCCAAGATCCACAAACACACCAAAGTCGGCGACACCAATGACGAGTGCCTGGAGCATCATACCACTTTGCAGGTTGTCCAGTCGCGGCACTTTGCAAAGCAGAGGCATCGGGAATTGAAAATCTCGACTGTCTGCAAACGAGAACTGCAAACAGTTTGCGACACGCTTCATCTTCTCTCGTCCCACTTGCCAACTTCGCGCAAGGCGTTCGACGTCGATCGACAGCGTTGGTCGTTCCATTGCGGCAGTCGGGATCGGAGGCATCGGAACAGAACTGCGGGGCGTCAGAGGAACCGTTGGTTGATTCGATTCACCCTCATCGGATACGGACGCAGGTGTCGTACTGGTGGTGGATTCGGCAACCGATTCGGAGCTTGGTACGCCCGCTGAAGCGGATCCGTCAGACGGCGCTGTGTCAGATGGCGGCGTTGTGTCAGATGGCGGCGCTGTGTCAGATGGCGGCGCTGTGTCAGATGGCGGTGCTGTGTCAGATGGCGGTGCTGTGTCAGATGGCGGTGCTGTGTCAGACGGTACCTCGACTTCCGTGGTACCGTACTTCGTCGGTGACGCATCGGGCGACTGGACTGCTTCTTCAGAAACGATTTCACCGCTTGCGTCTTCAAGTTCTATAGAACCGGCAAACGGTTCCTCGGTGGCTTGCTTGGCGTGTTCAATTGTTGCTGCAGCATGTGCAACATCGAGTTCGGCGTAGTTTGGCTTCGTCCAATTGTCGGGAGCCGCAGCGGGCATCGTGATGTTCGCATGTGCAATCAAGCGCTCGGCCAACCGATAATCATCGGGATGTACGGTGGTTCCATCGAGTGTATTGCTGCTGCCATACACTTTCAGGAAACCGATTGCTTGTCGAGCATGCGTCTCGGACAAATGTTCACGAAGAACGCTCATGAGAGATTCCCGGTTTTTGATCTTGTCGTCATGACAGGCTTGCACGACGGCCTTAGCAGCAATTGCGGTCATCCCTGGAATTCGTTTGAGCACATCGAAGTTGGCATGAAATACGTCGACGCCAGCTTTCGTGATGGCGGCAGAAACGGCATCTTGAAGCGCAGCCTCAAGTTCGCGTTGCGGCAATTCGCGTTGATACGATCCTAACCGCAGTCGGACTGGATCGACCTTGAGAATTTGCTTGAGCGGATCTTGGAGCCGCCAAGCCAGCCAAGTTGCAGCTCGATGTCGACGCGAGATGCGGGGTAACTCGACCAGGCATCCACGCGACATGCAATATCCGTCCGCACCCGCTCGGTCGACCATTGTCCAATAGAGTGAACCATCGGCGGACTGCTTGAGCAATTCGGAAACGGTGTGAATCAAGTAGCGACGGGCCGGACCGTTAGAGAGGGCCAATAGTGTCACCTTGTGTTCATGGATCCACTGACCAAGGGAAACCACGTTCTGAGCGACGACATCTGCTCGATTGCTGTTGCAAGCGATTTCATTGGTGAAGACAACATTTCCCTCCGCATCCACGATCGCAACGGCAGCCATCTTGGGACCGATCGCATCGATGACGAGAATGCGGTGTCCACGAACAGGGCGTTGCAGCAGGGAGGCTTGCAAATGCACAACCGCAGCTTCGGTAAGGTCGGTGTGTGCGTCTTCTTCTAGAATGGCAAAAACGTCTTGATGCAATCGCGGCAATATATGGCTGCGCAAGCCTTCTTCTGCAATTTCAACAAGCCAATAGTGCATTGGGTGGCGCCCGGGACAAAGCGATTCTCGGCAGACTTGGACCAATGGTTTTTCGTCGTAGTGAAACTGTACCGCAACGATCTGTGATCGTTGCCCTCGTGACAGCATGAGGATTTGATACGGTGTTAATGCCGATAGAGGCTTTCGAAGTTTGGAGTAGGATTCCAAGATGCTTCGCAACCATTTTCGCCGACGTTGCCGCGGCGACAATTGCTTGTCGGAAAGGGTCTTGGTTTTGAGCCCCTTGCCCGGCTTTTTACCTTGCTGAAAATCCACGATCAACGGTGCCGTCGAAGTCATATCAGGCGTGGGTTGCGGTGGGTCGCCTAGGACCTTGTCGTCATCAATGGTCTTGTTGTCGTCAATGGCCTTGTCTGGTGCCGTTGCTGTTAGTTCCCCAGGCTGCGCGTCGGTTGAAGAAATTAGGATCGATTCTTGGTTCGTTGAGTCGCCACTGACTTGGACGTCTGAGTCTAGTTCCGTTTTTGGCTCACCGTTTTCGGCTTGCTCAGTCGACTCCGTTGTCGGGTGATCAACCTCATCAGCGAGGACAGGCGATGGTGATGCTGATTCACTCGCGACAATTGTTGGCGCTGCGTTCTGCAAAGCTGGCGAAACGTTCTCTGAGTGCTCAAGCCGTTTTTCTTCGTCGCTGCCCCTGGGTGGGTCCGGAAGCACTTTGACTGAAATGCTCGCCCTCATAAGAATCGTATGCTGTAGGTCTTGCATTAACCTAACGTCTTCGCTCAGCAGGTGAACCATCCATCGCTTTGTGTTTTCAAGTACATCTGCAGCCTGCTCCAAAGGCACAGACGCAATTTCGGCGACCCAAGCCAAAAGATCCTTTGGCGGGTCCCCCTGCATCGTCAAAATCGCTTGCCCGACGGACTCCACTTGTGGGCACTTCTCGGCGATACTCCGTGAGTTACGCCTCGCCCTAAGGTGTCGGATGACCGTGTCAACTTGAGAAATCGTATTTGCTTGCGAAATAACGGATGAAACGGTTTCGTTCCATTGCTGTTCGCGCTCAAGTGTTTGCTGAACTTTTTCCTTGTGGTCTTTAAGCGATTCCGAGTAGTTCAGCGCACGGCGCAGAATCGAAAGAGTCTGCTCGTCAATATTTCCAAGTTCGTCCGGACGATAGTTTGCAAGATAGTTTGGTTCGTAACCTTGATTGAGCAACTCGATCGGAAACTTGAGTTGGTCTTCGGGAAGGCGCATATAACGCGCGATCGCTTGAATATCTTTCATAGGTCAAACTGTTCAATCTGCGAATCATCTTGGCTCTAAATCCACGAGAGGGTCGTTTGATTCAGAGTCCGAAATCGAAGTTTGAAGTCCTTCACGTTAAGGGAGTCGTAACGCACCATGGGTGCAATGGGATGAATGCATCCAAACAAGACTGGGAATCTAGGGGAGTCGCACTAAATTGTCAAGCTTTCCGCGGTCCTGAGGCAAGAACGAGCCCAATTGATGCCGCGAAACACCTCTTCCAGGGCATTTCGTGGTGATGAAATGCTCAATTTAGGAAAAAGGACTCAAGCGTTAAAGTCAACGCAGTCGATCTACACCGCTGTGTGTTGCATTTGTTTGCGGTTCGGTTTCGTCAATTTCGGAAGTCCTTTTTCTTATGAATAAGCCCGTTTTTCGAGTCGTCGGTTTGGATCATGCCACGTGCGATGCAGATTACTGTGGAACTGAGACAACCACCAAACAGGCATCGATTGACACGCAGGGCGTTAAGCTCTATTCCCCAACACCGATGGAGACTTTCGAATCGGTAACCGTTCGAATCCGGGATATAATGCCAGCACTCCTGCAATCGAGCGTCAATCGACTCAACTGGGTAAACGACTTTGCTGACGACCCGGTCGTAATCACCAGGGACCTGTATGAAGTCCTCTTGACCTACCAACAAATGAAACGGGTCGCTTGAGGATCGTTCGATAAGCAGTGGAGCGGCGCGAGCCGCTCTGTGAATTCCCGCAAGCCGCTCTGTGAATTCCCAAGTGATTTGCGAATCCTCAACGGACAGCTTGGGCTGTTCCGCTACAGAGCGTATACGATTGTGCCATTGCGGTCGTCACCTTGCGCGTTGCTTCACGATGAGCGTATGCCCTTGGAGACCGACGACCTCGATGTCTGTGTCCTCATCGATCCAAGCATCTTGGCTCGCCACTCCATAAATTCGATCGCCAATCGTCGCTTTGCCGGACGGATTGCATCGGGACAGCGTGAGTCCATGCCAACCCATCAACGACCGCAGTTCCTCATCCACTTGCTCCAATGCGATCAGCTCTTTGTCTTCTTTGGGCGGTTGAAGTGCAAACCATCTCACCATAGGTAGGTTGGCGAGTTGCTTTCGGAATAGGATCGCACCTGCCATGAGCGTCAAAACAATCAGACCCAGTTGGCCGATTCCTGTGGCTGTACGTTGCCACTGATATTCGTTTGTGGGAAACACAAACGTTTGCCCAGCAAGCAATAATCCTACCGCCAGCAAAACAACGCCCGTAATTCCAAAGACACCAAAGCCAGGCAGAACGAACAGCTCGAGTGCCAAGCAAATCACGCCAGCTGCAATGAGAAGTATCTCAAGCCACTCCACAGTACCTTGAAAAAGATGGATCCAAAAAAACAGCAAGAAGCAAACAGCGGACATTAAGCCGGCGACCCCGATCCCTGGCGTGCTAAGCTCGGCGCTCAGGCATACAATTCCAACGAGGAACAACAACATGGATAGCCAGCCTTGACCCGCCAACCATTCGACGTACTGTTCTGTGGCGTTCGTTTGCACTTCTTTTGGCAACTCATCTATTCCGAACCGGTTTCCGACAACTTCCAACGAAATTGCCTTGTCAGCCACGAGCCCAATCTCATTCGCTTGGTTAAAACCCAAACCGTTCTGAAAGGAAATCTGTTCTCCCTGGTTCCATTGTGGCATATCGGGATCGTCAACAAGCCACTGCGGATTTGACCATTGTTTGCGACCGTCGAATGCATTGTATTCAAAGATCTGCATTTCAGGACAAATGCAGCCGAGCACTTCGCCGTCCGATCTACCCGCGGACTTCGCAAACTCGTTCAAAGCAGACTTTTGTTCTTTGCAAATCGCTGGCGAAATCGTCGCTTCTCCAGGGCCACCCAGTTTTGCGTCAGGATGCATCAAGATAGTATCGCTTGCCAACGGAATCAAAGCGGCATCGCCCAGCGCTGAACCGCTAATATAGCTAACAACTTCAGCTCGATCCGACGGGATGTCCGCGAGATACTGCGCCAATCGGAGACTTTCACTTAGGTTACCGCCTGCCGAATCAACCTCGATCAAGATCAAGTTAACCTCTTTTCGATTCAGCCCTTCCTCGATCGCCCGAATATTGCGATTCACTTGTCGCGATGAGACGATCCCCCTTAGATGAAGTCGAATTGCCACTCGTTCACCTTCAAATACGGGTTGTTCGGTTATGGGACGGCCCAATTTTAGGGCTTGAGCAAGTTGCTCTCGATCGTTTGCAATGTGCGCAACCCAGCGCCACGTTCTTAGTTCCTGCCCAACGAAGACGGCCATCTGATTGGCTGGTACGAGCTGAGTTTCATTCCAGGCGGTTTCTGCGCGTATCTTTTGGGCAAGCTGTGGAGCTGTCGTGTACTCCGTGGCACCGCCAACCATTTCGATTCGAACCAGTGACTCCAAGGGATCGATAAGGGACAGGACCGCCGCCGCAGGAAAGGCACTGCGCCGAGCGGAAACGTCTAAGTATGCCTGCCGGACCGTGGCATCAATGGACGCTTCGTCGATGCCCGCTCGCCCAATTTCCGAAGTCGCCGCCATCGCAATCTCCTCGCACCCTAATGCGACTAGCACCGCATGCCCACTTATCGAATTCGGCAAATAGGCAACGCTCCGAATGCGGCTCCCCTTTGGCCCGCTGAGCCATCGGGCCAAACCGAGTGCTCGCTCGAACGACGTGCCGCGGCCAATGGCATTATCCTCATTGTTTTGGTTCGAACTGCGCCCCGAAACGAACTCAAGCACGACCAATGGGCGATCGGTTCCGCTCGACCGATTGCCAATGCGTTCCAGAGTTTCACGCAATCGTGTTTCGCTCGACGAAGTAAGTGGAAATTCAACGGGGACAAGGGTGGCAAGCCGACTTTCCGGGCCTAGCTGGTTCACATCGTAGACTGGTTCACCGTGGACCGGTTCACCAAGCAATTGGCTAGCCATCAAAAATACGGCGGAAAAAAAAAGGGGTTGATAGCACATTGAAAAATATTTGATTGTTGGGCTAGTTTTCTAAAACGAGCGTTGGCCAAAGGATAAATGCTAAACTAGGTTCTTGCGAACGGCCCATACGGCTGCTTGGGTTCGGTCCGATACGCCGATCTTTCGCAATATATGTTGTACGTGCTCCTTGACGGTTTCATAACTGATACCCAGCGACATCGCGATCTCCTTGTTGGTGAGCCCATTGGCGAGTTGCTCGAGCACTTCGCCCTCGCGCTGTGTCAGCGGTATCTCGCAATCATTGCCAACTCGCATCGCTGCAAGCGCCCCTGTTACACGACGAAGTTCCTCACGACTCCAGATGTTCTCACCTTTCGCCGCGCTATAAATCGCATCGACGATCTTTTCCTGCGAATCGGTTTTCAACAAATATCCGTTTGCCCCAAGTGCGACAGCCCGTGCCGCATAAGTGGGGTTGTCGTACGTCGATAAGATCAAGACTGGCTGGGTTGGCGTGTGGTTCTTGATCTTGCCCAAGAGTTGCAAGCCATCGACGCTAGGCATTCGAATATCAGTAATGACCAAATGGAACTTGCCAGTCAAGAACTTGTTGTAGCCCTGCTCGGCTGTGTGCGCTTCCTCTGAGATTTCGTTTTCCGAATTCGACAGCATCTGCCGCAAGCCCAGCCGCACGATTTCATGATCGTCCACGAACAAGATTCTATTTGTCATGAGACCTCTACACGTTCCAAAACCTGAATTAAAAGCCGAGGGGGAAGCAAACACTCGCGGCTGACTGTCCAATTATAGCATTCTGCGGCTTCCGATTCCAAAACTTCCTCGCTCCTTGAAAACGATGGCCCAACAACTGCCACCACCGGGTGCCAGCGTTTTCAATCAAATCGAAACCGAAAACCGTTTCTGACCCGTTTCTGACCCGCAACCGAGTTTCCAAAGTTAGGTCTAGACACTTTTGTTGAGTTGGCCTTCGCTTTGCAAGAGTTCCAACGCGCACGGCTGCATTCGAGTACTAATGTGAATCTCGATCGATTCTTCCAATACCCGACCGCTCTCCCGATCCACCAGCCGAAACTGATGATGAAGCTGATCGTCGTCCCACAAATTTCGCATGAGCAAACAGATCGAATAGGTCGCTTTGAGATCGCTATACCCTTGGCCAGCTCGGAGCTGGTCGGTGTAGGCTTCGCAAGCATAAAAAACAGACCGCTTCGCAAAGCTCGATTGAACTACAATTTGAATTTCAACAATAAAAACACGACCAAGCTGGTCGGTCGCCTTCACGTCCACGCAAATTAATTTGTCGGTCTTGAAGTCCTTGATTCCGAACGGATTGAGGTACTCGACGGAAACAACAGGATGGGGAAACCGCAGTACAGCGTTAAGCAGGCTTATCAGAAAAATCTCATTTCCAGGTTTGCCGAAGATCTTGCGAAACGCAAAATCAATCCAAGACGCGAATCCCAATCTTCATTGATACCAATTATCCATCTAAGCACATCGGCATGAGTCTTCGAGTGAAACAAACTGCTAGCCCCGGTTCTCGACGAATGTCCAGCAATTGGAAAACCGGGGCTATCGCCCAACGGCTAATTGGGTTGAAAAACAGTGGCGGATGTGCTTAGAAAGCCATTCCTATTTTGAAAATCATGAAAGCGTAGTTCAACAGAATGACGCGAATCGCGTTGAGCCGATGAACAAAAGTCTCTGAAGGTGCAATAAAGCGAGTGCTGACATGTGGTGGCGACCGTCGTTACCTATTCGTTGGATGCCTCACTATCGCCGCCTGCACAGCGCGAAGGCATGCGATGAAGGCACTCACTCGACGCGAATTGAGCTGCGTCCCCTTTAGGCTTTCCCAAGGACGGCGCAATCTTGGCCGGAGTAGGCTGTGTTTCACGCAGGGTGATCTGCTTTTCGGGAGCCTTTTCGCGTCTGTCCATACCCTGTTTAGTGAACCATAACGTCCTTTATGGTGCATGATAGTTTTTAGCTCGGCAAGAGGAAAAATACCGGCCTAACTGCCGCGAAAAACATCATTCGCCAGTCTCCTACTCATGAGGTAGAATGGAATAGGATCGAATGTCGAGCCAAATCAAAAAGGTGGCAAAGCAATGAACATGATCAACGCAATCGTAAGCAACGGAAAAATCGAGATTCAGGCACCGTCTGAGTTGCCCGATGGTTCAGCCGTGTCTGTACTGGTTGTTGGCTTGCCGATGAACTCCGAATTGATGAGCGTGGACGAAATAGCCAGTACCGTACAGGCAATGGACTTGTTCGCGGCAACGTTTCCCTCTCAAGAAGACGGCGAAGATTTAAGTGCCGCAGCAAGAACTACTGGGGAGCTGGAGAAGAAAGCCTTTTTCGAACAAGCGGACAAACTTGCAAGGATGTTTGATTGAAACGGATCCTTCTCGATTCTGGAATCTTGAGTGACTATGTGAATCGTCGGCGAGGTGTTCCAGAGAAACTCCGAAGCCATGTGCAACTGGGCATTCGTATTGGAACCTGCATTCCAGTTCTCGCTGAGATAGCAGCTGGAATTGAGGCAAGCACAAGTCGCGATCGCAATATGGTTGCTCTGATTGCAGCCCTTCAAACCATCTCCGTTTGGCCATTCGACCAAAGTTGTGCCTTTCGATATGGCCAGTTATTCGCAGAACTTCGTCGGAAAGGTCGCCCGATGCAAGTCGTCGACATGATGGTGGCATCTGTTGCGTTATCGATCGGTGATTGTCGAGTTGTAACTACTGACTCTGACCTACTCGCGATCGAGGGGCTCGATGTCGAAATATGGTGAAAACAAACTAGGTTGATTCTCCTCCTAGCATCGATCGGTCCTATTGGTGTACACATTTTAATGCCCACTGAAATGGTTTCAGCCAATCCATGACACTTGAGGAACAACTGATAGAAGCAAAGACTTTTTTTGGAAAGAATATCGGCGATTTGCACTTCGCCCAAGCTGGTATAGTCATAGGCAGACTCTTGGATCACCGATGGTGGGAATCGGAATGCACCTTCAATCGCAACGAACGAGAGCAACGCACTGATCTTGGACTTTTTTTGACCGATATTCGCTTGCGGCAGTACTACATTGTTGCACTCGCTGATGCGTTGTATTCGCTTCAATCAATGAATGGTTGGAAGCAATATCGAGATCGTTGTATCAGGACCTCAAAAAATGTGCCGCCACGTAAATTTGACGAAGTTTACTGTGAACTTGTTGTGGCCCGTCTCATGCAACAAATTGGTGCAACCGTTCAGCTAAGGCCGGAGTCGGGAACTAAGGGCAATGATTTCGATTTGTTTGCAACCATCGCTGGCGTAAAAATTGCGATGGAATCTAAGCTCCGAATTGCCGGAAAAAGCACAGACTACTTACGGACCTTCAAGAATACTCTAGACGGCGCAAGGAAGCAGCTTCCTCGGGATGCCCCTGGGGCAATAGTTGTTTATGTCCCCTCGGAATGGTTGCTCAGCGTCGAAAGTGAGGCCTCAAGAAATAACACCTTACAGCAATTCTTCAATACCACTGGTCGAATCAACTTTGTTGCACTTTGGTACGAAGATACCAAATCGGTCGGCAATGACGTCGAGTTTGTTCGACGCATAGCTATTGCGGAGAACGCCTCGGCTCGGGTTCCATTCCCACCGGAATTCGGCTTATCGGTCTCGAAGTCCTTGATTCCGAACGGATTGAGGTACTCGACGGAAACAACAGGATGAGGAAACTATAGTACAGCGTTGAGCAGGCTGGTAAGGCAGATTTCATTTCCAGGTTTGCCGAAGATCTTGCGAAACGCAAAATCAATCCAAGACGCGAATCCCAATCTTCATTGATACCAATTATCCATCTTAGCACATCGTTATGAGTCTTCGAGTGAAATAAACTGCTAGCCGAAGGGCGCTAGCCCCGG
Organism: Pirellula staleyi DSM 6068; assembly: GCA_945870455.1. GTDB lineage: Bacteria > Planctomycetota > Planctomycetia > Pirellulales > Pirellulaceae > JBKCUI01. The sequence goes on along the minus strand of CAMBSL010000153.1, from coordinate 2,907 downwards.
TTCTCGATGAATGTCGAGCAATTGGAAAACCGGGGCTATCGCCCAACGGCTAATTGGGTTGAAAAACAGTGGCGGATGTGCTTAGAAAGCCATTACTATCTTGAAAATCATGAAAGCGAAATTTAGCAGAATGACGCGAATCGCGTTCAGCCAATGAACAAAAGACTCTGACGGTGCAATAAAGCGGGTGCTGACATGCGGCGGCGACCGTCGTACCCATTCGTTGGATGCCTCGCTGTCGCCGCCTGCCCAGCGCGAAGGCATGCGATGAAGGCGCTCACTCCACGCGAATTGAGCTGCGTCCCCTATTTGCTTTCCGAATTGAGCTGCGTCCCCTATTTGCTTTCGTCCCCTATTTTTACTTTTCCAGAGTAGAACGATTGTCCTCAATCGCTTCGGCCTGGCATTGATTGTAAGAATCGCCCCAGATTGTTCGGACGCTGAATACGTTAGGCGGACTCGCAGTACCAAACGATTGAGTACCAAACGATTGAGGACAATCGTTTTACTCTGCAGGACTGGCAATAAGGGGGCGCAGCTTATTGTATTGGTCTAACAGACCAGCGGCCATGAAGGGGTTTTGAAGCGGGCAACCTCGATCATGTTAGCTGACATACGGTGGCGAGTCTTGATGTCTATTGTTGGAAGCGTTCATGTCGCCGCCTGTTTAGCGCGCAGCGCGTTTGGGGTTTGGGACAACAACCAGTTTGGGACGGCCTTCTTCGAAGTAGCGTTCAATCCAATCGAGGGCCCTTTGGCCAACCGGTACGACTCGGTCTTTCTTGCCTTTGCTTTGGCGACTCCGTCACCGTACCGTTATGGCCCCGCGAAGCCCCGCCAGGTTGTTGTTCTGCCCCGCCAAGTTCAAACCGGTTTCCGCCATGTTGTCGTAGGTTGTCACGCCCCGGAATCGCTCTGCTTTTTACTCTGCCACCAGAGAACTACAATTTTCGCGGCGAAATACGAAACGATCAAATGAGCACCAACGATCGGTACGGATACAAACCAATACTCAGGAGTCAACAGCCCTTTCGCCGTAGCCCAATCAATCCGTCGTCTTGTTTTTGTTAACCACGGCAAAAGCCAGTCGTTGCAGTTCAACCGCCAAGTCGACGTCAACCACGGTTAGGCTGCTGCTAGGTCTTCGTACGGTAACCGGAGCGAAGTTAAGAATCCCAGTGATGCCTGCAATTTCCAGTCGCTGAGCAACGGCGATGGCCGATTCGGCGGGTACGGCTAAGATCGCGAGTTCAACCTTCGTTTTCTCAATCACCGACTCAAGATCATCCAGCGAGCGAATTAAGAGATTACCTAATTTAGACCCTATTTTCTCTTCGGAACAATCGAAGACTCCCACCAATCGGAATCCTTGTTGATCGAACCCGCGGTACCCCGACAGGGCTCGTCCCAGGTTACCGGCTCCGACCAAAATGACATTCCAAGAACGATCGGTGCCCAGAATCACCTGAATCGCTTTCATTAAGCCAGTGATGTCGTAGCCTACTCCGCGTTGACCAAATTGGCCAAAGCAAGATAGATCACGACGCACTTGTGAGTCGTTGAGCCCCAGCCGTTTTGCGATCGCGCCACTTTGAATTCGCTGTGCGCCGGATCTCTGCAACTGTTGCAATTCCCGCAGATACAAAGCCAAACGTGTCACGGTCGCGACTGGGACATAGTTTGATTGCGCTCCGCTTGCGCGCGAGCGCGCCCCTCTCGCCTCGCCGTCGTTTGGATCTGCTTTCGGCATCATCGTGCCATTGCGGGCTCGGACGGGACCGTTCGGAAATACTCGGGCGCAATCGCTTGCAAATGCTCTGCACACTTATCGACGGCATAAAGTATCTGTTGGTTCGAATGCGTCGAATTGATGAAGAACCGAAGTCGGGTCGCCGACTCTTCGACCGCCGGATACAAAATCGGCTGCACATTGATGCCCGAATCAATCATCCGTCTCGATAGCTGTAAGGCGTGCAACGAATTACCTGTAATGACGGGAATCACCGCTGTCTCACCGCTGCTCCCTGTATTGAGTCCGCGTTTCTTTGCTTCCGTCAAAAACAGTCGGGATGCGTCCTTGAGTCGCGTGACTCTCGTCGGCTCTCGTTTGAGAACTTGCAGAGAAGCAATGGCCGCAGCAGTGTTGCTCGGCGATAAGCCAACACTAAATACGAATCCAGGAGCTGTGTACTTCAGGAATTCGACCAATTCCTTACGTCCAGCGATGTAACCGCCACACGACCCAAAGGATTTGCTAAGAGTTCCCATCCAGATATCAACGTCCAGTGGGTTGACGCCAAAGTGCTCCGCGATTCCCCGTCCGTGTGCACCCATCGTTCCGATCGAGTGGGCTTCGTCAACCATCAACCAGCACTTATGTTTCTTGCAGATCTCGATGAACTTCGGCAGGTTTGGAAAGTCGCCGTCCATACTGTAGACGCCTTCGACGATGACGAGGACTCTGCGATATCGCGTACGCAATTCCGCAAGCGCCTCGTCGAGTGCGTTGAAGTCGTTATGGGGAAACGCTCGACGTCGACTGCCCGACAAGATTGCACCTTGAACAATGCTGTTATGCGAAAGTGCATCGTGCAGGATCAAATCTTGTTGTCCGACCACGTGCCCGATGACTGTTTCGTTCGTCGAGTGACCTCCTACCAGAACGATAGAATCCTCGACCCCAATCCAATCCGCGATGGAACGTTCCAGTTGTCGGTGAATGTCCTTTTCGCCACTGACTAATCGCGAAGCGGAAACACTCGTCCCGTACTTTTGGACAGCATCCATGACCGCTTGAGTAACGAATGGATCGCCGCTCATTCCGAGATAGTTGTAACTCGCAAAGCTGATGAGTTGTCGCCCATCGACCATCGTCGTATCTCGAGTCAGGCCCTCGTGAATGGAGAA
>CAMBSL010000152.1 GCA_945870455.1 Pirellula staleyi DSM 6068 | reverse complement strand
GCAATGAAATCGATGGCGATTTGGGCATCGATCTTTTGGCTACAAGAAAACAAATCGATACACATCGCCTTGTGTTCAGGCCAAGTGTGTGCGGCCAGATGACTCTCTGCGATGACGACCACGCCAGAGAGTCCCCAAGGGGAAAAGCGATGGAAACAGGATTGGACAACAGTCGCTCCTGCCAGCTTGGCCGCCGAAACCAAGATCGATTCAAGCACCTCTGGCTCGCTTGGCAAATGATCGCACCGCATCAAATCCACTAGCCAATGCCAACCGAGGGCTGATTGTAGTTCCATGGCTCTACCCGAAACTTTCTAGATTTTTCGTGTTGCGCTTAACAAGTAAAAAAAGTGGGCTGGCTGCAAACGTGGTCACAATGGCCATCACGACCAATATGGAGAATAGCTTGGTATCGATGATCCCTTTTTCCTTGCCTATATTGAGCATGATGAGCTCCATTAACCCGCGTGCATTCATCAGAGCACCGATCGCGAGGGACGTCGCGTTCGACTCACCCGCCCATCTCGCTGCCCCCCAACACGCAACCCCCTTGCCAACCGTCGAAATCAAAAGAACGATCAGCGTGATCGTTAGGGCAGAAACGCCTGTTAACAGATCGAGTCGAGTATTGAGACCTGAGAACGTAAAGAACAATGGCAACAAAAGGCACACCGTAAGTGGTTCGACTTGCGCTCGAACCTTTTCGCTGGTCAATCCCCTCGGCATTGCGCAACCAAGAATGAACGCTCCGAAAACCGCATATACGCCAATCTTGTCTGTGATGAACGAGCTCAGCATGACCAGTGCCAGGATAGACACCAGCACCGAGGAGGGCAATGGGCTTGAAGCGTTCTCTTTGCCCTGCCATCGTTTTTCCAACGAAGCAAGCGCGGGACGAACGAATCCAAACACCACTGCCGCGTAGATAGCACCACCACCGATCGCGAACACCGCCGCTTGCCAAGACTGATCCGCACTCGAAATGACGATTGCTAATAGACACCAAGCGGCGACGTCATCGAGGGCACCGGCTGCTAATGCAAGCGTTCCGAGTGTCGTTCCAGACAAACCGTTCTCCACAATGATTCGCGCAAGCATCGGAAAAGCAGTGATACACAGGGCTGCACCTAAGAACAACGACGCTTCAAACCATTTCACCTTTTCGGGAAAGTAACCTCCTTGTGCATGCAGCCAAAGGGCAAGAGCCGCACCTAGCACAAAGGGGGTGATCATGCCCGCAGCCGAAACCGTAAGGGCGGTCGACGCTCGCGAACGAAATCGCTCGACCTTGAATTCGATGCCGACGATGAACATATAGAGCGAGAGACCGACTTGGCTTACCGCAAAGAGAATGGGGATGGACTCCTTCGGAAAAAGTCGACCATGCCAATCCGGAGCGAGCAGGCCAAACAACGACGGGCCCAGCAAAACGCCAGCAATCATTTCGCCAACAACCTGAGGCTGGCCAAGGAATTTCACTCCCCAGCCTACCACCCGGCAGGCCAGTAGAATGACAAAAAGCTGCAGAAAGAACAAAACGGAAAGGTCAAAAGTCTTCATCGCTGTAGCTTAACTTGTAAGCAATCGAGTGCAAGTATGACCAAGTTCCTCAGCCTTCTTAGACCTACTTAGGCAAGTATCCTCTCGGCAGAGGTTTTTAATGGCGGTATGCCCTTCCTCAAACCGTCCTTCGCTTTTTGCCCGGCAAGCAGAGTGCACCTTGCACAAAAAATCAACAAGTGAAATAGTGGATGGCATTTCCTCTGTAACTTCGCAGCTCGGTCTAGTTTGGACCTGCACAGCCGAACGGGCGTTCGCATGAATTTGCGACAATCGATTGGGTTGCTGAGCAAATAGGCAGACCACGAAACGCGACTATTGCTCATGGTCGTGATATCGCCCGTGGGTAAATCTAATGCGGGTGTGCCATGCGTTGCAAATCTTAATTTGGTTTGGATCGTTTTGGCATGATTCGAGCTATACAACGACCTCTAGATTTTTGGTGATCACACGTTTCGATTAAATGAACGAAATGGTACCCCAGAGCGATTCCGCTTGAACAATGCAGGAGCATGCAAATGAACGTACTGAATATCCAACTCCCCCACCAATGCATATTGGGACAACTTGAGGGCGCTAGAGCGTTAATGCATGTCACAACGCTAGCAGTTCATTCACAATACGCACGATGGCAATCCACACGGGTGTCGATATTCAGCTATATGCTCATCGTGGCAAGCGTCGCCGTTTACGATTTTGTGTTGACAATAACATACGCCCCAATGTTGCAGTTCATGGAGGAGAATCCGCTTGGACGGTGGTTGATGGGTCTGGATCGATTGGATCTCGCCTTAGGTGAATCACCGGATTTGACGCTGTTCCTCACGATGAAAACGATTGGAACGCTGACGGTGCTTGCAACCATGTATGTGCTAGTCCAGTGGCGTTCCAAGATCGGGCACCCAGTTGCATTGGGGGTGTCCAGTTTCCAAATCTGTTTGGCGGGCTATTTAACGTTTGCACTGCCGATGGGGTAAAGCAGCACTTACGGGCCGCGAATGCGCGAGTCTTGCCATCAGCGCATGCTGGCGATCGGCGAGGAATTTGAATCTCTGCTGAAGTCACTGTCCAACTCCATTGTCGATCATGCGGACGAGACCAATGGGTGCGTCGGTGTTGGTGCATCGGTGCTCGACAAACTCTTCCCAAACCAAGGCAAGCTCAACTAGCCGCATCGTAGCAGGCTTTGTCGATACGCGACCGAGGCAAAACGGAAACCGACTGAATCCGAACGAGCACCCCCACGCACCTTTGCATTTTTCCTAGCCACAAAAAATCACCAAAGCCACAAACCGGATGATCTGTTGAATCGAACTTTCAAACTTTTTGTGGACCGTATGCCTTTTAGTGGCTAGCGGGTCCCCATTCCGCACAATGGACATCTACGGTACATCTGCGCCACCTTAAGCCGGACCGACGAAGACAACAATCTGTCTCAACCCCTTGCGGCAGATCCATTAAGACGGCTAATCATGTTTCCTGTGTGAAACCCACCCAACCTACTGCCAATTCGACCAAAAAGAAACGGAACCAACGGACTATGAAAATCGCAGGAATTAACTTTGATCATTTTCACATGGGTGATTTGTTGCGATACGCCTTCGATCATCCAACTGCTGAAATCGTCGGCATCAGCGACGAACAACCGGAGCGAATGCAATCGGCTGCCACGCTATTTCGCATCCCGCCAAATCGAGTTTACACCGACTATCGCCAATGTTTGCAAGAGACGAAGCCGGACATCGTCATTCTGTGTCCGGCAACTGCCAAGCACGCAGAATGGGTTGAGAAAGTTGCTCCGTACAATGTTCACATTTTGGTCGAAAAGCCGTTTGCGGCTACGTTGGCCGAATCCGATCGAATGATCGCGGCGGTCCAAGCCACCGGAAAAACGCTCGTGATCAACTGGCCGCTAGTCTGGGTTCCCTCACATCGAACGGCCAAACGATTGATTGACGAAGGCATTATCGGGCGAGTTATCGAAGTCAAGCATTATGGCGGTAATCGCGGGCCCCTGTATCACCTCGCCGACAAGGTTGAGGTCACGGAAGCCGAAGTCCAAGCAAAAAAAACGCACAGTTGGTTTTACAAAAAGTCACAAGGAGGCGGTTCGTTGTTGGACTACATGGGCTACGGATCGACGCTGGGAACGTGGTATCTCAACGGCAGGGTGCCCATCGAGGTTACGACCGTTGTCAACGAAACACCTGGCATCGAAGTAGACGAACATAGCATCACCATCGCGCGTTACGATGTAGGCTTGTCCAAGATAGAAACGCGGTGGGGAACTTTTACCGATCCATGGGTCACTCAGACGCAACCGAAATGTGGCTTTGAAATGATCGGTACCGACGGAACGATTAGCAGCTACGACTACGGAAAAACGATTTCGCTTCAAACACGAGCGCGACCTGAAGCGCACGAAATTCCAGTCGATGAACTTCGTTCGCCTAATCAAAATCCTGTGCAGTATTTGATCCATTGTTTGGAGACGGATGAAAGGATCACGGGCCCCCTTTCCTTGGAGATCAGTCGCATCGGACAACAGATCGTCGACACTGCGGTGGTTAGCGCTAGAGAGAAACGAACTATCCCACTCATCCCGTAGCAGGCAGTTTCCAACTGCCGTCCGCCTCATCCCGTAGTTCCGCCTAGCTATTGAACCTTGGCGCGTGCTTCTTGGTGAGCAAGCAACAACTTCGAGGAACGCGAATTCAGCTCGTGTTCGCAAGTAACGATCAGATCCATCGATACAGACCACCTGCCTTCGGAATCTCCTTGCACACACCAATGAGGCATTACGCATACAGACTGGTGCACCAACTCAAAGCCACCTTCGCTCTGGCTAACTGTTTCGATTGGGAATCCCCATAGTCCTGTCGGTCGGTTTGATGTCCACTGAACATTGACGCCAAGCCATTGATCGATCAACCCGAGATAGTCTGCCGATTCGAGGTTAAGAAAGGTCCCTAGATGCCCCATTCGCTCACATTGCGAATCGTAAAAGAACCGATCCTCGGCATGCGATGGCAGGCCTGCAAAATTGAACTCGACAGCAAACTGGAATGGACGGCCTGGAGGCAAGCCCTCAATTAAATAGGTCATTTCTAAAGCGTGACTGCCGTGGAATAACGTCACTCCCTTGGTGATCGTCAGCGGAACACCCCACGCATTTCCATGACGGCATAGTTGGACCTGGACTTTGCCGGTGCCTCGCCGAAGCTTGGCATCGTAAGGCAACGCTGCAAAATCGCCGCGTTCTATGGCTGTTCCGCGTTGCACCTCTTCGGCTGAAATGTTCGGGTCGAAGAAATGATCGACAAGCGACTTTCGAGGAACCAAATCATATTGCAATCGCTTCTCAAGGCCTTGTTGCTTGAACACAACGCGATCGTGAATACTGGCCGTCTCGCTTGTGGATTGACTTTCGCCGGCTCTCACTTTGGCATGATACGGTTCAGGACGCCGTTGCAGCGTCGCAAGCAAGTTGTGCTCGATGCCACGCACATCTAATTCATACAAAATGCCTCCCTTGGCAGGCGCGAAGTATCCGATTAATTGATCGTTGGCCAGCCGAATTTCCGGGAACAGATCCTTGTTGTAGTCTTCGGTGGTGACATCGACCCACTCGCCGTGTCGACCATTCGCTCGTTCGATCAGATTGTCCGCTGCAATCAACTCGCGATAGGTCGCATTGCGCAAATGCGGCAAGTAGATGCCGCCGAATGCACCGTGCCAATAGGGACAATTGCATTGTGCGCGATAGAGATGATCTTCGGCTTGCGGCAACAACGATTTATCTCCGCTGCCGCGTCGAGCAAACTCCAAACTGCGGCTCACCTCAAGCATGCGACAGTACATTTCGTTGGCTTCCGAATACTTAATTCGAAAGTTTCTCCAGATTCCACCCCTAACAAACTGTTTGATCTTCGGCCAACGCTCGTCGTTCTCCAAATCATGAACGACAGACTCATAGGACTCATGGCGCTCGACGGGCAAAGCCCATTCGGTCATTTCACGATAGGAGCAGTCAGGAAGATACACGGAGCCAGATGGAGGAGTTTCCGTGATGACTTCCGCTGGTGTCAACGTGCTTAGCCAATCGCGATTTTCCGTGAGTAAATTAAAGAACTGCCTTAGCCAACCTCTTTCGTAGACGTGTTCTTTGGTGTTGGGCCACGTTCCAAATTTTTCGCCATCATCGCCAAAAAGTAGCACCGAACCCGGGGCTCGTTCCGCGATCTGTTTGCAGTACGCAATCGTATCGGCGGGGGGAGCAAACGGCAGCAAGTATCGAAGTTTTTCACTTCCCGGAAAGACACGAAGTACATGCCCGTCGTCTTCGGTCAGAAAGTAGTTTGTTAGTTGTGTGTCTGTCCATCCCGCAGAGCGAAAATGAAAGTCGTCCAGGATCGTATACTGCATTCCGGCTGGAACAATATCGCGAGTAAGCTGACTTTCCCATACACGCTCCGGCATCCACATACCAGAGACGGGCGTATCGAAGCGAGTTTGAAGCCAGCGCGTGTACTTCGTGATCTGTCCGATGCGATCACGACTTGGAATCATGGTCAAAATCGGCTCGTAAAATGGACCGCCCACGATCTCGATTCGCCCGGCAGCGACAAGGGCTTTCACTCGATCCAAGTACTCTGGATGTTGGTCCGCCAACCACAACATCAATGGCCCAGAAGTATGCAATGCCAACTTCAGGTGTTCGTAAGGTTCGAACACTTCTAGAAATGGAAGATAACTGTCTTGATATGCTTGTTCAATGACTCCGTCGAAGTTTCCAACGGGTTGATGGTTGTGCAATACAATGCAAAGTCGAAGCGTATTTTTCATGGATACCAATTCAATCTAGCGCACGGGCTATCGAAGCTTTAAACTAAAACGCAAGCGTTCGGGCTAGCTTTGGGAACGTTCGTTCGGCAAAGACGCTCACATATTGGCATATTGGTCAAGAGCATCATTGATTACGTCAACTCACTCGATTACGTCAACTCACTCGTTTGAGTCAATGATCCTTGAGTCTTCCTCAATGACTTGATTGTCAATCTGCTCGATGTTCTCATTTGTTCCGCTAGACGGTTCTGAATAGGCGTTACCCATGAGTTGTGGATCGCTCAGAGTCGAACCGACTCGGCCATGTTTCATGTCCATTCGCGGCGTTCTTGACCCAAATGTAACGTAGTCCTCTGTATGGGGTGAGCAGCAAAGGCTGCAACCGCTCGCGGAGAACGCCAGTATCAAAAGGAGAGCTGCAATGGTTAGGATTTTTTTTGGATTCATGTCGAACTCATGCTCTTTTAACTACAAACGCATAATTCAATGCAAGCAAAACCAACGGCAAGTTTGTCGCCTATTTTTTTCGCTTCTGAACATGCTATCGGACGCGATGATCTGTGCAGTTTAGGTAGAGTTTTCGCTTTGCGAGACATTTTCCGTTCGCGTTGACGGAATGAATGGTTCAGGTTCTAGCGATTAAACGCCGAAGAACGAATAGGCGAGGAATCGAATTCGAAGGCAACTTCAAGCAGCGAGACACGAAGTGAAACAGCGCGGTCAAGTGCAACACGTAAGATCGAAGTCATCTCGGGAAAAAGCTTGGTGGGTCTGTCTCATCGCTGCGCTTTCGTTTTGCCTTTGGATGTCCAACCTCTTGCCGGTGCAAAGGGTTGAATACCAGGTAACCACGAATGTTGCCATCTCGCAGCACCGTTTGCCTTACTTAGAACGGCTTGAGGAGAACGGAACCGCACCGGATGCGCGTGCAATTCCTTTCTCGATCACGGAGATCAAGCTTTCCGAGTCCGAGTTGATATCGCGAACAAACTCAGAGCTTTGTTCGGCTCGAATCACGCTTAAGCTCTCAGAACGTAGCCAGTTTAAAGATGTAGAGCATATTCTCGATGCGTTAACGACACCCAATTCGGATACAGCCGAATGTGTTTCTTTCGCAAATCAATTGCGCAAGGAACGCTGGTTTCTTGAAGCGAGTCTGCATAGCCTAAAGCGACTTGAACTTGATTCGGAGCGAGAAAAGAACGCGATCGATACTGAGGCGTTGGCGGACAGCGGTTCCTCCAAGCCTGCGGACGCCAGGGCTTCCTGGTCCAACTCGGATTCGACCAGCAAACCATTTCGGCTGATCTCGTTTGCCTCGCGATCCCCGAACGAAGATTCGAGGATTGAACTAAGAGGCCAGCTACAAAGCATGACTCAATCTCGGTCCGAAACAGTGGATTCGATGAGGCTGACTTTAGAACGCCTAAAAGCAAAGTCGCGTGGCTTTCTCTCTTTGACAGGCTCGCCTCGCATTGTTCCGCTGATCCATCCACTTACCTTGTTTCGGTTTTGCGTTATGTGCGTACTTGGTATTTGCGTGTGGTTGATCTCCATGTGGTGGGTCCGCCCCGTGTCGGTGTGGTGGGTCCGCCCCGTGTCGGTGAAGTCAAAACAACCTCCTCGCAACGAACCAAAAACCGCTAACCCCATGCTCAGTCAATCTTCACGACATCGAAACGCTTCTTTGGCACTCAGCAAAACACTTGGATGGATGCAGTCCGCAGGCATTCCGTACTTGGGAGCGGTGCAGCTCATTCGCGATGGATCGAATGAAGGAGTTCTGGGCGATCAAGTTCGTCGTATGGATGGAGATGGTGGTACTGCGAGTCTTGCGAGTGGCCTGCGGTCGACGCAAGAACAAGGTCAAGAGATAAGCACCGATCTTAAAATTTTGTCGCCACCATGGGAGTTCACCGCGATTCGGTTTTTGCGAAGCGCGGGTGAGGGATCATTGGTCGTATGGATTGGACTGTTTGCAGCCAGACTTCTTTTCGACACTTCTTGGCGGGAATTAGCATCGGTCGCTCCATTGGCAGCCATTTCCCGAATGATCGTCGGCATTCAATAGAGAGGAGAGCTTAGCTATGCTTAGGGCTCATAATTAGGCTAAGAATTTCTGCTCTCGACGACAGGTTGTCTCGAAAGACTCCCCGCACCGCGCTTGTTAGGCACATACTGCCTGATTTGCGGATACCTCGCATCGTCATGCAGGAATGGCTCGCTTCGACCATCACAACCACTCCGCGTGCTCCGAGCTCTTGTTCCATCATGTTTGCGACCGCCTCGGTCATCCGCTCTTGAACTTGTGGACGCCTGGCAATCTCATCGACGATCCTTGCCATTTTGCTCAATCCAACCACTTTTCCGTCAGGCAGATAACCAACGTGAGCCCTGCCATGGAATGGTAGCAAGTGGTGTTCGCACATGCTTTGAAATTCGATGTCCTTTAAAAGAACGATCTCGTCGTAACTTTCAGAGAAGACACGCTTTAAATGAATGCGAGGGTCCTTGTGAAGACCGGAAAATACTTCGGCGTACATTCGAGCAACACGAGCTGGCGTCTCAAGCAAGCCCTCGCGGTCGGGGTCCTCGCCGACGGCTATCAAAATTTCGCGGACGGCTCGTTCTATTCGTTTATGATCCACTGGAGGTTTTCTTTCTTTGTTTCCGATTGACAGGCCCGGTCGTTGAGCCACTGCTGAATCCGAACCGTCACTTGGAGGAAGGCCCGAACCGTTACTTGTTATTGGATCCGTAATCATAATTTGAATCTGAAAATTGAAAACTCGTGAAACGGCAAGGCTGAGTCCAGAGATCAAGTTTGCCGGTGGTTTCCGGAAATTGGAAAAGAATGTAGAACGCACGACTCAAACAACCGTGAGTTTCCTCATTTGATCACACGGACTCGTTTGCGTCTGTTTCGACACAGCCGACAAAAGTCAAAGTAGTAGGTACATTCCATGTGCCGTACACCAGGAATCCAGGCAAAAGCTTGACTGCGAATGGCACGGCGGATTATGCCCGCTACTTTTGTCCGCTGCATCTGTTTCACCGATCAACACTTACCCCAGAAGGGTTCTATGAATACCCCAAAGCCGGACGTTTCTCTCCGTGATTTTCAGCAGCTCATTCACACGATGTACTACGACAAAGACGCCGAACGAGGCACTTCCGGCACTTTTATGTGGCTGATGGAGGAAATTGGCGAATTGGCGTCCGCTCTAAGGGCAGGGGACGATCGGGAAAATTTGGAGGAAGAATTCGCCGACGTTTTCGCGTGGCTAACCACGATTGCCAACGTTGCTGGAGTCGATTTGAGCGCTGCACTCCAAAAGAAGTACGGAGGCGGTTGTCCTGGTTGCGGGCGATTTGCCTGCGAATGTCCGTTTTCCGAAAAGCCTTGAGTCGACTTGCTGAGGAGGCTGACTTTGTTGTCGGAACAGCTCAACGCGTCCGGTGAATTCCCGAGTGATTTGAGAATCCTCGCCATACAGCTTGCGCCGTGCCGTTACCAAAACACAAAGACGCAACTTCACCTTTGAATTTCTCGACGTAAACCCGTACAATTGGCGGAGCTCTAACCCGACTGAACCTATTTGAGCCGAGACAGCGGACCAAGAAACAAATCGCAACGGCCTTGCATACGTAGCTTTGGAACAAGATTCATGGACTCAATCAATCGTCAAATCGCTCGAGCAAGTCGTCTGCTTTGGACCCAAACGATTCTCAACATCTTATCGTGGTGTTTGATCCTGGCTTTTTCGATTTGCTTTGTCGCCCTGCTAGTCCCGAAAATCTGGTTTTTGCCCTACACATTTAACAGTTGGAGCCTGATCTGGCTCACCGCGTGCGGCGGGGCAGCTGCCTTAGTTACAGGTATCATTTCCGTCTATTATCGTCCGAGTCGACTTCACTCGGCCATCGAGTTGGATCGCCGTTTTGGCCTGCGTGAGCGAATCAGCAGTGCGATGCAACTTGATCCGGAAGCACAGCAAACCGCCGTCGGAGACGCATTGCTCAAAGACGCGGCAGCCAAAGCCGAACGCATCGATGTTCGCGATCACTTCCCCGTGAAAACATCGCCCCAAACACCTTGGGTACTCCTTCCCTTGCTGTCGTGCATTGCCCTCTTTTGGGTACCCGACGCTGAGCTTCCTGCCATCGCAAAGCTTTCTGGCAACGCCGCGGATCGATTGAACAACATCAAGAACCAAACCAAACCCATTCTGGCTCAAATCAAGAAACAGCGTGAAGCCTTGGAGGAAAAAGGTTTGCAAGATGCAGCCGACGAATTTAAGAGGCTTGAAAAGAAACTGGAAGATCTTCAAAAAACGAACACTCTCGATTCCAAAAAACTCCTGTCCGACTTCAATGAAATTAAAAAGGAGATGGAGCAGCGCAAAGAATCGCTTGGAGGTGCCGATAGCCTCAAAAAAGCACTAGACTCACTCAAGAACTTAGACAAGGGACCGGCTGAGAAAGTCGCCGACGCGCTCAAGGATGGCGACTTCGACAAAGCGGGTAAAGAACTCGAAAAAATGCTTGAACAGATGAAATCAGGCAAGCTGGACGACGAACAAAAGCAACAATTGGCCAAACAACTAGAACAAATGCAAAAGGCCATCGAGAAGTCACAAGAACAACAAAAACAGGCAATCGAGGACGCCTTGAAGGAACTCGCCAAGGCCGAAAAATCGGGAGATATGGATGCAGCCGCAAAAATGCAAAAGAAGCTTGATCAGTTGAACGCGAATGCAAAACAATCCAAAGCCGCAGAGGCCGTGAAGGCACAAATGAAAAAGGCTCAGGAAGCCATGGAAAAGGGAGACGAGCAAGGGGCCCAGCAAGCCCTCGAGGAACTTCAAGCGGAACTTGCAGAAATGGCAGACGATGAAGAAGCTCTTCAGGAAATGGAGAGCATGATGGAGGATCTGCAAAACGCAAAGAAAGCTTCCGCATGTGCTGAATGCAACGGTGATGGATGCGGAAAATGCAATTCGGACAAAAAAGGCAAGGACAGCAAAAACTCAAGAGGGGAAGGCAAGGGGGCGGGCGATCGTGAAGAAGAAGAGACGGACTACAAGAACTTCGATTCACAAGTCCGCGAGCAAATGCGAAAGGGCGAAACCGTCTTCGGTGGTAAAGTCGGAGGCCCGAATCGTAAAGGCACAACAAAAGAAGAAGTTCGTGACGCAGTGCTCAATGCAACTCCAGACGATCCCGATGCGATCGAAAATATGACGCTACCCAAAGCCCAACGCGACCAACAACGCGACTACTTCAATTCGATCCGCGACAAATAATACTCAAGTAAGCTCTCCACCGAGTTTGTCCACTTGGCAGCCAGAGCATGAAGTGGCGTATGCTTACAGTTCGCAATGAGTCACGGATGGCAAGTTGGACGCTTACCCCACTTTCTGGTGCAATCGAACCGTAATTCGATTATTCTATGCTCATATGCCATTGTCGTTTCGCACACTTCAGGATCTAGCAAGTTATGATTCGAAACTGCCCTCTCACTTGTTTCGCGATGCTTTTAGCATGGTTTTGCGGGAACTCCTTCGACCGAATAGTTGCGCAAGAGTCAGCGACAAAATTGCGCTTTAATCAAGATATCCGCCCCATCCTGTCGAGTGCCTGCTACCGATGCCATGGCATGGACGCCAAAACGCGTGAGGCCGATTTGCGTTTGGATACCGCCGAGGCTGCACGGACTCCACGCGAAGGTGGCAAGGTTGCAATTGCACCGGGTAAACTCGACGAAAGCTTGATCTGGTCCAGAATGATATCGAGCGATCCGGACACGGTAATGCCTCCACCAAACTCAAACCGGCAGCTCAGTGAATCGGAAAAGAAAACCATCGCTACTTGGATTGAACAAGGTGCGACTTATGAAAAGCACTGGTCATTCGAACCTATCGTTGCCCAAAAAGATGCGCAATCATCGATTGATGATCTGCTCGCCATGGAGCAAAAACGAAAAGGACTCTCCGCCCAAGTACCAACGGATGCAGTAACACAAGTGCGTCGCCTAGCCTTTACCTTGACAGGGTTACCACCGAGCTTGAGCGATGTCGAGGGTTTCGTCGCGGATCCGTCCGATGCAAACTATCGCAAGCTCGTTGACCAGTATCTTGCCTCGTCTGGCTTTGGTGAGGAGATGGCCAAGCATTGGCTCGATGTTGCCCGTTATGGCGATACGCACGGCTTGCACTTGGACAACGAACGGCAAGCATGGGCATATCGCGATTGGGTCGTCGATGCCTTCAATGCAAACATGCCATTCAATCAATTCACCATCGAACAGTTGGCTGGCGATTTACTCCCCAACCCAACTCAATCTCAATTGGTTGCTACCGGCTTCAATCGATCGAATGTCACAACGAGCGAAGGGGGGGCTATCAACGAAGAGTTTCTCTTTCGCTACGCGGTCGACCGAACGAGCACCACCATTCAAGCATGGCTTGGGTTGACAGGTGGATGCGCTGTTTGCCACGATCATAAGTACGACCCAATTAGCACCCGCGAGTTCTATTCCATGTACGCTTTTTTTTACAGCGCGGCGGACCCTGCGATGGACGGGAACGTCAACACAACACGTCCGTTTTTACCTCTGCCGACGGACGAGCAATCCATATCCTTAGAACAAGCCAAGCAAAAAGAATCGCAGTCGCTGGTCAATCTGGTCCAAGCGGCACAAGACAAAGAGAACATTGCGATCGAGTTGCAGACCCTAGCCAAATCGAACCCGACCGGTCCGTTTACGTCGATTTGGCTGGATGATGATTTTCCCGTTGGTGCTGCGCTTCGCAACACATC
>CAMBSL010000151.1 GCA_945870455.1 Pirellula staleyi DSM 6068 | reverse complement strand
AAATTTCGAATGCATGGCGTGTACCCAAACTGTTATGTCAGACAATGATCGATCAGATCATCTATCGGCAATCCGGGGGATGGGTTGTTCCGTTTTTAGGGATTCTTCCAAAGACGCCCGCGAAAGCACTGGAACAATCGATACAAACTACCTAGCGTTAAAAAACTCGACGATTGCTATTTTTACATCGCAACTCTTCCAACTGCTCATGCGAGCAGCATCCAAGACTAAGTAAACTGGAAGTTGGGCTCGTAAGAAAAGGCAGCTCTCCGATGAAAAGGTAATCGACACCTTTTCCAATGACGGCACGGTTTGTTTGATTCGCCACCAGGAGTGAGTTGATGTAGTGGCTATGTGCATCGAGAAAACCTGGCAGCAACGCCTTGCCATCTAGATCGATGAGCTTGGTTGTGTCGCTCTTTATTTGCATCGCCGATTCCTTGCCCCCAGCAAACGCGATTTTTCCACCTTTCACCGCCAGCGCTTCGACGTAGCTTGGCGTTGCGCCTGCCATCGTCAGGATGGATCCGTTGTAGTAGATCGCGTCAGCCTGCCGTGCGAGCGCATGCGAACCCGTAGCCATCACGGAAGCAAACAAGAAAAAAGTAGCCTGGGTCCAACTCAAAATGGATCTCAACGTGAAAGAAAAAGTGATGACAACCAATCAATCGAATTCAGCGAATCCCAAACTCACTCGATGAAAATCCCACCCAGGAAAACTAAATCGTGGGCCGATTGTACTATTTTTGCGATCCAGACCTAGTTTGTCGATTGTTTTTCGGGAACAGAATCTGGACAAGCCTGCAAACCTCTTCCCGACGGTCTAGTTCTTCGTTTACGATTTCACGAGATCGCAATCGATGACACTAATCGATGGGACTATTGTTCGCTTAAATGCACTTCTTTTACAAAATTACGAAATCAAACGAGGCAGCATGCAACTCGATTTTTTTGATTACATGGCCTTCGTGGTCTTCGGAATCATCATTACCCTTTTCGTCTCACTGGTGGTAGTGATTGGATCTCTTCCCGGAAAGATCGCCGTGGCGAGGAAGCATCCACAAGCGAGTGCAGTCAATGTCGCATCCTGGTGCAGTTTGCTGACCCTTGGTGCGCTCTGGCCGATCGCGTTTGTTTGGGCTTTCATCGATTTCAGTCCGTCCACATCCAGCAATAAAGGAACTTCTCCATCATGATGTGGATCTTTGTTATCCTGTTCGTCTCGTTGATCGTTCTTGTTTACCGAGTCTTCAACATCAAACCGCAACCATGGAACATTGCGATCTTCGCGACAATCTTTGTCGCGGCCATGATCGGCTTGATCATCCTTTGGACAAATGCTTCGCCCTATTCGTCGCGGGCCGTCGTCGGTCGTTATGTCGTGCCGATCGTACCTTGGGTACAAGGACCCATTGTCAGCATTTCGGCCAAGCCAAATATTCCGATTAAAAAAGGGGAGGTGTTATTCGAAATCGATCCCACCTCCTATCAATACACCGTCAATCAGGCCAAGGCCGCATTGCAGGTCGCCCGAAGTGATGAAGCGCGATTCGCGGCTGGAGTCAAAGTCGCTGACGCTAACATTGCGAAAGTAGAAGCCGATGCGAGGGCTGCCAAGTCGACTCTGAATATGTCCGAAGCGGCTGGGGCTGGTACGATCTCGAAACAAGAACTCATCGACGCTCGTGAAAGATACTCGGCCGCCGAAGCAATGCTGAAGCAAACCGAGGCTAGCCGCGAGCAAGCCAACGCAGCTTATGCAGGTAGCAAAGATGCGATCGTGTTGTCTGAGGAGAAGCTTAAGACGGCTGAGTTTAGTTTGACTCAGTGTACCGTTCGTGCTCCCGCAGACGGTTTTGTGACTAACTGGAACATTCGCGAAGGAACATTTGTCGTCCCATCGCCTGCTGCCGCTGCGGGTACGTTTATCGACACATCGGAACTTTCCATTTACGCGCCATACAAACAGCAGATGTTAGTCAACGTCAAGCCTGGTCAGGAAGTCGAACTCGTATTCAAGAGTCATCCTGGCCGATTATTTCGTGGCAAAGTAGATTCCATTCTTGAGGCGACCGGGGAAGGGCAAGGGGCGGTCAGTGGGACATTGCCTTCCGCGTCGAAAATAGGTTCTCCAGGGATCCTCGCAGTGAAGATGTTGTTGAACGACGAACAAGACAATAACGGTCTTGATTTAGGAACAGCGGGATCCGTTGCGATCTACACGGATTCGCTGAAGCCCATTCACATCATGAGTCGCGTAACCATGCGGATGAACAAATGGCTCTATTTCTTGCCATTCATGTGACAAGTCCTGAAGTACTTCGGGCTGTCAGGCTTGCCAATAAGCACATCCGCAATTGTTTTTCAATCCAATTAGCCGGTGGGCGATAGCCCCGGTTTTCCAATTGCTCGACATTCGTCGAGAACCGGGGCTAGCGCCCTTCGGCTAGCAGTTTGTTTCACTCGAAGACTCATCCCGATGTGCTTATCTCTGCCTGATCCTTATGACGCATGCTCTCGGGCCGCTAACAAATCGGTTAACAAACCGCTTTTTTGGGGGAGCAACGTCAACTTAGTTTTGCAGTCCAATAGCTTTTGAGTTTCTAGGATGGTAAACATTGCCTCGGACGTTTCTTTATCTGCACAGATCTTCTTCAATGCATTTCCAACAAGTTCGGGCCGAATTGCGGCGGCTTTTGCAAATTCGATAGCCGCTTTGCGATCGGCGGTACTGGTAATAATGCTCACTTGGTTGGCACCATCCTGTTTGATGGCACTCGTCACTTGCCGCAATCGATTTACAACCTTGCTTTCAATCTGCCGAATCATTTCTGCATCACGAAAATGAACTTTGCGAATGTATACCGAACCGAGTCGGTAGCCCCATTCATCGGATCGAGGCGATACTTCATCTCGTACGGTCGCGCTCATATTGTGACGGTTGACCATCATGAGTGCCAGCGGCAAATTACTGAGGCAACGGACGGTGGAATTCGCAACATTTGCCGACAACGAGCCGCGAGGATCCATGTTTTTAAATAGGAATGCCACTGGATCGCTTATGAACATTTCGTACCAAATCCCAATTCCCATCGGCGCGCCTTCTTCGGAATTCACCGGAGAACTTCGCAGGTAGACTTGGTCCAATCGCATGTCAAGGACATAGCATTTCCCAAGCCAGTTCACGACGAGAGCCTTCCATTCCATAAGAGGCCATAGGAAATAGAGTCCAGGCTCGTCGATAATTTCGACAACCTTTCCGAAAAGAACATAGACATGACATCGGCGTTCCTGGACGATGGTGTACACCCCGAACAAGCGTCCAATCGCCAATGCGAAAGGTACGATGAGGAATGACAATACGAACGTTATGAGGAATGCAGTCAACGCAATCATGAGTCCACCTCCACAAAAGCTTGTTCCGAGCGACCGAATAGTGACATCCTGACGTTTCTCACGTATGCCTTGAGTACGCCGGAACCACTCTGTTTTAATGACTCAAGCTGCGTCGCCATTCTCTCCAATGGCTCGATCTCTGCCTGAGCTTTTAAAGTTTCAATTTCGACAGCCCGCTTGGACTGAACGATTTTTTGATCTGCGGCAGCTTGCGCTAAACTTATATCGGACGATACTTGGTTGTGTGCTGTATTAATGGCAGCCAAGGCCGATTCAACTTCGGGAGGCGGATCGATTCCGGTTATGAGCGATGCGTCGAGTACCATTCCGTACCTGGCTGCAGAAGAATGGCACTCGCGATCCATGTGTTCGTTGAGGTCGCGCAAGTTCTTTCGTAAGTCATTGATTGAGACACCAAAGTTAACGCTGGCGTCCGCCTGAGTGTCACCTGCGACCATCACCTGAGGAATCGGAGGGGCTTCGAAGTTCGCGATTCTTTCGCGTAGCACAGACACAAAATAACCCATCACGTGCGCGATCGGGTTTTTAACGCCAAACAGGTAAGCATATAGATTGGCTTCCGAAACCCCATACCGAATCTGACCATCGAGACCAATATTAAGTTGATCTTTGGTGACTGCCTCCAAGATGGTTCCACCCTTGTTGGCTTGTGGTTGATCGGGATCGTACGCCATATTCATGGTTGCCGTCGCGATGGATACGCGATGCACTTGCTGCCAAGGCCATTTCCAGTAGAAGCCGGGTTGCACGACGCGTACCTGCGGATAACAGTAGCGTTCTTGCTCATCCGGGGCCAAGGCTTCAGCGAGCGGTAAAGCCAGGGTCGTAGCTTCACCCAGTCGATCCGCTCTCCCAAACGTGGTGATTAAAGCACGTTGATTTTGATCGATGATATAGAAGCCTGCAACGAAGTATCGAATGACAAACCACGCGACAAAACCTGCAGCACATCCCATGAAAATTTCCATCTGCGCCTCCTCGTTTGAACAAGCATGAAGTAATTAGAGCACATTAGGCAATCAGTTCCGTTTAAGCCAATGGTGATAGAAGGCTCGAATCATTGCGAGAATGGGCGCGAATTCCTGTTTGATCGCGTCGAAAAGCTCGCAGCGCATGTTTTAAAACGAGCGGCAGCATGAGATTCACGCGTAGCACAGGCTGCTAGCCTGTGCTTTACTCACATGGTTTGATCTTGCTCCCCTCGCCCTGGTCTCGGGGAGAGGGGTTGGTGGTGAGGGGTTTTGCACTGTGTTTTGATTGATTTTTTGATCGTGAATTAAATGTCTAGCTGCGTTTCCGAAGGGTAAACAAACCGCTGAACCTGAGGCTACCAAGTCAGGCTCTACCCCTCACCCCCCGCCCCCCGCCCCCGTCTCCCCGAAGCGGCCGAAGCTGTGAAGCATTTTCGTCAATGAAATGGAACGCGATTTGAATTTAAGCCTTCCGTTCGGGCTTGTCCCGACGGAGGCAACAATTAGTAGCTACAGGCAAAAGCCCTCGGCTCGGGCTCTCTACCGAGTTTACTCGGTGGAAGCAACGTTTGGATACGAAAAACGCTGCTTCCACCGGTATGAAACCGGTGGAGAGCCATGGCCCATTCTCTGCGGCTAGTAGCCACCAATTATCGCCCCACTGGCATAAAGCCAGTGGAAGCGAAACGCAGGGAAAAATGCTTCACAGCGTTGCGAAGGCGGGGAGAGGGCTTGCTGACACGACAGTTCAATCGTAGACCTGGCCTACATCCTTTGCCAGATTTGAAAGCCGACGAAAGTCGTTGGCCATCGAGCTGAAATCCCTTCAAAGGGGGTATCGAAACCGAGATAGCTGGATGGGGTCAGGGATAATTAAATTGCAAATCAGCGATAATTCCCATAAATTCAGTGACAATTGCTCCCAAATCGGGATAAGTCCAAGTTCGGCAGCTTGAATTCCGGTTCTAGCAATCTGGTCGGCCGTTTCGCGATTACGCATTTGACCGTGACAAATGGAATCAACTGTACTTCAAGGAGTGCGAGAATGGTGGAAATAATCGGTGAGTGGACTGGTAAGGTCGTTGTCGTAGCGTTACGAGTGGGCGGCGGCATGAGTGCGCATAAGCAAGCGACACTTGAAGGCAAACTCCTGAAAGTTGGGGAGTCGGGGGTATTGCTGGAATTACCCAAGGATCGGACGTTCGTCCCACCCAAGGATCAGACGTTCGTCCCAATCAATGCCATCCTGCACGTTAGCCTGTCATAGAGTCGATAGACCAACCAGGCCAAAAGCAATGCCGAACAAAAAAATGTACCCGAATTGCCGATCGGGCGTTTCCTTAAATGGAAGTAACTTGGCGACAACTAGTTGATTTTGGTCGTTATCGGAACTATTTGAGACGTTCACTTAATGACAAAACAAAGCCCACGATTCGGCCCTCTTGCGTTTGGCGTTGCACTTGGTGCCGGCGTCGGATTTACAGTCGCGGTGTTTGGACTTTACGCGATCCAAGCTGGAGCTATCGAGCAGAACTACGATTCGGTCCTGTTTGTATCTTTTGGTGCTGCGACTATCGGACTTCTGTTGGGCTTCATTGCGGAGATATTATTATCTAATCCGGCTGTAGCTGCTGAACGTTGGGTGCGGCAGGTCCTAAGGCCGATAACATTCTGCTCACTTCCGTACCTGTTGCTTGCAATGTCGCTTCGTTACTTCGGCTATGACAAATTGATGGGCGGCTCTGGATTTTGGTTTTGCGTCGTCTTTGTCCCGGCTCTTGGAATTGCAGTTGCGTGGAGTCGCAAGGTTAGTCCCAAATTCGATCAACGATTCTAGTCAACCGCCCCGGAACACAGCGAGGTCCGATAACAAGGCGGTGAACCGGAGCCGCCGATCACGTCGTTCATGAAGTCAATGTTGATTGGCGGCGGCTCGGTCAACATGGCCGTTACCTCGACTAAGCAGTTTCTCCATTGCGACGGATGCCTCGATGGCCATCATGGGCGTTGACATAGCCGACGGGCGCTAGCCCCGGTTCTCGACGAATGTCGAGCCATTGGAAAACCGGGGCTAGCGCCCAACGGCTAATTGGGTTGAAAAACAGTTGCGGATGTGCTTAGCTGCGAAGAATCCTACCTCGGCATTTAAGCATAAATAAGGCGTATCGCGAAGTTTAACCATTTGCGCCCTGATTTGGTCTAGACTAGGGTTGACGATTTCCAGCTAGATGTTTCGCCCCCCTTCGCCGGAGCACACCATCCTATCATGTCGCGCAACGCCAGTTTGAATGCTAGTCGCCAAAGATCAAACGCCCGGAATCTCTTTCGACAACGAATGTTCGAACGACTAGAGCAGCGGTTGATGATGAACTCGGACTGGCGAAATCCTGCTCGTCCGTTGGATGTCAACAACGATGTGGTCGTGTCGCCACTCGATGCACTCGTGGTAATCAATGCACTTAATTCTCGAGGTGCGTTTAGCGACCTAGGTGCAAGACAAAATCGGCTCGACTCCTACCTTGACACCAATGGCGACCGAAATCTGAGCCCACTGGACGCATTGATCGTGATCAACGAACTGAATCGAAGCGATCGAACCACGGACCCGTTCAATCAGCGAATCGACGGCGAAGCCGAAACTGCTCCCGCTGGCTTTGTCAGTATCGTAATGGGAGGACTACCAGGAACCCGCGATCAAATCGTCGCCCTCTCGTCGCAACTAATCATGGGTCGCGAAGAGTTCAATGAAATGGGGCTATTTGTTGTCGATGGTCCAAACGGAGCGGTCAATGGAGTTTTGCCTAGCTCACCAAGCTACTCAACCGAGGTGTTTGCGTTAGCCAACCGCCGAGTCCTCTATTCACGGCAATCCGTATTTCGTACTGCCAGCGAGGCAACCTTCCCTGCAGGTACCACCCTGGGTGTCTATGTGCTCCAGGAAACCAGCGACAATGGTGATGGAGACAAACACCTTAGGGTTCGTGAGACGGGAACCTCCAAGGTACGCATTGGTTGGGAAGAACATTTTTCTCCATCACCATGGATTGGAGTAGGAGACCGTGGCTACGACGACGTCATGATCGATGTGACGATTGGTCAACCCTATGATGGCAATGCCGAGCCTGTCATCACGGCGATACCAAATCAATTCATGAATGAAGAAACCGAGCTATCGATCCAAACACTGGCGATGGATGCGGATCTGCCAAATGATTCGCTCCGGTATTCGCTGGATGTTGCACCGATTGGAGCGACAATCGACGCAACAACAGGCCGGTTCCGTTGGACTCCATCCGAAGCCCAGGGACCAGGAAACGTGGAAGTCATCATTCGAGCAACCGATCTCGAAGGCGCTTTTGACACCGAAGCCTTCACGGTCACTGTGCTTGAAGTCAATCGGCCACCAGTACTGCAGACCATCCCAAATCGGCAAGTGCTTGTAGGGCAAACCGTTTCGTTTACAGCATCCGCGAGCGATCCGGATCTTCCTTCCAACACGTTGACTTATAGCTTGTTCGCTGGAGCACCGAGCGGGTCAACGATCGACTCTGCAACGGGAGCGTTCTCATGGGCAGTACCTGCGGGCGCAACTAGCGGTGACTACCCTATTTCTATCCGAGCGACCGACAATGGTAGTCCTACACTTTCGGACACGAAGAATTTTACCATCAGCGTTGGTGCGACATGCGCGTTTGATGCCAACCTAACCGGTTGGACAGTATTCGAGAACGGCGGTACAAGCGATTCGAAGGGTAGCGTAACATCTCAGTCTTGTTCGGCGGTGCTAAGAGAGGGTAACTCGTTCCTAGTTGGATTGTTGAAAGATTTTGTAGTTCCGGCCAACTCCTCTGCAGTCAGTCTTTCCTACAACGGTTTAGGTTTCGACCAGACCGCAAGTGGATTTATTCGTGATGCCTTTGAGATTTCGCTTTTGGATGAGTTTGGCAATTCGCTCGTGCAGAGTATTGAAAGCGAACGAGCTTCGATTTTTAACGCGACAGAAGGACTGCCGAACGCGATCGCAAGTGGCATAAGGATCGAGAACGGAACGATCACAGTCGGGTTGGGTGGGATCGCTCCTGGGACTAAAGCAAAACTGGTTGCTCGTTTGATAAACGAGGATAAGGATACCACATCGCAAGTTGTGCTCACTGATTTCCGCATCGCTGCTAGTAGTCTTGCGGCCGTTCCTGCCGGAGGGGCTTCTTCTCAATCGCAAAGACGTTCGCCAACCGGATTATCGACCGCAACGATAGGGTCGCAAACCACGTTAGGTGCCAATTTGATCCCAAATATTGGGAAAACGACGGGCACGAACAGCAGTGGGATTGGGATTGAGAATGGCAATGGAACAGCAAGCTCGACACCTCAGTCCATTAAATTTATCCCTATTTCCACACCTTTCAATTCGCCAATCGGCATCGACCACCATGCGCCAACTAACTCCGTGGTGATATCGGTCAATTACTCGTCTGGAAATCCCATTGCGTTTGAGAGAATTGACAAAGACGGCAATCACACGCAATTTTCAAACGTCCGCGGTCTCGGTGACGAAGTCAAGATTGCGACGGTCAGGCCAGGCAACGTGGGCGGGTTTACCGCAGGCGACATGTTCTCAGGTAATGGCATCGATGGCGAGATACTGAGGATCCGTGAGAACGGATCAATCGTGGATAACCCCTGGGTAAGTCTACCTGGTAACGGTAACGGTTTGATGCGAGGTTCGCTTTACGTGGACAGGACGGGCGACTTCGGCGGAGACCTCATCGCCGTAACTACATCCGGTGAAGTATGGCGCATCAATTCATCGGCTGTGCCGACTCTTCTCGCGAGGATCGGAACGCACCTCGAGGGAGTTATAACGGTCCCCAACCGTCCGGATCGCTATGGTCCATTAGCTGGAAAGATTATCGCAGGCGCAGAAGATCAGGGGCTGCTTTATGCAATCGATGCGTCTGGAGCGGTATCGTCGTATTCCTTGGGCGTGAATATCGAGGATATCGAACTTGTACCACCAGGAGAGAACTTTTTTGGAGTCAACTTCGGAACCGGTAGGATCCTAGGTGCTCCCGCATCTTCGTTCAAGTCCATGATAGGCGACATACTTTTGACGCAGGAGTTCCATGGAGGTTCGGGACTGTATCGCTTATTCTGGGACGGAAATGCTCTAAAAACCGAGCAGTTGGGTTTAGCAAGCGATACTGCAGCAGTAGGACAATGGGAACACGTTACGTTCTCGCCGTCGGGAATTTCTGAATTAGAAGAAGTTCCACAACCACCTACGATCTTTGTTTCGGCACCCCTGCATTCCGCAAGCGTAGGCGAAAGAGTATTACTTTCTGGAATTACCGAAGCGTTTGGTTTATCTGCTCCCAACGTAAAGAATCGTATTTCGTACGTAAAGGTGAACGGCAAACCTGTTGATGTGTTCGACAATGGTGCAAGTTTTTTCCAGCAGGCTGTTGTTGGCCCCGGCCTCAATCGATTTGTCTTTGAAGCGACGGATGACATTGGGCAAACAGTGACTGCAGAACTAACCATAGAGGGGCTGATCAAGGAAGCCGGGGACATTGATTTCCGCAATTACGTTGATCTAACATCGGCCTATACCGGGCTGTATTCAAGAACATCCTTCAATGATGGATCGAAGGAACTTCTGGTCAACTTGGCGACAAGAAACGACGGTACCTTTGTGAGTGATGTGCCATTACTTGTTGGTGTGAAGAATATTAGCGACCCAACTATATCTTTCGTTGGCTTTGACGGCCGAACCCCAGATGGAATTCCATTCTTTGACTATTCGCAACATGTTCCCGGAGGTACCTTAGCGCCAGGAGCAACCACTGGGTCGCCTGCGATAGCATTTCACAACCCCAAAAGTATTCGATTCGACTACGAGCTTGTATTCTATGGAAAACTGAACACGCCGCCTGAGATCACGTCAATCCCTGACATCGAGGCGCTGTCTGGGAAACAATACGTCTATCCAGTCATTTCTATCGATGCGGACAACGATTCGCTCAAGTATCGACTGACCGAATCGCCAGCTGGAATGACCATCGCAGAAACCACTGGCAAGATTACTTGGACGCCGACCGTTGCTCAGATCGGCAATCATAAAGTCGTCGTCCAAGTTGACGATGGACGGGGTGGCACAGCAATTCAGACATACACTGTCTCGCTAATTGCGGCCCCCCCAAATCGACCGCCCGTGATTACCAGTACGCCGGTGGTTTCAGCGATGGTATCTACCAGCGTTCGCGGGGACGGATTTCCAGATGTCGTGCTCGAATACTTTGCGGCCGGTTCGAGTGGAATCACCGAACCCTATGGAGGCAACATTAATCCAAATCGGGTTATTGGGCGCGTAGAGAGTGTCAACCCGAACATTGTACTTGGATCACCTGGGAGCGGCCCTTACACCACACAGAATCTTGGTGTCGATTGGTTAGCAATACCCAGAGATTCGTATATTACTTTGGGCTTTGTGGACGAAATAGTTATCGATGGCCCAGGCGACGACATCTACATTCGTAGTACAGATCCTTCCGATTCTGCGGGTGAGCGGGCAAATGTATATGTGAGCGATGGAATCAATGATTTCATGCTGCTTGGACAAGTTCGCCAATTGGGCCGTCAAGGACTGGATTTGGCATCCATCAACTTCAAGCACCCAGTCCGAGCAATTCGAATTGAAGGTGTCGACAATCTTGGATGGTCGCCTGGCTTCGATCTGTTTAGCGTCGAAGTTTTCCCGAACAGCATCGGAGATCCTCGAGACTATTTGTACGACGTCGATGCCGTAGATTCTGACGACGATGTTCTGAACTACTCTTTAACGACCAATCCTTCTGGAATGTCTATCAATCCCGTTTCGGGATTGATTCGTTGGTCGCCAACGCACGAACAAATCGGCGATCATCAAGTGAAAGTCGAGGTGTCCGACGGACGTGGCGGTCTCGCTTTTCAAGAATTCATTATTTGCATCCACCCGGATCCGAATAATCATCCGCCTCTCATTGTTTCAAGTCCAAGTTCACAGTTCGATATTGCGGGAGCTTCGAATGTTGCACGGGGTAATGTCACACCGTCCAAGATCATTTTGAACACGATGGAAGCTAGAACCATACAGTCGGTTTCCATGGTTGTGCCCGATTCCGGAACTGATTTGGGCTCGGCAGATATTATTTTCATTGTTGACGAGTCAGGCTCTATGGCTGGTGAGCAAGCGTGGCTTGGCAACATCATTCAGTCTATGGACTCTTCCCTTTCCGCAGCAGGGTTGGCGAACAATCGATTTGGTTTAGTAGGTTTCACGTCGAGTGGTCGCGTGCTTCGATCGGGGGCCGACGCTCTCATGACAGCCGCAGATTTCGAAACGGCAACTGGTTTGCTATCGACTGGGCAAGGTGGCGCGGAAGACGGATATCTCGGAATCGATTTCGCCTTGAGGAGTTTCCAGTTCCGTCCCGGTACTGTTCGCTGCGTTGTCTTGGTTACAGATGAAGAGCGTACAACTGTATCATCGAGTCTTACTTTCGCCTCTACACGTGAATTATTGTTGTCTCAAAACATCAACTTCAGTCTCATAGCTAATGCCAATCTCAAGGATACTTCAGACTCTGCCGTATTCGGCGTTGCTGCCGACGGAACGGCCTATTCTAGCAATGGAAGTGGAGGATCGACATCAACTTCTGGAGGACGGTTCGTTGGCTCGGAGTTCGTGGGCGGTGGAGATATCGCAAACATAAAGACCGAGTATGTCGATCTTGCGTGGCAGGCCGACGGCATTACCTGGGATCTGAATTTCTTACGAGATTCGGCAGCGGCAGCCACGGTTTTCACGGAGGTTTTCGTAGACGTATTAAGTGACTCTATTGTTCGCGACATACCCATTGACGTACGGGCTTCGATTCCAGGCTTCGGCTTGCAGAATCTCTCTGGCATTAAGGCAGGTGCTTTACCGGGGCAAACAGTTAGCTTTGACGTCTCCTTTGATTCCAATCGACCGCTTCGATTTGACTTGCAGTTCATCAATGCAAACGATCAAACCGTGATTGCGTCCATTCCAGTCATTTTGAACAACAACTATCTTTACCAGGTCCAGGCTGTTGACCCAGACGATGACGATATTTCTTACAGTCTTGTAAACCAAGTTCAAGGAATATCGATTGATCCAACCTCTGGAATACTCTCATGGAATTCCCCAGTTCCAGGCACTACGACAGTCGAAGTTAGAGCATCCGATGGCCAAGGTGGGAGCGACATTCAGTTGCTTGAGCTCAATATTCGACAGGGAACAGGAGTACTCAAAGGGTTCGTGCGAGAAACGCCTCCGTCAACTGTTCCTTTAGGAGGTGTCGTTGTCTATCTGGACGGAAACAACAACGCTCGGCTCGACACAGGGGAAACATTCACAACAACGGATCCCACCGGTGCGTACCAGATCGTGGGACTAAGCCCTGGAACGTATTCTGTCCGTTCCAATGGTAAGCTCGGCTATGCACAATCTTTCCCGCTTCTTCCGTTTCAAGGCTATCAGACGGCGCTAGTTGTAAATGAAACTAAATCCGATTTGGATTTTCTTCTCCAACCAATCTCAACATCAGATCTGCCGCTGCAGTTGTTGGACATTCCATTATTAGAGATCCAAGCGGGGCGGAAATTCAATTACCAGCTAGAGTCGCTTAATGCTAGGCCTGGAGCGTCGATCTATTCACTTTTGGCACCGTTCGAAGGCGTTGGAGTACATGCGACAAGTGGGATTCTGTCATGGCAACCGAGTCTCGATCAAATCGGCGAACAAAACCTAGCAGTAGGAGTTACAGACGGGAATGGCAGGTTCGACAGCCAAGTGATCAGGATTCGTGTTCAGAAACCGAACTCATCCCCCGCGTTCATTTCTACGATACCAACGC
>CAMBSL010000150.1 GCA_945870455.1 Pirellula staleyi DSM 6068 | reverse complement strand
CGGATCGAGGGGAGCTAGATTTCTTAGGTTGATGCACTTCCGCACGATCGGCGGACTTATTCACAAACAAAAATCTGAGCATAGTGATCAGGCTGGTTTCCCACGTAGCCATTAAGTACCCATCGATCGTCGTGTACGAACTGCACTGCCCCAAACAGTTTGTGCTCCGTGGTGCCTGTCAACCAGGCGTGCTCGCCCGTTCCCAAATTCACGAGACATACTCGCTGGTCTGAAAGGAATGCACATTCCGTCCCATGCGCGTTGAGAGAAATCTGCCCTTCGATCGAATGCGATAGGGAACTCATTTGTTCTAAAGCTCCCCCTTTCGTCGCAACCCGATGCAACTGAACGATGCCAGCATCATCGCGCATCGGAAAGTAAACGTGCTCGCCATCCGGAGATGAGACCAGCCAATTTCGCGGCCCTTGAACTCCCGGGTACTTGCATTGCACCGTGCGTGTCAAACGACGCTGCGAACAGCAAGGTACCGATGCGAGAATTCCCTCCTGTCGTGGTGCAGGTTGAACGCCGCCTATTTCCGAAAGTTCTTTCCAGTTTGGCAAATCGCAGACGAAGACTTCATGGTGCAAATTTCCTTGCTCGTCGCGCACCGCACCTTGAAACGCGAGAGCATGCTGGTGATCGTTGCCAGCCGCATCTTTATAGCCGTTGGTACCGATCCAGCATTCTTCCACAGCCTGTTCCACATCGTTGCTTCCGTGCGGAACCTCCGCTTTCACCTCGACGGCAATGAAAGCTGCATACGCTCCGATGAAATTCTCGTGCTCGGTTTCAGGTGTGTCGAATGCGAGTTCCATTCCCGGCACCATGAAGCCGACAGTCCGCAGGTCTCGAACCTTGTTATCGACACGAGCTCGGCCTTCGAGGTAAGCGTCGTTGTACGTAAAACTTATCCAGCCGTTTGTGCTCCAACTATGAGCATGCGTACCACCCGAAAGCAGCCCGTAACTGGGCATGGCGGTTACCGCATCCAGCGAGACGACTCGCGATTCGGCGTGAAGATACTCCCAGGGTTCTGCGACGTCGACGATCGCCCCAAAGCGTCGGGCGGCCGAATAAGGATTCGTGGCCGAACAAGATTCTAAACCATGGATAAAAATGATCTTCGGATCGCTTGGATGGAATGCGACTGCCCCCACACCTGGCCCGTGGACTGTTTGGTTCCTGGTCCGATAAAGTGAGGCTATGTTACCCGTTTCCATTTTGACCATCTCGATGGCATGCGTTCTCGCAATATGAGAGTCCTCATTGCGGGTATCGTAAACCACCCATTCGCCATCGGGCGAGATAGACTGACGGCGATTCAGCATGTGGCCGTACTTGCCGAACGTGAGTTGCCGCAAACGGTGCATTTATCGCGCCATTTTTGGACGAATGGGTTGGCTACTCGTCTTGGTATTAGGCACGATGAGCGATTTGCTCCCCTCCGTTGCGTTGTCTGCCGCAGCAGCCGATTCAACGGATTTTGCATCTAGCTTGGTGGGCCAATCGATTAATTCGAAGGAGCCTGCCAGCTGTGCATCTTCCTCCGCGAAGATTTCCAAGTTAGCCTCGTTCAACGTAAACGTCAGCACAACGCGACGTCCGTTATCGTTGGAAATGTGATAGTGGACCCACTGGATGTCGACTCCTTGAACGCTGCCACGCGAAACCACTCTGAGCAATCGCAATTTGTTGGCGGAAATTCGCTCTGAGCTTTCAACGATTTCCAACAAAGCTCTTCCGACCGAGATTCGAACGTCGGCTTGAAAGCCTTCAAGACTCAATTGACGCCCTGGCTCATAGTCGATCATATTGGTCACGTTGCATTGGCTAACGACTCGGTTGTTGACAATGTATCGCAATGTCGCCTCCTCGCCGCTGTCTCGATAGGTCGACCATTTTCGGTTGGCTATGAATCGATAGTAGCCTTGATCGGATTGAAACTGGAGCAGGCTTGCCGAATTGAGATTGCCAACGCGGGAAGCAACGTCGTTCAAGGTCAAGCCGGATGTCATGCTTTCAATCTTCGAACGAAGGATCTTTAATTGAGCAACAACATGAAAGCCAGGTTCTGCCTCGCTTATGTCGCGTGTCTCGTCCAGATTCATCGCAAGCCATGAGATGGTTCCACTAGTGCGATCGAGCTGTGCTTTTCCTTCGATGGTGATTGTCGTTGGGACTTGTCGAACCGAGGCTGAGATGCTCCCATTGATTTCCAGCTGAGCTTTTTCTTTGTTTGCATCGACCAAGCACACCACCAGCTTGCCGTCATGAATTGCATCCATACTGAGCAATCTACAGGCGACGTCGTTGTCGATCGTCCATTTGTCCGCGATGTTCACTTCCTCGTCGGTCAGAATTTGGTCGAGGAACATCGTATTGATGGGACCTTCGATCAAATCGCGTTCGGCAGCAAAGAGTGGGTTGTCCGGGGATGCTGTCACAAGTCCTTCGTTGGTTCCAAGCCGCACGATGTCTAGGCAATTTTCTCGCAAACTCGTTTTGGTGACGTGTCGATCGATTTGGATTTCCGAATTGGCTTCATGAAAGTGTTGGTAGGAACGGCATCCTATTAATTGATCGGTTGTCTCGAACTGTTCATCGAACTCGACGGTGGAGGTGGCTTTGATCGGCGCGGTTTTGGCCGCAAGTGCTTTGCCAGACTTGCTCAACGCGTCTGTCGACTGGCTCTTGAGGCGAATCTCACCGTTTACTTCTAAGACCGCCCGAATGCGAAAGAGACCAGTATCCTCGTTTTCCTTTGGTTGCGTTGATTTCGATCCCGATTGTGCGTTCGCCGCTGACGGGAAAGCAAGGCAGGCAGCTGCAACGGTGCTAGCAATGATCCAATCGCGACGGCTAAGTGTCTGCCGACCAAGTGATTTTCGATTCTTGTTAAGGATCGTTGCGTCCATGCTCGGTATTCCTGTCATCGAGAGCTTCAAAAAGGTGAGTCCAAAAAGAAACGCGTCCCTACCGGTCACAGCCGACAATTCCCAAAGTAGTAGGCATATTCCATGTGCCGTCCACCTGGAATCCTGGCAAAAGCTCGGCTGCGGCACGGCGGAGCGTGCCTGCTACTTTTTGTCGGCTGTGTCCCACTGGTCCATCGGACCGTTTTCCTCGAAAGACTGAGAAGAACCGAATTAATCCGCATATCTTACCCAAACCCCCAGAGTGACGAGTCCGCACGAATAGCTAGCAAGTTTGGTTTTGCGGGGTTAATGGGCCGGAGGATTGGTTCCTGTCGTCAAAGTTGACTTTTTCGCTACACTTTCGAAGAGTTTTGGCTGTCAGTCTAGGAGTACCGAACGTTTTCATCGCCTGATGACCCATAGTTGGGATGTCTTTTCACACATCCAGGTCTGTTCCCAATGTCCATTGTTTCCCAAACACAATTTTTATTGCGACAAGAAATGAGCGAATTCGTTTGTCAAAACGAAGGCGTTTGGGAATCATGCGCCTATTCACGGCGTAGTCCATTCAAGGATACACCCAACGAAGATGCGATCGGCATGATCCGTGTCGACGATGAAACGGCTGTCTTTGCCGTGGCAGACGGATGTGGAGGGATGCGAGGTGGAGAACAGGCCTCGTGCATCGCGTTGCAAATGCTGTCCGAGTCGATTGAACGACATGACAGTGGCCCCGACCGATTGCGGGTCGCAATACTGGATGGAATTGAGCAAGCGAACATTGCCATCCAAGAGCTCAAGATCGGTGCTGCTTGCACGATTGCAGTTGTCGAATGCCATCGCGGCACCATTCGCGCCTACCATGTCGGCGATTCGATGATTTTGGTAACTGGGATTCGCGGTCGTATCCGGTACCAATCGGTGAGCCATTCTCCGGTCGGGTTTGCGGTCGAGTCGGGAATGTTGTGTGCGACGGAAGCCATGCATCATGAGGACCGCCATATTGTTTCCAATGTTGTAGGAGATCCGCGAATGCGTATCGAGATTGGTCCCTCGATCGCACTGGGTCAACGCGATACGGTTCTGATTGCAAGCGATGGATTGTTTGACAACTTGAGCATTGGCGAAGTGGTTGAACGCATCCGCAAAGGCAAACTGCCGGCGTCGCTT
Organism: Pirellula staleyi DSM 6068; assembly: GCA_945870455.1. Lineage (GTDB taxonomy): Bacteria > Planctomycetota > Planctomycetia > Pirellulales > Pirellulaceae > JBKCUI01. Next base: position 9,284 of record CAMBSL010000150.1, on the reverse strand, counting down.
GCGTCGTTGACCGATCTTGCGCATGCACGCATGCTGGGGATCGAAAACCAACCTTGCAAGCCGGACGATTTGAGCGTCATTGCAATCCGTCCTGACCCGAGCGTTAGATTCGTTTGAACATTTTGTCGAGTTGTTCTCTTGAGAAGAACAATGCGGTCGGTCGACCATGCGGACAGTGATGCGTGTCTTGGAAGTGTTGGCGTTGTTCCAGCAATGCAGTGATCTCGTCAGGCGTCAATTTATCGCCCGCCTTGACGGCCGCCTTGCATGCCATCATGTTCATCAGTTCGTCTAACAAATTGCGAGCGTCGGCTTTTTTGCCACCCTGCATAAGGGGCTCAAGCACTTGTCGAAGCATCTCTGCTCGCCCCATCTTGGCCAGCATCGCTGGATAAGCGGTAACCAACACGGTATCGCCACCAAAGGGCTCGAGCTCAATACCGATCTCAGCTAGTGTTTCGCGAGAATCGACTGCCGCCGCCGCTTCGCTCGGTGTCAGCGTGACTGGCTCCGGAACGAGCAAACGTTGCATGTCGAGCGACTTTGACATGATCTTGTTCTTGATCTGCTCATACAAGATGCGTTCGTGCAGCGCGTGTTGATCAACCACAACCATTCCGGCTTCGTCTTGCGTGACCAAGTAGCGATTATGAATTTGGAAGCCTACCTGTTTATGCGAACCATCGATGGGTTGGGCAGTCGAATCAACGCGTTCTTGGTTCGTTGTTTCGTCGGCCCATGGGGATCTTGGAAATGCCATTTCCGGTTCCGATTGTTCTTCGGAAGCCGTTGCAATAGCTGGGCCAGATTGCATCGAAACGTGTCGTTCCGGGGGTGAATAGAAGGGGTCGTCGATTCGAGCAGCGGCTCTACCTAACGTCGCCGTATTGGGCACGTTCGAACCAGAAAATGGGCGGAATTCCGGAATTCCGTTCCCGAGCAGTGCTCCCAAGCCCGGGGTTCCAAGGGCAACCGGTGCATTCGACTTGGCCCACGCAAGTAATTCGGACTCGTTCGAAACATGATGCGTTGTGGTCATCGGAAAGTTGGATTCAGCTAAAGTAGGTGGAACCACAGGAACCGAGGGTGCTCGAACCTTTGCCACCAAATCGCTGTTGAGAAATTTCGTTCGCAAACTATGTAGTAGTCGACTGTAAATGACGCCGCTATCTTCGAATCGCACCTCCACTTTGGTTGGATGGACATTGACGTCGACCGTCTTTGGATCAACCTCAACATGCAAGAAACAAACCGGCATGCGACCGACCATGAGTAGCCCGCGATAAGCTTCTCCTAATGCATGTTGCAGGGAACGGTCGCGGATGTAACGCCCATTGAGAAATAGATATTGCATACGATTGTTGCCGCGCGAGACCGAAGGATCGGAGACATAGCCACGGATTCCGACCCGTTCGTCCCGTTGATCGATCGGTATCAAGGAATCGGCGACTTCGTCCCCAAAGAACGCTCGAATGCGTTCGGACCATCGTTCGGTAGGAACCAAATCGTGAAGAATGCGTTCGTTGTTCGTGAGAGTCATGTGAACTTGCGGAAATGCCAATGCGATTCGCGTAAAGGCTTCGATGACATGTCCCATTTCCGTCTGCGATGTTTTCATAAACTTACGACGTACGGGGGTATTGAAGAACAAATGTCGGACCTCGAGGGTTGTGCCGATGGGGCCAGCGCAAGGTCGAACTGGTTCCTTATCGCCCCCTTTGACGACCAACTCGAATCCGCACTCGCTGTCCGCTGTCCGACTTCGCATACTTAGGTGACTGATTTCGGCGATGGATGCGAGCGCTTCCCCACGGAACCCGAGCGTCCGAACGTCGAATAGATCGTCGCTCGTTTCGAGTTTGCTGGTCGCATGCGGCGCGACCGCGAGTTCAAGTTGTTCCGACGAAATTCCACAACCGTTGTCGCTGATACGAATCAGCTCGATTCCGCCCCCTTCAACGGCCAATTCGATATGGGATGCCCCCGCGTCAATGCTGTTTTCAAGCATCTCTTTGACGACGCTGGCAGGTCGCTCAATCACTTCGCCAGCAGCGATTTTGTTAACCAAACCGATAGGTAGTTGTCGAATGGTAGGCATCGTGCATCAACTTAACTCGTGAAACGAAAATTCTCTTTTTTGGTTCCCTCCAAGTTACCCGATTGGCCTTCATTCGAGAAGCCATTTGAATATGCAAGCAAATAGGGAGACAAATAGGGTACCGAAAGGTGCCGATTAGGCTTGTCGTCGAAATAATCCTGGAGTCAATCAATTGTCGCATATCAATTATGCTAGCCTAAAGTCTAGTTCAATCCACGGGCGTTTCGTTTCACAAGCGAAGGCGATCGGCGGAATGAAAAGGACCGTAGGCTGGGACCATTGTCCCGGCCAATTGCCTGTCCGGGACAATGGTCCCAAACTACGTCTGGTAGATCTCAACCTGCTGCTCGCATAAGGAGATCTTTTTATGATTCGAAACCTTTTAGCGGCTCGAAACGTATCGAGTTCCATTCTCATTTTGCTCCTCGTAACCGTTGCTGGGACTGCCACTTTTTGTGTGGCGTTGGGTCAGCAATGAGAAGAAAAACCAAAAACGGCAAGTGCTGCAAAGCGAATGATGTTCGATATGATTTCGGCAAACGTTGAGGGTTCAATCCGTCGATCCAAAATACCCGGTGTATGGCTTGTTCATTTCGAAAGGCAGATCATGGAAGGTGGAAGGGCTGTACCGGGTGGCGGCGGCGGAGGTCCTCGGGCTGTCGTTAGTGTGACCGGCAATCTCGCGTTTGTCCCCAATCCGGAACATCTTTGGGATGGCGGTAGCCTACCCTAGTAAGCTTCCGATGAGTAAGACTCGGAAACTCATGTGCGGGTGCTTACTTTGAGGGAAGGCGGTTCAACATGGACGCCAACCGCATTCTATTCGATCGTGGATCGCCAAACATCGCGAATGATATCGTCGAGGGAAAACGTCGGGTTGTAATCGATCGCTTGCTTGAGACGCGTTAGATCGGGGACGCGTCTTCGAATGTCTTCAAAATCGTCATCGTAGGCTTGCGAATACGATTGAAACTCAACGGTGGACTTTGGATTGACTATCTGGATCACCCGCTTGGCCATTTCAAGAATCGAGATAGGTTGGTCGGCACCGATGTTGTAGATCCGACCATAAGTACGGGGAGTGTTCATGAGACTTAGGACGGCAGCCACAACATCGGAAACGTGTGCGAAGCATCTTTCTTGTTTGCCATCGTCGTGGACCATCAAAGGTTTACCCGCGATGGCAGCTTGAATGAATCGCGGCAAGACCATTCCATATGCGCCTGATTGTCTTGGCCCAACCACGTTAAAGAATCGACCGATGACGATATTCATCCCGCATTCGCGCACACAGGCCAGTGCCAAGAATTCGTCGATGGCTTTACTCGCGCCGTAGCTCCACCGGGGCTTGGTCGTCGCGCCAAAGACGAGATCGTCGTTCTCGTTCCAAATCGACTTGGGATTCTTGCCGTACACTTCGCTCGTGCTGGCCAAGAACATGGTGACTTGCTTGCCCGTGAGGTGGATGCGTCGCAATTCTTCGAGCAGCAGTTGGGTCGGATAGATATTGCGATGAATCGTCTGAATAGGTTGCTGTGCAATCAAAGCAACCCCGACCGCGGCCGCGAGGTGGTATACGGCGTCGACGTCTTTGCACACCTCGTGGACGAGTTCCGGGTTACCAAGGTCGGCATGAAGAACGCGGAGGCTAGGGTGATTCTCCACGCGATTCAAATTCTTACGTTGTCCGGTGCTTAAGTCATCGACAATGGTGACCTGATTGCCAGCCTCCAGCAATCGTTCGGTAAGGTGGGAGCCGATGAAACCGTTGCCGCCCGTAACGAGAATGTGCATGTCAGAAAGTTAAATGGAGTGAGCGGACGAGTGAATCCGAGGGCAAAACGAGCCAATCCGAGGGCACGGGAACCAAAGTTCCCACATCTAACGATTAGGCAAGGTTCGCTTGGCAAAAGTTGCTAGCTAGTTCAAAACCATTCACGCTCAGAGTCGAAACCTTCCGATTGGTCAGTAATCAGTAATACGGTAAACTACAGACTTGTTTCGGCCAACACCGCTTGCGTGCATCCGACATCTTTTAGCTAGCGAATCATGGTTCTTTTTAGCGTTACTCTCGGGATTACTATGGAAAACCGCGATCGAATCGTCAAGCAAACCAACGAAGTGACACCGGCAAAGCAAGCTGCTCGGCGGCTATTTGCTGCATGGTTTGTGAGTGGATTGCTGGTTTCCACGTCATTTGGCCAGCAAGGGGGCGTGAGGCAAGGAACGCAAACTCCCAAGCCAGGAACGCAAACTCCCAAGCCTGGAATGCAAGCTCCCAAGCAGAACGGCCAAAAAGGCGCGACCTTGCCGTCGGAAAAAGAGAGGAAACAAGAAAAAGCTCGCGAGCTATTCGCAGATGCTGCCAACTCCCAGAACAATGGCGAATTTCCGCGTGCCATTGAGCTATGGAATCGTTTGATCAAGGAGTATCCGACCGACCCTCTCGTTGCCAGCGCGAGGCATTTCCTTGGGATTTGTTATCTACAAAAAGAGAAGCCGAACTATCCGGCCGCGATCGCGGAGTTCAAACTTGCTCTTCAAGATTCCGAATTGAAACAACGCGAAGAGTCGTTGGTCAACCTTGGCTGGAGCCTTTTTCAACAAGGCATGGTTGCGGAAGATAAAAGCCGCAAAGACGCATTCGGAGAATCGGCCAAGGTTTTGTCGGCACTGATCGAAAAGTACCCAGATGGGAGTTTTTCCGACAGAGCGCTATTCTACGCAGCCGAAGCGGAGTCCCGCCTTGGAAACCTTGATCGAGCCATTTCGTTTTACAGTCAATTGGTCCAGAACCGCTCGATGGAGTCGTCATCCGTTCGACCGGATGCGTTGTTTGGACTTGGTTTGTCCTACGACGAACAGCAGCAAACCAAACTTGCGAAAGAGAACTACGATGCCTTCTTGGCCAAGTACCCGGGAAATCCTTTGGCGCGTGAAGTGAAATTGCGAAGCGCTGAGATTTTGCTGAAAAACGAGCAAGCCAAACAAGCCATCGATTTGCTCAAGCAAGTCGTGTCTTCCAAGGATTTTGAAAAGAGCCCAAATGCGGACTATGCTCTTTACCGATATGGATTTGCGCTCGCAAAAGCGGGTCAATTCGAGGAGTCGGCAGAAATCTACAAAAGGCTTTCGGAGCTTTTTCCTAACTCGCAGTTCTCGCAGAACTCGTCTTTAGCGGCTGGCCAAGCCCTGCTGCGGGACAAGAAGTTCGATGAAGCCTCGAAGGCCTTCGAGCGATTGCTCATTACGAAAGACGATCGCGCAGCCGAAGCGGCACATTGGATGTGTCAAATCGCTATCTTGAAAGGCAAATCAGCCGATGTCGTTCCAATCGCTCGCGATGCGCTTACGTGGGGAAGCAAATCGCCGTCAGCGGCTTCTTTGAAGATGGATCTTGCGGACGGTTTGTCTGCAACTACGGAAGGAAAAGCGGAAGCAAGAGTCTTGTACGAACAAATCGCCCTCGAGCATACGGACGACCCCATCGCTCCGCGAGCAACCTACAACGCAGCCTTCGCAGCGTTGCAAATGGGCGCCCAAGCGGATGCTCAACGCTGGAGCGAAGCGTTTGCTAAGCGGTTTCCAACCGATCCACTTGCCTCCGACGTAGCCTACGTTCGGGCGGAAGCTACGCTGCAGTTGGGTCAGCACGAATCGGCCGCAACCGCATTCGAGCAACTCATCACCTCCGAACCCACCAACCCGATGCGGTCGTCGTGGGAACTGCGGCTCGCGGCCGCTTTCTACTCGAGCGCTAAGTACGACAAGGTTATCAAGCTGACCAACACGGCCTTAATCGATCAAAAAGATCCGTTGACCAGGGCAGAGGCCCTCTTTCTAAAGGGGTCGAGCCTGTTAAAGATTGAGAAATTCGACGACGCGATCGATGCGCTGAAGAAGTCAAATCAAGCCAACGCAACTTGGCCGCAAGCGGACGAAGTCTTGGTGATCCTTGCGGAGGCGCAAAACGCAGGTGGCAAAAAGGAAGATGCCAAGAGCACGTTGGAAAAAATTCTTAAGGACTTCCCAAGCACAAGATTCAAACCACAAGTCGAGTTCCGTCTCGGCCAAATCTCCGCCAGTGTTCATGACTTCCAACGCGCTTTGACCGCATACGATTCGGTTCTCGCAACATCCAAAGACAAATCGCTTGTCGATTACGCAACGTATGGTAAAGCGTTCATTCTCATTCAACAGGATCAATTTGGGCCGGCATTGAAACTCCTCGAACCCATCGCCATTGAGAGTCGCGAAGACGGCGTGGGGTTTGAATCCCGAGTCGCGAAAGCCATCTGTCTACGTCAATTGGAGCAGCCTAAAGAAGCCATTCTCGTATTGTGTCAATTGCTTAAAGCGAATGCCCCTGCCGAACAAAAACCCAAAGCTGCCTTTGAGCTTGGGCTCGCGTACCGAGCAACTGAGCAAAATGATTTAGCGATCGATACATTTCAGAAACTGATCGAAACCACACCGAATTTTCCACTCCTCGATAAGGCCTACTTCGAACTCGCTTGGGCTCTCAAGTCAAAAGGGGAAGTTGAGCGAGCCAACGAAGTCTTTCTAAAACTCACGTCACTTTTTCCAGACAGCCCTTTAGCCGCCGAAGCCTACTTCCATGTTGGGCAAGCGGAGTACGAAAGTTCAAAGTACGACAAGGCAATCAAAGCCTACACGGTAGCCGCAAAACGTAGCGTCGACGTTGCCCTTCAGGAAAAATCGCTTTATAAACTTGGCGGGGCGTACTTCCAACAGCAACAATATGCGCTGGCTATTGAACAATTTAGAAAGCAAACAAGAGACTTCCCACGAGGCAATCTCAACATCGATGCTTCGTTCATGATCGCGGAGAGTCTACTCAAACAAGAAAAATACGCCGACGCTTGGCCACAATACGAAATCACTCGCCGAAGCCTTGAAAGCGCTCAGGATCCAGACAGCATCACATCGCAAGTAAAAGCGCTAGTGTATCTGCATGGGGCCCAATCGGCTCGTGAATTGAAGAAGTGGAAGGAAGTCGATGGCTGGATCACAAAACTGAGAGAAACTCTCCCAGACACGCCTTACATGCCTGTCGCCAAGTATGAACTCGCCTATGCGAAACAAAACCAGAAGAAAACAGGAGAGGCAATTCAGCTTTACAGCGAATTGGCGGACGATCAAAGAAACGAAGTGGGGGCGAGGTCCCGTTTCATGCTTGGAGAAGTCTTTTTTGCAGACAGAGAGTTTGCGAAAGCGATTTCGGAGTTCCAGAAAGTGATGTACGGATATGGCGGCACGCAAGCACCAGATGACATCAAGAACTGGCAAGCGAGGTCCGCCTTTGAAGCTGGCCGATGCAGTGAAGTGTTGGTGACTGACCAAAAAGGGGAAAAGAAGAAGAATTCGGTCGATGTCGCTCGCAAGTTCTATGAGTTTATCGCGAACAACCATGCCGGACACCCATTGGCGAAACAAGCCAATGATCGACTGATCGAACTCAGCAAACTTTAGGCTCCGGATTTGAATCAAAAATCTCTAGACGAGTTAGCCCTCAAAGCCAACCGTTCTGTTGTTTTGAATTGCACCGGCGAGTCACTCGTCCGGCAACTCGCATTTTCCTTCGAATCCATTCCCTCAAGTGGCTTTAGCGGTACGAGCATCTATCGACTAACAAATTCGATCGGCTCGTTTGCCGTTCGAAGCTGGCCGACGAGTGCTTCAAGCCGCGACAAAATTGTCTTCTGGCAGGCGATTAATTCGGCAAGCCAACGCAGGATTGCTCGCGGCGAGCTTGCTTGTCAGCCGTTTCCGACTTTGATGCGATGGGTTGCATCGAGTCCAACGTCGCATTGGATCCTGCCTTTCGGGGACCATCTTTGGACGTTGTGCGATTGGGTGAGCGGGCGACCTATTGAGCGCGCGGATGTTGATGTTGATTTGATTCGTCACTCCGCTTCCGTCCTTGGGAACATCCATCGGACGACGCTTTCCGCAGTCGACGAACAAGGACTAAAACTCTCAGAACGACGACAACCATCGGGTTCCATTCAAGAACGCAAGCGGTTCATGCAGTCGCTCGACAATCCAATGGTTGAGCATGTCAGTGACTCAGGGTTCTTTGCAAAAGCGAAGCTGACGGAACGAGTGACTGAGTGCCTGCGGTTGCTCGTCCGCTTGATTGCTTTTCGAGAACCGTTTATGGAGATTTGCAGCGTTCGAGAGCGGACGTGCCATTGGATTATCCGAGATCTTTGGCATGCGAACCTACTCGTCGACTCTTCGGGGAAATTCTCATCGATTGTCGATCTTGGGGCCGCAAAGCTTGATTGGCCAGGTTTGGACTTCATACGACTATTTGGGAGTCTAATCGGATTGAGGGCCAGCGGATTGGAGGGTCAATCCCACGATGAGGATTGGTGGCAAATTGCATTAACAGCGTACGCTGAAGTACATCCAGCGCATGCGATCGATTCCCTCGATGAGTGTCGTTTCTTGAGTCAGTTGTCGTGCGGCCTATCGATCTCTCAGTGGGTTCGCTGGCTGACGGAAAACAGGTTTGACATTCAAAATCCCGATATTTGTAGACGAATCGCCAATCGGATCCATGAGCTTTGCGATCAATTCTTAAAGGAATCCGAAGCTTTGCGATGAGGAGCACAGCGCAAAGTCACTCTCGGTAAGAGCGACCTGTGGTAGGTTGCACCTGCCGGGCCGCCAACGCCGTAGTGCCACCGAATGGAATTAACGTCGCACAGGAGACTACTCGTTCCCAGGCTCTGCCTGGGAACGCATTGGTATGGAGGCTCCTGCCTCCCGAGTTCACAAACTAAGGATGCATTTCGGCGAGGCGGAGCCTCGCTTGGATTGAGTTACCAGGCAGAGCCTGGTAACTAGATTGCACAGTGCAACAAAACTTGCAATCCGTGCCACTAGGTGGAGATAAACATGGTTAAGCATCAAGACTGCTCAAAAGGTTGACACCCTCCTAGACCCTTGGGCATTGGCATACTATGCTTAGGTGCATCATTTCGTTGCACGACGCTCCGCCGTCGTGAGTCGCACAACGAAGAGGGACGTGCCAGAAGAATTTAGAATTAGAATTGGAACATGAGCAAAAAAAACAAAGGCATTACTCGAATCGAATACGAAGGAGTCGCGACTCGGGGGTGGATGGTTCGAATCACGCGAGCGGGAGAACGCAAAC